>CAYOYU010000029.1:13997-26703 GCA_964408265.1 uncultured Syntrophorhabdaceae bacterium
CCCACGTAGGAAAAAGCTACGTAATAATTGTCGGTTCTGCGACAGACGAGATGGAATTCCTGTTGTATTGTGTTGCTTGTGACCTCCTTATGAGCAGATAAGGCAATCATAATGCAAGACATATCGCAGGAGAGATGGTCGCCTTGAAACCATATATCAGGCCTTAAGGGCTTTTCAGGGTTAGGAATTGTGAAAAACGCAAGAGGAGGCTGGCAATGGTACCAGTGTACCTGTTTGTTATAGTGGCAGTCATGTTCTTTCTTGCAAGCGCAATAAAGGTTTTAAAGGAATACGAGAGAGGCGTTATATTCAGGCTCGGGAGGGTTCTCGGAACCCCTAAGGGACCTGGGCTCATTCTCCTTATCCCTGTGATCGACCGGATGGTCAAGGTAAGTCTCCGGACCGTGGTGCTTGATATCCCTCCACAGGATGTCATTACGAAAGATAACGTCACCATTAAGGTAAATGCCGTAGTCTTCTTTAGGGTGATAGATTCGTTAAAGGCTATCATCGATGTTGAAAATTACCTCTATGCAACGAGCCAACTATCCCAGACGACCCTGCGAAGCGTGCTGGGTCAGGCTGACCTTGACGATCTCCTCTCCCGCCGGGAGAAGATCAACGAGAGACTGCAGGAAATATTGGACACCCACACCGAATCGTGGGGCATAAAGGTATCGAACGTGGAGGTGAAGAATGTGGATCTTCCACAGGAGATGCAGCGCGCTATCTCAAGACAGGCCGAAGCCGAGCGGGAAAGAAGGGCCAAAATTATCGGCGCCGAAGGTGAGTACCAGGCCTCCACAAAGCTTTCGGAAGCCTCCGATATTCTCTCCAAGAACCCCATGGCCCTTCAACTCAGGTATCTTCAGACACTGATTGAGATATCCACCGAAAAGAATTCCACCATCGTATTCCCTCTCCCCATCGACCTTATAAAATTCTTCATAGATAAGCCAAAACAATGAAGAAACACATTACTTTCACATTTCATGCGCCCGACGCCAAGAGCGTTCACCTTGCCGGGAGTTTTAACGGCTGGGACAAGAGTTCCCATCCACTCACCCTTGTTACAACGGGCGAGGGAAATGGCATGTGGAAAAGGACCGTCCACCTGGAACCGGGGGTATACGAATACCGCTTTATCGTTGATGGCAAATGGCACAACGATGCCGGTTCCGTGGAAGGATGGACGAATGAGTTCGGCAGCTTCAACTGTGTTATTTGGGTGTGACCTATGATGCGCCATTTGTGGCAACAACCGGTCAGACAGACCGACGACGACGATCCACCGCCAAATTTGTTACAAGGAGGAGTAAAAATTATGAAAAAGAGAAATGTCCTTATCAGTTTTTTGCTTGTATTCATGCTGATGGCTACCTTTGCGGCCTGCGCATCTTCACCGAAACACGAAGGCACAGGCGAATATGTTGATGATTCGGTCATCACGACCAAGGTGAAAGCGCTGCTTGCGGCGGATGATTTTCTCAAGTCATTCCAGATCAGTGTGGACACCTACAAAGGGGTGGTTCAGTTGAGCGGCTTCGTAAATAGCCAGAATGCTGTTGATAAAGCGGCTCGGATCACATGGACCGTCAAAGGAGTAAAATCCGTGAAGAACAGCCTGATCGTGAAAGCGAATTAGGCGGCCCTCTTTCTTGCTCGAACGAAGGTACTGAAAAAGGAGAAGCGATGCGAGCGATTGGCAACCTGCTCTGGTTCATTCTTGGCGGGGTATGGATGGGGCTTGCGTGGTGGATTGCCGGCCTATTGGCCTATATGTCGGTAGTCGGCATTCCCTGGGGTAAGGCATGCTTCGTTATCGGCCAGTTCACCTTTTTCCCCTTTGGCAAAGAGGCAATAAGCCGGCAAGAACTTACACAGAAGGAGGACATCGGCACCGGAGCCTTGGGAACTATGGGAAATGTTATCTGGTTCATCTTTGCCGGGCTCTGGCTGGCGATCGGCCATGTCTCTTCGGCCTTACTCAATTTCGTCACAATCATCGGAATTCCTTTTGGGATACAGCACCTGAAACTGGCCGGTATTGCGCTGGCCCCCATAGGCAAGACGATTGTCCTGAAGGAAGTGGCGGCGGCTGTGAGAATGGCCAATCAGAATGCACGAGCAGCAGATTTCCGGAACAGAAGCTGACTGCCCGGCAGAAATGTATCAGCAGGAGGCGGGCCTACGCCTCGATCATGATATCACCAGGCGCCATGGCCCTATTCCCAATGTAAACCCGTAGGAACTAATTCTATCTGCTTCTGAAAACAGGAGAGAAAGGGGTATCAATCATGCCTTTGATTCAAGTAGTGACGGTCCTGGTCATAGGTGGTTTTCTTCTCTGGGTCATCAACCGGTTCATACCAATGGCTCGCTCCATCAAGTCGATCCTGAATGCCGTCGTGGTTATTATCGCCGTTTGGTGGCTCCTGAGCGTCTTTGGGCTTATTGGTCCCCTCTCCAGGATCCACGTGGGGAAATAACCGTCAGGGCTCGTCATATAGAGCATTATCGCCACGACTTTGCTCTATCAAAGCGGTCAACCCGGCCACATCAATCACTTGGGAGCTAGATGGTGTCAGGCACCTTGTTACCAGATTGGTTCAGGCGTACGCGGCTGGACGCCCTGGAGGCCGTCCGGAGACTTCGTGGTATCCGCTTAGTCAGTCCCGGCTGGAAGATGGGTATCGTTTACCTCCTCGTCTTCACAACATTCGCCGCAGCAGCAGTTGTTGCAGCAGGATTCCATCACATCTATTTTGACCGGGCCGACCTGCCTGACATAGGCCCCTTAATACGCTTTGAGTTCCCCACGATAGGCCATATCTACGACGCCAATGACGAACCTCTCGTCGAAGTGGCAAGGCAGTACAGGCATATCACAAATTACGCAGACATCCCGCCCATTGTTCGTGACGCGATTCTTGCCGCCGAGGACAAGAACTTCTTCTCCCATAGCGGCGTTGACTATTCCATAATCCCTCGAACGCTGGGCAAGATCAGGATTGGGGCCCTGGCGGCACGCCTGGTTAGGCTGGGAAGACAGAACGAGGTCAATGGTCCGGCTATCTTCCCGCAAGGAGGATCTACAATCACCCAGCAACTCGTACGCGGTCATTTTCTGAAGAACCTCACCGGTTTTCAGAATCTCACGGCCCGGGAAAACAGCAACCGGCTCCGCCAGGGTCTCCTATTGCCCCGGGCGCTGTCATGCGTGATCAGCGCCAGAAGCGTCAACATGCTGGTTCGAAAACTCGAGGAGATTCGCCTATCACTGTGGGTCGAAAAAGAGATGCAAGAATACTTCGGTTCAAAACGCCGCGCCAAGGAAGAGATCCTGGCAAGGTACGCAAGCTTCATTCACTTGGGAAATGGTCAGTACGGCTTTGCGGCAGCGGCACAATACTATTTTGACCGGCCCCTCTCCACGTTCACCGTCGATGATGCCGATAAAGCCGCTCTGCTCGCAGGCATAGCAAAATCGCCTCGCGCCTACGCACCAAGTGCGAAGGAAACGGGGAAAGTCTTACGCCGCAGAGACAAGACACTGGGGCTTATGGCCAGGAATGGCTTCATTTCCCGCGACCGGTTGCGGCAAGCCGAAGGGCGTTTGATCCCGGTAGTCGCAGGGCATAGGGAAAAGGTGCTCCAGGCCCCTGCGGTCGTTGAGAGCGTCTTTGAGGAACTGAAAGGCCGCCTCAACCTCACCCCTGAAGACCTCCGCCAGGGACGCATACATGTTTACTCAACGGTAGACGCCCGGGTGCAGCAGATCGTGAACGAGGCCCTGGAGCGCTGCCTCGAGCTTTACGAGACGCGACATCCCAGCGCCAAAGGCCTGATCCAGGGCTCTGTAGTGGTGCTAAGGAACCGGGATGCGGCCACTCTCGCCGAGACGGGTGGCCGTCACTTCTATGAAGGCCGCTCTGCCTCACACAGCGACTTTAACCGTGTAACCAAATCCCTGCGGCAACCCGGGTCCACAATGAAACCCATCGTCTATCTCGCTGCATTTCAACAGGGAACTTTTGATCTTGATACCATGGTCCCCGACCAACCCATAGGCGTTCCCGATGGAGGAAGAGAGACTACTAAATGGATCTCAAACTACGATGGCCAATTCAAGGGAATGATTCCTCTTCGGAAGGCGCTGGCAGAATCCAGGAACACCGTAGCCGTTTGGATTACAGAGCAAATCGGGATTGACAGTGTCCTGCGGATGTCGCGGAAGATGGGAGTCAAAACACCGTTGCGGCCCTACGCCACGACAGCGTTGGGCGCATCTGAGGTGAAGCTCCTGGAACTGGCCAATGCGTACCGGACTATGGCATCGGGCATCATCGCACAGCCCTATATGATCCGGAGGGTCATTCGTGATTCCGGCGAAGTGTTGGCCGACAACGAAAACGACGGGTCTCGGGTCGATCTTGAGGAGAGCGTGCTTTCGCTCATCCAGGAAGGACTGCGCGGTGTGGTGCGCATTCCCGGCGGTACGGCTCATGCGCTTGATTCCAGCGGGTTCCCGATAGCCGTTATGGCAAAGACAGGAACGACAAACGACTCACGGGAAGCGCTCTTCGTGGGGTCCACCTATGGCGCCGAAGGAATCACAATTGCCGTCCGTGTCGGCTTCGATAACAACCAGTCCCTGGGACCGAAAGAAACCGGCGGCAGAGTTGCGCTTCCGGCGTTCAAGGAAATCATGCTTCGAGTCTACCGTGAAAAACTGCTGGGCCCCTCGCCGGAGTTTCCGGCTCACATGGAACGGAACATTACCGCTTACGTGAAGAATGGCGCCGAATGTGCGTCGTCAACGGAAAGCGGGCTAGACGAGACAGATTGCAGTCGCCGCTTCTGATGCTGGTCTATGTGGAAAGCGGCCCCGGCAGCCAACCTTTGTCACAAGAACGACGACAGGCTTATGTAGAAAAGCGCTACAAAATAATTGTCGGTTCTGCGACAGACAGAACAAAACACCTGGTGTATCGTAATAAAAGGTGACCTCCTTTGAGCAGACAAAGCACTTATACCGTGAAAATATCGCAGGAGAGACGGTCACCTTTAGAACGCATACAATGGGGCCGTAAGGCTTTTCCGAGGAGGATCCATATCGGGCATGAAGAGAGGCAGGATATTGGCGAATCCCTGAATTTCCAGGATACGCCGGAGAAGGTCCTCAGCAGGTGAAAGAGATAGATCAATCGCCCTACCCCGGCGTGTCATTGAATGACGTGACTGAACTGTCAAGAGGGGAATCGTTTTGAAAGGAGGTGATACAATGCGCATTAAGCTGGCTGGCTTTATCCTTGCAGTCTCAACCATCTTTGCTCTGGGATGTTTTCTGAATGTCTGGAGCGCCGAGCAAAAGGAGGAAAGGGAAGGCTACAAGAAACAGATGGAAGAAAAGATAAAGACATTGGACAAAAAGCTCGACGAGTTAAAGGAGAAGGCCTCCGAGGTGAAAGGAGATGCCAAGGAAGAGTTCAGCAAAGAACTGAAGGATCTGCGGAAGAAACAGGTGGCGGCGAAGAAGAAATGGAAAGAGTTGAAAAGAGCCGGCACCAAGAAGTGGGAAAAAGTGAAATCAGAAATGTCCGCTGCAGTTCAGGACGTGGAGAACTCTTACGATAAGGCGGTCTCTCGTTTCAAGGAACGGAAAGAGTAGCACCAGACAAAAAAACAAACGAGGAGAATGCACATGAACAGAATGAAAAGCAAAACTGTAGTGAAGGTGCTCTGCTGCTATCTGGCAGTGGCGTTATTCGTCATCGGCTTCGCAGAGAAGTCCTATGCCGGTCTCTCACCCTCAGAAGTAATGACTCTCTCGCCCCTTGAGAGGACAGTTGATCTCCAGAAGGTTCAGGCTGTGCTCGAAACAAAGGTGGTGAGCCAGAAGTTGGCGCAGCTCGGATTCAGCAAAGACGAGATTCAGTCAAGGCTTGGCCAACTGAGCGATCAGCAGTTGCACAAAGTTGCCGTGAAGGCTGATGAGCTGAGGGTTGCAGCAGATGCCGGCGGCGTCATCGTTGCGGTTCTTGTAATTGCCATTCTTGTTGTGCTCTTTCTGTTTCTCTTCAGAAGGATATAACAGGACCAAGGCAGACGACCGGAATCAGCCGCATCCTTTATGCGGTACAGATTGGAGTGTATCTACAGTTTGTTGGAGTTTTGCGGGGGGGGATCAATCGGATTCTAACCGGCGGAGAGAAGGCTTCTCTTTCTCTCCGCTTACCTCCACCCTGAGCCTGAGTATACGCTCTATTCCGGTAGCGTATCTCGGAGATATCGGAGCACCATCCCATTTTGGCTCCAAAGGCAGCGATCGTCCCCGCATTGGGGAGGGCCAACCGGTCTGCGGACTATCACAGTCGTTAGGCGGCCTATTGAAAGGAGTTGACCATGTCCGAGGAAGTACGAATCTGGAGGATCCAAGACGGCGATACTCTGAGTGAAATCACTCACTCTCCGCTCGATCTCGAAGGGCGACTCGAAGTATGGCTGGAACGTGACATCTCAGTGCTCAGCCCTGGCTTGCTGGCCATAGGCCGCCAGGTCGAGACGGATTTCGGGGGTTTCATCGATCTACTTTGCCTCGATCAGGTAGGAGACATAGTGGTAGTAGAGCTGAAGCGAGACAAGACCCCCCGCGAGATCACGGCGCAGGTTCTCGACTATGGGTCCTGGGTCAAGTATCTATCGAACGAACGTGTCACATCCATCGGCGAGGCCTACCTCGGCCAGGGAAAGCTCGATGAAGCGTTTAAATGTAAGTTTGGTACAGAACTTCCCGAAACCCTGAACGAGAACCACCGCCTGCTTATTGTTGCATCGCACATCGACCCCAGTTCAGAGCGTATTATCAAGTATCTGTCGGACACGTACGGCGTCAACATCAATGCCGCCACTTTCCAGTATTTCAAAGAGCCAAACGGGTCGGAACTCCTTGCCCGCGTCTTCTTGATTCAACCAGCCCAGGTCGAGTTACAGAGTCGCACGAAGGGCGTGTCGAAGCGTCGTCAAAACCTCACCTATGAGGAACTGGACACCATTGCGGCAGAAAAGGGGGTGCAGGAGTTCTACCGCTACGCAGTAGCCAATCTCGAGCACTTTTTTCAGAAACACACGACCCGCAGTTCCGTCGGTTTCACCGCTATATTCAACGGGAGCCGCAAGGTCGTTGTCAGCCTCATCCCGCAAGAGAGCAACGCAAGTGACGGACTCAATTTTCAGCTATACTCTAGCCGGCTCAACACCTGGTTGAACCTGCCGGAAGAGGCTGACCTGGCGATCCTGCCGCCCCGCCACGATCCATGGGTTTACCCCGGGAGTGCCGGTCCAGACTGGGAAGGGTTCCAAGGTTTCTTTGCCAGCCCTGCAGAGGTTGATCGTTTTGTTGAGGGACTCACAAGGTCACGGAAGACCTGAACCCATAGTCAACAACAGTCAATCACCCAAACAGCCAGCTCTGGCTGAGCCGTATGATAGGTCCGTTATATCCGGATGGTCATTTTATCGATTGCCGCCGCTGGAACACTTGAAAAGAAACCCGGCTCACATCATGCATCCGGTCCATCCATGAGGAAGCGCAGGCGACGGAGGAGATAATCCCGGTCCGTCTGGGCTATGTGAAAGGGGCAGCCAACTGCTGTATCCGCCGGCCCGGAAGAGTTGCTGTCCACGGCTCTCTCCCGTATATGTTCAATTCCGCAGTCGGTGCTGCCTAGGTAGTAGGTACACGTGCAGCAGCGGACCTTTCTCTTCCTTGTGCCGAGGCTCCGTGCCACGACCTCGAGGACCTTGGCGAACAGCACGCTCTCCGTGCCGGCGGCGAGCGAGCCCACCGCCGGTCTCTGCAATGATTTCATGAATCCCAGCACTTCCTTGTCATACCGTGCCTTTGCCCTCTCAGTAAGCCCCCGGTACCACTTCTCCACACAGGCGTGAAGCGGGTCATCATGGACACGCGCAATGGCCACAATAGGGGAATCCCCTCCTAACCCAACTCCTCGTGTCTCACCTGTTTCCGGGAAGACCGTGAAATACCCCGCGTATCGGCGCTGGACAGCCGACTCCTTCCCGTCGCCGGGGCCAATCTCTCCCCCTGAGGAAATGGGGCAGCAGGTTTCGCTCGCCGGAGATCCACAGCCCGGGCATCTTCCGGGACTTATCGTTTCCGTTACATAACCGCACTGAGTACATTCATAGAGCGCCATTACAGACTCCTCTCTCTCCCCTTTGTTCCTGCCGCGCCTTTTGCGGGCCGGTCCCCCTTCACGGTAACGGTAATTGCCGTGCGCCCGGGCTTCTGCCGCCGGCCCGGCATTGCCGGTGCCGATATTATTTCCTGCCCACCACGGTGTAGGCTGTCAGTTCCACCCTGAACCTGCCCTTCCCGCTTCTTTCCACGAGTTCCTCGATCCAGGAGCGGCCTTGATCTCCGGAAATGATCCCGGCTGCAATGGCTCTCCGTGCCGTTTCCTGCAGGTTATAGACCTTGTCGGCCGTTTCAAAATCCTCAATCACCGACGTGCCGGGATAGATCTGCAGGTCACGCAGGCCTGCCGAGAAGAAGTACTCCTCCAGATAACGGCCGATAAAACTGTTGGTAAATGAATCGCTCCAGAGCTTTTCAAGAGTGTCAGTGACTCCGGGGTCCTCCGATGCCACCGAAAAAGTCTCCCAATCGTTATCATATGCAAGGAGCAACCCGTCCGGTTCAAGAACTCTGACCAGCTCCGCAATGACCTTTTCCGGCTCCGGAACATGCTGCAGGGTCCTGTCGATACGACACCGCGCAAAGGAACCCTTGGAATACGGCAGAAAACGGATGTCTCCTGCCCGAAACAGGACCGGCAACCGCGCAGAAAGCTCCCGCGATCCGGCTTTCTCAATCATGGCAATACTCGAGTCGATTCCCACCACCATTCCGCCCGGCATTACGCACCCAGCCATTCTGATTACATCGTCACCAAGCCCGCAGCCTGCGTCGAGCACGGTCATTCCCGGCCGAAGCTGCAACAGTTCGTAGCTTCTTTCCTTGTATTCCCTGTAGTAGGGCAACGAATCCAAAAGCACCAGGCAACTGAAATATGCATCCCGGTCTTCCGCGCCGTCAACGTCAACGAAACCGGTGGCAAGATACTCGTCGCTCATCAGCACTCCTCGGGAAGATCCGGGCTCTCTTTCCGTGATCGATCACCTCTCACGGACATCCCCCTGGCTTCCCGATTTCTTTTTTGTCCTTCTTCCTTCCTCACGCTCTTTCGATGCCCAGGCCAGGGCGGCTGCGACCTCCTCCAGGTCCCGGTCCACCGCATGAAAATCGGTCTCTCTTCCCCCTATTGACGGAGGCTTGTAGTCAATAGGACCGCTGGCCGAAAAATCATCCTCGGAAATAACGAGACCGAACTGACGACCGATTCCGGGTTCTATGACCTCATCCAGGGGATTATCGAGCCGTTCCCTCACGTCGATGGCAAGAGTTGACTCCAGCATCTCCAGACTCATTTCCACGAAACCTAAAACGATGATCTCCCTGGGGTCGCTCACGTTAAGGGCCGTATAGAGCCTGCTCGGCGTGCCGAATCCGACGGTATGATACCATGCTTTCCGGAAGTCATCGTAGGTCTTCCCTTCCTTGAGCCGCCGAGTGATGATCGCAACTGTCTGCATCCCTAAACCTCCCTTCGATTTCCAGGCCGCTGCAGCCGTTGTGGAGAGACTCCTGAGTGTTCTCCCCTTGCCCTCGCCGGTACCTTCTATTCACCATATTGACTTCCGGAAGCCCCATGACAAAGGGTCTGCTTTTGCCGTCTTTTGCAGGATATTACCACAATCCGCTCAAAAGGGGACAGGCTACTTTTTGTCGTTGCCGGCGGCTAGCCAGGGACCGCACTACTGCAATCCACTTGAATTCCTTGAAATGGCTCCTACCTGGTGACGGTAAGTATTTTCTGGAAGACTCCATTCGTTACCGGGTTGCGGTCTCGAAGACTTTCATGAGGTTCGGATTGCCGGCGTGGGCGGCAAAGATGTACCCCTGAGAAACAGGGGGTGTTCCAGCCGGATAGCCTCCTGCATCTGCAAGTTGAGAGTAAGGAGCGATACTGCGCGGAACGCCGACATTATTGACTTTGCGGCGATTTGGGAAATTGCTGCAACTGTTGCAGCATAATTGTTCGGGACGTCCTGAGGGCGTCTCACATACTGGGTCAGAATCCCTGTCACACCGGGGAGATCATACCCGCGATCGGCATGTTTGGCCACCCTGAAGTCTTTAAGAGGAAAGGTTGGATTGGGACGACCGTCACCGAATAGGCCCATATGCCTCTTCCTGAATCTTGTTGAAATGCTTTCAACTACGATGTATAGATTGAGCAACTGAGATCTCCAGAGGTGGAAATGGATAAGAGAGTTGCGAAATATATTGAAGACAGGAAGGATCGTCTCGTTTCGATGACGTCGGAATACATACGGATACGGAGCCTCAGCGGTGAGGAGGGGGAGATAGCGCGGTATCTCGTGGGCCATCTTGAAGAGAACGGTTTCTCTGCCTTCATAGACAGCACGGGAAACGTAGTGGCGGGTACGGAAAGATTTGATCCCTCGAACCGGCAGGGAAAAACCCTGGTCTTCAACATCCACATGGACACGGTGCCGGCAGGTTCGCTTTCATCATGGCAGCATGATCCCTTCGGCGGCAAGGTGGTTGATGGCCGGATCTACGGGAGGGGAGCCTGCGACACCAAGGGAGCCTGGGAACCCATGATCCTGGCCATGGAAGCCGTAAGGCAATGCGGCGTACCGCTTGACGGGCAGGTGCTCTTCACGGGTTCTGTCATGGAGGAGGTGACCTATTCCATTGGCACCAAGATGCTTATGGAGTCCGCCTTCGGGCAAAAACTCCCCGATTATGTGGTCCTTGGAGAACCGACAGGCCTCACGATAGCCACGGGGCACAAAGGTCGGATGGAACTTGAGATCACCACCTCAGGAAAATCCTGCCATGCCAGCACCCCCTGGCTGGGTGAGAATGCCCTCTACAAGGCGGCAGCGGCTATAGGAGCCGTCGAAAAACTCGCCGCAAGGATCGACAACTCGCCCCCGGACCCTCATTTCGGCAAGACCACCGTGGCCCTGACCAACATCACCTGCAATCCAGGCGCCCAGAACGTTGTGCCCGACTTATGCACCATGTACATAGACCACCGGTTCGTACCCGGCGAAAACCCGGAAGATTTCATAGCTCTCGTGAAGAATGATCTCCGTGATGCCGGCATTGACGCAGAGGTCCGGCTGGGGGAGAGAGAAGAGCAGACCTATACGGGCTACGCTTTCAAGGGCATCAAGCACATGCCCGGTTTCTCCATGGACCATGACCACCTGCTCGTGAAGACAGCAGCGGCTGCCGTATCCTCCGTCACCGGCCGAGATCCGTCGGTCCATCGCTGGAACTTCGCCACAGACGGGGGATGGACGAATGGCGTTCTCGGGATACCCACCATTGGCTTTTCACCGGGTGAGGAACACCTGGCCCACGTGGCTGATGAGTATGTGACCATTACGGACCTGGCCGTCGCCGCCAAAGTTTATGCCGAGATAATTGTGGAACTCCTCGGTCGTAAGCCCTGACCGTTGCCGGAAGCCGAAGGTCGTCGCCGGGCAGACCCTTCGTGCCATTGCAAGGTTCCGAGAGAGAGGCTCAGATATCCTTCAACCTCACATTAGCCGGTGACTTCTCCAGATCTCTCCTGATTTCTTCCATGTAGCCCCCGATTTCGCTCGCCTCCAAGGATGGGGGTGCATGGATGCTCGAATCTTTCTTGTCTTCCGTAGCATGAAGAACATCGGCGATGGTCAGGTATTCTATGGACCGTGCCGGTTGATATCCTGCTCCGCCCTGCGCCCCGGCCACCTCGGCTACGAGACGGGCGTCGATGAGTTCCAGGAGGAGGTGCTGGACCAATCCTACCGGTATTTTGAGGGCAGGAACAATCTCATCCACGGCCAATGGTTTCTCGGCAGCACCAAATCTTTTCACAAGGAGGTGAAAAATGCGGACCAGGAGGAGTTTCCGGGTTCCGTACGACAGCCTCTCATATTCGGGTTGATAACCAAAGGTTTCATGCTGCCTCGCAGCCTGAGAGAGTTCCGCGCCAAAAAGCACAATCATCCAGCTTGTCTGCAGCCAGCCGAGGAAAAGAGGCACCGCCGCAAAGCTCCCGTATATGGCCCCATAGCTCGCCACTCCTATCTGGAATTTGATGTAGGCCCACTGGACGATCTGGACCATCGTGCCCGCGCTGACTCCTCCAAGTATGCACAGTTTGAGAGGAATCCGTGCATTGGGCATCACCATGTACAACGATGTGAGCAAAACCCAGCTCGACACGTAAGGAAGGAGGCGCAAAAGAAAGAATATAAAGGAACTCAACTCACCGAGAGGTGAATAGTCCTGAATCATTTCCCTTACTTGACTTGAGACGAGAACGGTGAGACTCGCTGAAATCGCCAGGAGAATGGAACCCAGCGCCATCATGGCAAAGTAATCGCTGAACTTTCTTACAAGACTCCTGGCCCTCCTCACTGCAAAGATGCTGTTAAAGGATTCTTCAATCCTGCCCATGATTGAGATAATCGTCCATAAGAGAAGGACGACGCCCGTCCCGGCAATCACCCCGCCTCTTGCCTGGGCCAGTAA
>CAYOYU010000029.1:26713-29475 GCA_964408265.1 uncultured Syntrophorhabdaceae bacterium
CTGGCGAAAGTCAGGATCTGGTTCGTCACGTCTGCCTGCCACTCGGCATTCTCTGCGAATTCGAGGATCTGACTCTCCACGAGCTTTTCGAGGCCGAAACCCTTGGCAATGGCAAAAGCAACAGCAATGACGGGTACCATATTGAGAAGTGAATAGTAGGTGAGTACGGAGGCCGTTTTCTGACAGTCGTCCTTAAGGAAACCACGGATGGCAAGGAGGATTACCCGGAGCGATTTAACGGCTCGCCGCTTGACAGGAGGAGACTTTCCAAGTTCCAGTTCCCATACTCCTCTGTTCAAGAAAGCCATGATTCGGGCATACATCAGCAGTGTCCCTCCTCTTTTCGGCGGTAGCTCCGGGGAGCCGGAAATGGACCCCCCTATCCTCCATTAGCTCTTACCATGCTACCACTCCCATAAAGGAGAGTACAGCGATTCGTGCCGCAGTTACGGAAGTCTTCTGATAGGCAGCAGGCATTGCACGGCTGACCTGTTACAACGCCGGGGACATTCTTCCTTTCCGGCATCAGACTAAGGGATCTTCTGCGTCTCGGGGCGGACAGCTGTCAGGCTGCTGCCGCTGCCCTTTTTAGTGTTACTTTCTGCCAGATCACCACGATGGCGATAAGCCCCATGCCCACGAGATCAAGGGTGATATTGGAATAGACGAGGAGGAGCCCTCCCACCACAAGTAAGACTCTCTCCCATACTGAAGTACGCCGGAAAAGCCAGGTGCTGGCTCCGCCTGCGATGCCCACAATCCCTATCATGGCGGTGACGAAGCTCCAGATGATATTGAGAACCGGGCCTTCCAGGAGAAGACCGATTCCTTCCGGAGTAAGAACGAACATGAATGGCACGATAAAGGCGGGAATGGTATATTTCCAGGCCATGAGCATGGTCTTGAAGGGGCTTCCCCCCGTGAGCGCAGCAGCAGCAAAGGGCGAAAGGGCCGTAGGAGGCGACACCTCGGAAAGCACGGCATAGTAAAATATGAACATGTGGGCCGCGAACTCTGACACGCCCAGTTTAATCAGGGCAGGTGCGGCAATGACGGCACCGATGATATAAGTCGCCGTAACAGGGACGGCGAGGCCGACGATCCACATGAGAATACCGGTAAAGACGGCGGTGAGAAAGAGGTTGCCATGTGCGTAGCCGATGATGATGCTCGAAAACTTGAGCCCCAAACCGGTCAGGGTGACGACGCCAACTATGACGCCTGCGCTGGCACAGGTGCAGGCCACACCGAGGACACCCATTGAACCTCCGGCGAGTGCCTTGACTGCCTTTGCGTAGCGGAGGGCCGTATCTTTACGTAGATAGCTTGCGAAGAAGGCCAGCACGATGGCCCAGAAGACGGCCCAGATGGGGCTGAACCCGACTATCATAAGGACAACAATGCCGATGAGCGATGAAAAATGGTACCAGTACCGCTTGGTCAGTTCCCAGACGGATCCTTCAGCCCCCGATTCAACGTGTTTTACTCCGAACCGTTTCGCGTCGAACTCCACCATGAGAAAGATGGACCAGTAGTAGAGCATGGTCGGCACCATGGCCATCTTGATCACCTGGAGGTAGGAGACCTTCAGGATTTCGGCGATGAGAAATGCCGCCGCCCCGAGAACAGGGGGTGAAATGATGGCCCCGATACCCCCTGCCGACAGGAGCCCTCCGGCGGAGTCCTTGTCATAGCCGGCCTTTGCAAGCATGGGGTATGCCACAGACCCCAGGGTAACGGTAGTAGCCACCCCGCTCCCCGAAGGACCACCGAGAAGGAAGGAGGCCAAAGAGACCGAACAGACCGCAGAAGAGGGCTTTCCACCCATGAGCCTGAAGGAAAAATCGATAAAGAACTTTCCCGCCCCGGAATATTCCAGGATAGCGCCATAGATTGTAAAGAGGATGATAAAAGTCGAGGAGACATCGATGGGCACACCAAAGATGCCCTCCAGGGTCATATACATGTGGCCCACTATACGCTTCATCGTATAGCCGCGATGCGTCCAGGGAGCCGGCAGGCTCGGCCCGAAATATGCGTAGAGCAGAAAGCAGATAACCACCACAGGCATGATCCATCCCGTGGACCGGCGCGTTGCCTCGAGGATGAGTACTATGAGAATCCACCCCAGCACGAGGTCGTAAAAATCAGGGGTGACGGCACGGTATATAAAACTTTCAAAATCGATAAGCATGTAAACGATGGGAACCACGGCTATGAAGGCAAGGCACACGTCATACCAGGCAATGGAACCGCGCATCTTCTTTGAAGGTGGGAAAGCGAGGAAGCTGAGGAAGAGGACCATGGCCACGTGGACGCCCCTCAGCACCTGGGTCGTGATCGTGGCTACCGCGGCATAGAGATGGTACAGGCTCATGCCCACGGCAAAGTAGGTTACAAAATTATCCTTCCAACCGGAAAGCCGCCGGGTCACACCCTCTTCTTCTTCGATGTATTTTTGCGCCTCCTTGAGACGCTCCTCGGAGACCTGCTCGGCCTGTCGTTCTTTATCTTCTTCCACAACTGCCTCCTGCCAGTGATGTTAGGGTCCGCAGCCTTCCCCTGTCCGGACTCTTACTACTGCCGCTTCTCCATCCGGGATGAGGCCCTTCAGATAAACCTGCCTCGTTCCGACGGTGATACGATGATGCGTATAGTCGTGGCTTCGAAGGACGAGTTCGGGAGCAGTCCGATGGAGCTCGGCGGTACCCGTACCGTCCGTTTCCAAGCCGTAGTATTCGAAGACCCCTGCCGAAGGGCTG
>CAYOYU010000030.1:0-8604 GCA_964408265.1 uncultured Syntrophorhabdaceae bacterium
CATTCCCCTGTCGATACAGATCTTCCAACTCGCGAAAGAGGGTCCCGGCACTGCCGCCCCTCCCTTTCTTCGGTGCACCGGTGATGAAAAAACTGTATAATTAGGTTCGCAAATTAATGTCAGGAATAACCTGGCAGGGAGGATGTAATGAAGGTTGTCATTGTCGGTGCCGGCTGGGCAGGAGCAGCAGCAGCCATTTCTGCGCGCAAACAGGAAGCAGAGGTTATTCTCCTTGAGCGGACCGACATGATACTGGGATGCGGGCTCGTGGGCGGGATCATGCGCAACAACGGGCGGTTTACGGCCACGGAAGAGATGTATGCTATGGCAGGGGGCGAACTCTTGCAAATTACCGATGACTGCGCCCTTCACCGTGACATCGAATTCCCGGGCCACAGGCATGCCTCCCTCTATGACGCCTCCATCATCGAAGGGGCTGTGAGGAGATTCCTTCTCCACTGCGGTGTTCAGCTCTCCATGAATACGCGTATTGACGACGTTGAGGTCGATGCAGGCCGCATCATATCGGTGAGCGGGAAGCGGGGAGATGAGAGGGTCGCTTTCTTCGGAGATGTGTTCATAGACGCCACAGGCACGGCAGGGCCGCCGGCCCAGTGCACGAGATACGGCAACGGGTGTGCCATGTGCATTCTTCGATGCCCATCCTTTGGCGGAAGGGTCAGTATAACGGCCAAATGCGGTGTAACCGAAGCGATAGGAAGAAAGGGCGGCCAGATCGGCGCGATGAGCGGCTCCTGCGAACTGTACATAGAGAGCCTGGCACCAGAGGTCAGGGCCACCCTTGAAAAGAAGGGTGTCGCCCTTATCGCCGTTCCTCCATCGCTCCAGTCTGAGAGCAAACTGGCCATGAAAGCCTGCCAGCAGTATGCCCTCCCTGCTTACAGCGAGAACCTGGTCATCCTCCACACCGGCCAGGCAAAGCTGATGACTCCCTTCTTCCCCCTTGAGTTCATAAGGAGGATACCCGGAATGGAGGAAGCGCGCTTCAAGGACCCCTATGCGGGCGGATTAGGCAACTCGATTCGCTTCGTGGGCATGGCTCCGCGAGAGGATACGCTCAAGGTGAAGGGCATGGAGAACCTCTTCTGCGCCGGCGAAAAGGCGGGACTCCTGGTGGGTCATACGGAGGCCATTGTGACGGGCACACTTGCCGGGTACAACGCCGTGAGGATGGTGAAGGGCGAGAGCCTGCTTGCCTTCCCGGATAGGCTTGCCGTGGGCGATGCCATAGGATATGTAAGAAGAAGCATGGAGACGGAAGAAGGTCTGGGCTATAAGTACACTTTTTCAGGATCCGTCTATTTCGAGAGAATGCTTGAGAAGGGCCTTTATTCGGTTGACCCCGGCGAGATTCACCGCAGGGTGGACAGAGCGGGTCTCACCGAAGTCTTTGCCTGAAAGGAAACCGGAGTACCTCGTAGAGCGGGAGTCACAGCATCATGGAACTGACCGCAGCACATTGGATCTATGCTTTCTTCGTCCTTCTCGTCCTCGTGGCAATGGCCATGAGGAAGGATCCGCCACTTGTATGTATAGTGGGTTCTCTCGTTCTTTCCTGGGTGATTACGGGCAACCCCATCAAGGCAATCCAGGCAG
The DNA here is from genome assembly GCA_964408265.1 of uncultured Syntrophorhabdaceae bacterium. Taxonomy (GTDB): domain Bacteria; phylum Desulfobacterota; class Syntrophorhabdia; order Syntrophorhabdales; family Syntrophorhabdaceae; genus CAYOYU01. Next base: position 1,618 of record CAYOYU010000030.1, read on the forward strand.
TCTTCAATTCTATAACAGTGGCATTCAGCGAACTGTTGAGCACCGTGGTCATTATCTCCATGATCGTTGCAATGGCGAGGATGCTGGAGGAATGCGGATTAGCGGAGATCATCTTCCGTCCCGTACGGGAGAGGATCAAGTCTCCCGGAGTGGCATTCTGGGTCATGGGAGTGGTGATTCTGCTCGTGGCCTGGGTAATCTGGCCTTCTCCCGCCATAGCGCTCGTGGGTGCCCTCCTCCTTCCGGCTGCCGTGGAGGCCGGTCTTCCGCCGATCTGCGCAGCCATGGCCATCAGCATGTTCGGTTACGGGTGCGCTCTCACCACCGACTTTGTCATCCAAGGGGCTCCCGGGATCACTGCCAAGGCATCGGGTGTACCCGTGGAGGCGGTCATGACAAAGAGCCTTCCCATGTTCCTTGCCTGGGCCGCCATAGCCCTTCCGCTCTCCTTCCTGTCCGTGAAGAAGGAGATCAATGCCCTGGCGGGTAAACCCGTCAAGTGGGCGCCGCTGGATTCATCACCGGAGACTCTCGCCGAAAAAGAGCGTTGGAGCACCCATGCGGGGATCCCCAGGGGATGGATAATCTTAATCATCGTCCTCTTCTTCTGCAGCGACCTCGCCGCCATGATCCTATTCAAGCTGAGGGGCGGGGATGCCACAGCCCTGCTCGGAGGTACCGTGGGACTCGTCATGGTTATCGTCGGGTTCGGAGTATATGGCAGAGAGGGGTTCCATAAGGTGACGGAGCACACCCGGGGCGGATTTGTCTTCGGAATACGTATCTTCGCCCCCGTCTTGCTCATCGCAGGGTTTTTCTTCATGGGCGCTCCCAATACAGCGAAGGCGGTCTTCGGCGAAGGCGCGCGGGGTCTTCTCTTTGATCTCGGCCAGGCTCTGGCCAATGCTGTGCCCCTTTCCCGGATACCCGTGGCCCTGGTACAGGCTGTGGTGGGCGGTATCACGGGGCTGGACGGTTCCGGGTTTGCCGGTCTGCCTCTCATGGGCAGTCTGGCCCAGGCACTCGGGGGGCCGACCCACCTCGACGTGTCAACTCTGGCGGCCCTTGGGCAGTACTTTGCCGTCTGTGTGGGTGGTGGCACAATTATTCCCTGGGCCGTGATACCTGCAGCAGCCATTACCGGGACAGACCCCCTTGAAATTGCGAGGCGCAACCTGATACCCACGTTGCTCGGGTTTGTGGGTGTCGTCATCGTGGCCATCTTTCTGTTGTGACGCAATGTCCCATAATCCCCTGAACAATGACGGCTCCAAGCCCGTGAGCCTGTTAAGGTGCAAAAGATGCGGGTTCGCCATTCCCGGAAAGGACGTGGGCTACATATACGTCCAGGATGATGAAGGGCGCCGGGTCAGATGTGAGAAACATGAGGAACATCTCACCATTGCCCGGGTGCTTCACTTGAGCGAGGAGGCACTCACCGGCTGTTCTCTTCTGCCCGAGGCGCGCACACTCCCCGTGGATCTGCTGGAGGAGAGAATAGGGTACAGTTCTCACTGTCTCTGTCTGGAATGCTGCGCCTTTTTTGAACTTGACCTCAAGAAAGACCTGCGGATCTGCCCCAAATGCGGGTCAACGAAGGTGGAGACCGAAGGAAACATGGCACGGAAGGAGTGTCCCCGATGCGGGGAAGGGATATTGTGCTAAGTCAGAACCTTACCTTCCCGGGATCCAGGATCTTACGAGCTGGCGCTGGAGTTCATTCTCCGGGGAGGGGTCAGCGGCTTCGGGCAGGTTGCGGCGAAGTTCCCTGATTCGGTTCAATGCTTCCTGACCCACGGCGATTCCATGTCTGGCAAGATAGCAGCCCACGACTATGCCGGTCCTTCCCTTCCCTCCGATGCAGTGGACGAAAACCGGCAGGTCTACGGCGATGGCGCGATCGATGGTATCGAGGATTCCCCGCATCTCGGCGAGAGCGGGTATGGAGTAATCCTGAATGGGTATGCGGACGCAGGTGACAACGACTCCTGCTTCGCGGGCAAGCTCCTGCATGGTCTCCGCATAGGATACAAAACGGTGGCCGTACCAGCTGAGTTCGTCTTCCTGGGTGAGGTTGATGATATAGCGAACTCCCGCTGCGATGAGACCTGTGAGCTTCTTTCTCGCTTCTGAAGGTTTCAGGTCACCCGGGTAGCATCCCGCCAGGAATTTGTCCGGTATGACCCAGTAGGAGCGATCGTAGGGAATCGGCATAGCCACAAATGGATTATAGTAGACACGCAGAGGCTTGTCAAAATCCCGCTGAAACTTCCTCCTTTATCAATTCCGTGATTATATGATATAAACATCTTTATTGCATCCTATGGGAACTGAGCTCGAGGCAACGAAGGGACCTTATGGCGAAAGGAAGGAGACCCAGCCTTCCGTATTCGGGGTCAGAAGTGCCCGGAAAGTCCGCCTGAACGCGATCCACAGGTCCCGGAGCCGGAGCAGCAGCCACACCTTCGCGGCAGCATTGACGGGTAGGAGACAAAAACCTTTTCGCCATGGAAAGGTGTCGTCCAAACGGCTTTTGCCCATAGGAACCAATTCCAGAAAAAGAACAAACCTCCGTACAGCCGAGGTCCCTGCGCTCTTCGACGAGGATGGGTACAAAAAAGCCATCGAAAACTCCAACGACGCCGTTGCCGTGGTGAAAGGCGACACCCACCGGTATGTGAACCAGAGATTTGTGGAAATGTTCGGTTATGAGAAGCCTGAAGAAATTATCGGGAGGCCGCTTTCCCTGGTGGTCTCGCCTGAGGATTGCCGAATGGTGACGGACTTTTCCTACGCGCGACAGGAAGGCGGCAGAGGCGCGGAACGGTACGAGTTCAGAGGAACCAGGAAGAAGGGCGAACCCATCCTTGTTGAAGCTTCGGTTACCAACATTGAGCTCCAAGGCGAACCCCACGTTCTGGCCTTTCTCAGGGACGTGAGCGACAGGAAGAGGCTCGAAGAAGCCCTTCAGGAGTCAGAGGCCCGTTACAGGAGTGTTGTTGAAGGCTCCCTTGTGGGGTTTCATATTATCCAGGACAATCGTTTCCGTTATGTGAACAGCCGGTTCTGCGAAATACACGGCTACCGCTATGACGAACTGGTGAACAGAGTGAACCCTCTCGACCTTGTCCACAAGGAGGATCAGGGGAAGGTAAAGGAAAGCTACGGGTCCAGCCTTGCCCGGAGCAAGGCGCATGCGGAGACCGAATTCCGGACCGTCAGGAAGGATGGTAAAGTAGTCACTCTCAAGGTAATAGGCAGCCGCGTCATGTACAGAGGACGGCCTGCAGTCTCCGGGACCATTATCGATATCACCAAGGAGCGGGCCCTGGAAACCCAGCTCTATCATTCGCAAAAGCTCGAAGCCGTGGGGCAGCTCGCAGGCGGCATCGCCCATGACTTCAATAACATCCTCAGCGCCATCATCGGCTACACCAGCCTTCTTCAGACAAAGATGGACACCAGCGACCCGAGGAGGACCTACACGGATCAGATCCTCTCTTCATCCCACCGCGCAGCTCACCTGACCCAAAGCCTTCTCGCCTTCAGCAGGAAACAGGTCATACACCTCATGCCCTGCAAGGTGAACTCCATAGTAACCGGCGTGGAAAAGCTTCTCAAGAGGCTTCTCACGGAAGACATCGAGCTCAAGATTCTTCCCTGTCAGAACGATCCTACTATCCTTGCCGATGTTACGCAGATCGACCAGGTGCTCATCAATCTTGCCACCAATGCGCGGGATGCCATGCCAAATGGTGGACTGCTCGCGATAGAATCCTTTACCGTGGACGTGGACAATGATTTTATGGCCTCCCACAGGCTGGATCATACCGGCCCATACGTCCTCATATCGGTTTCGGACAACGGCATAGGTATGACGGAGAAGACGAAAGATAAGATATTCGAGCCCTTCTTCACCACAAAAGCCCTGGGTAAAGGCACAGGTCTCGGTTTGTCGATCGTTTACGGTATCGTCCAGCAGCATAACGGATGTATCGACGTATACAGCAAGCCGGGGAACGGGACCAGCTTCAACATCTATCTTCCTGTGGTGAGCAACCGGGCAACCGAGCAGATCACTGAGCCGGTCGCGGCATTACAGCGCGGCACGGAAACGATCCTTGTGGCCGAAGATGACGTGGAAGTGAGGCAGCTTATCCATACGATTCTCTCTGAACATGGGTACAGGATAATCGAGGCGGAAGACGGCATGGAAGCGATCAACAGGTTCCTCGGGCACCAGGGAGAGGTTGGCCTCGTGATTCTCGATGTGGTCATGCCAAGAAAGAACGGCAGGGAAGTGTACGAAGCCATAAACAAGACAGGCTCCAAGACCCCGGTGCTTTTCATCAGCGGTTACACCGATGATATCATCCATGAGAAGGGCATCGAGGAGACACGGGTGGAGTACATCCCCAAACCTGTTTCACCCGACAGCCGGCTGCGCAAGGTGCGGGAGATCCTTGACCGACAAGACCTTCATCCTCCCATCGCCAGAAATCTCCATTTTTCGTAAATCTCGGTTCCTTCGTTGAATCCCTGATTATTGACCCTTGGTTTGAAGCCGGAAAATTGGTGAAATACTCTTTTGAGGTCCAGATTCAAGGCGAGGCGTTTTGTTACGGCCTTCTCTGTATGGACGCCGCCAGTGCTGCAGCGGTGATCCGAACGCCTTCGCCGTTCCAGTGAGTATCGTCAGGGTAATAGAGCAATGGATTCCCCTTCTTCCGGGCCTCCTCGAAAAGGTGCTGGCTGTCTATCGCTTCCACCCCGGCCAGATTCAATTGAGCTGTAAGCCTCGGGATAAGAGCGGGTCGTCTCCCTGCGGGAAGAAGATCGTAGTAGATGGTCTCCTTGTTGGGTATGGGGAGGAAAATGAAACGGATACCCTTGCTCCGGAATGCATCGCGATAGGCAAGGACCGTCTCCATTGCCCTCTGAAAGGCTGCCGCAGAGATCTCCTCATTTGCTTTTTCTCCCTGAAGGAAGAACATCTTCTTGCAGTCTGCCGGTGATCTGTCCTGCCCCCCTATGATCCGCCTCAGTCTTGCCCTCGTATAGAGGAGGAGACTCCCTTTAAGCGCCCGGTCCGTGTGAACCGCAAAGAACTGGACGAAGGGATTGGTCTGCAGAGTTGTTTCCAATCTGAAGAATACCTTCTTGTATCCAGGCAGGCCTAGGAGGTCCGGCCTGACTCTGCGGAGTGTGGTGATGTCTCTTTCGACGACGGCGAAGATTACCGTGGAAGGCGGGTTATCCAAGAACCGTATTTCCCGAAAGAAGGTATTGATGTGCGCCGGAGCGAGGGGGTAGACCGGGATGCGAAGCAGCGATTCCAGAACCTCTGAGAGCAGTTCATCCTGCGTCAACGCGCTTCCCGCGGTGTTTGAGTCCCCGATGATCACGACTTGCGGTACTGGAAGGGGACGATCCTGCTTCCTGAACCCGTAACGGTCCGTTTCCCAGTAGTTCGATTTCTTCAAGGCGCATGGAGTATGATGGGCTAGGTCGCCTTCCTCTATCTTTGTAACTTTCATGCGCGGGTAGAAATATCCGGGCATTGCCCATTTGAGGGAATCTACCCTCAACGCCTCCCAGACCCTGAAGGTCGAGAAGTCCACGGGAAGGATGAATGCTTCCATGACCATGACTCCCAGAAAGGGCAGGAGGAAGAGGATCGATTTTATGAGAAACCTTCTCACCTATGCTCCTAAAACTGAAAGTAAATGAACTGTCTGGAACCGAAATTGCCGAAGAGGAGGATAGCCAGAATGGCGCAGTAGTAAAGTGCCCACCTGACCCAGAGTGGCTTATGGAGAAGCGCTTCCCGTGCGCTGCCGCCTTTAGCCATAAAACTGGATGCTGCGAGTACTCCGAGGCCTCCCATGGCAGCGAAGAACTCCGGCCTTCCCGTGAATGGTGAAGATGACAAACCCGGCTCCGCACCCCATCCGGAAAAGAGGTGGGTCGTTATGTAGAGAGCGTCGGATATGCTGGCGGCCCGGAAAAAGATCCAGGCAAAGGCCACAAGGAGAAATGTGACAGCCACCTGGAGGCAACGATGGACTCCGGGCAGCGCTGAGAGTCCTGTGGCTGCGTTGATCCTGGATCGCAGGCCCGAGGTCATCAAGGAGCAGAGATAGTAGCAACCGTGCAGGCTGCCCCAGACTGCGAAGGTCCAGTTTGAACCGTGCCAGAGTCCGCTGATGAGAAAGACGAGAAAGAGATTCAAGTACCACCGGGGCAGGGATGCCCGGTTCCCCCCCAGGGGTATGTAGAGGTAATCACGAAACCATGATGAGAGGGATATGTGCCATCTTCGCCAGAATTCCGGTATGGACCGGGAGAGGTAGGGGCTGTCGAAATTGTTCATCGATGTGAAGCCCAGTACTTGAGCCGCACCGATGGCGATGTCCGAGTAGCCTGAAAAATCGCAGTATATCTGGAAAGTGAAGAAGATGGCCGCGATGACGAGTGAGGGGCCGGTGTGGAGGGTGGGATTGTCGAAGACGGGGTCCACCAGCGTTGCAAGGCTGTCAGCGATGACCAGTTTTTGGAAGAAGCCCCAGAGCATAAGGTTTAGACCGGCCGTGACGCGGTCGTAGTCGAAAAGCACCTTATCCCTGAATTGGGGCAGGAGCCTTGCTGCGCGGTCGATGGGCCCCGAGATGAGTTGAGGGAAGAAGGCCACGAAGAGGGCAAAGGAGCCGAACCGTGGCTCGGCAGGCAGAGTGCCCCTGTACACATCGATGGTGTAGTTCATGATCTTGAAGGTATAGAAGGATACACCTACGGGGAGGAGCAGCGTCAGGAGCGGGACCCGGGCGTTGCCCTGGAAGCCGCCGAGAAGAGAGTTGATGCTGGATGCGAAGAGATCGTAATACTTGAAAAGGATGAGAATGCCTATATTGGATACCACGCTTGCGAAGAGAAGAAGTCTCCTTCTCCCTCTATCTTGGTTAGGTCTACGGTGTAGGTCTTTTTTCT
>CAYOYU010000030.1:8614-16334 GCA_964408265.1 uncultured Syntrophorhabdaceae bacterium
ATGGCGCGTGCAAGGATATAGTTGACCACGGTGAGGCCAAAAAGAAGTATGGCGTACTCAATACGAAAAGAAATGTAAAAGTAATAGCTCCCCACCAGCAGAAGAGGCAGCCGGAAGCGGGAAGGGAGGGTGAAGTAGAGTGCACAGAGCAGGGCGAAAAAGAGCAGGAACGAGAGAGAATTGAAAAGCATGGGTATCAGTGTTTAATACGATTCCTTATTCCTGTCAAGTGGTTTGGTCGCTCCCTACAGCATAAAGAAGGCCCCTCTGCCGGAAGGGGAAGTGCGGTACTATAATAAGTATGTCGGGTCTTCGGGACAGACAATTGCAGGAAGCCGTTTAGATGCGGATCCAGGTTGTGACGGGGGTGTTCCATGCCGGAAATCAGAGTGGTAAATACCATATTGTACTGCAGGAAATGGAAAGAGACCGTCGACTTCTACATGACGGGGCTAAAGCTGGAACAGACCGCTTCCTTCGGCTGGTTGGTTGAGTTCAGGCTGAATGAGACATCCCGTTTGAGCGTAGCCGATGAGGCAAGGTCATCCATCAAAAGCGGCGGCGGGAAGGGTCTGACGATTACCATGATGGTCGACGACATCGAGGAGACCTTCGTAAGACTAAAGACTGCCGGGCTCGAACCCCCGGCCCCGAAAGAACACCCATGGGGCGCCAGGGTTATCCGTATCCGTGATCCTGAAGGCAACAGGCTCGAATTCTGGTCCCAGAACAGGAAGGATCCGTGATTCAAGTTGCCCGCCCCATCCCTGCAACTTCAGCTGCCGTGAGGGCTCAGCACTTGTAACCATCAATATCCTGTCTTATTATACTTGTCACCAACTTAATGGAGTGAGGATCACCGGATGCCGGAAAACGTGGAACTGCCCATAGTAGGAATGAGTTGCGCTGCCTGCGCTGCTCGTATAGAGAAGACGCTGAACAAATACGAGGGAGTGAGGGAAGCTCGGGTCAACTTTCCCCTGAAGAAGGTGGTCCTTACAACCCGGGACGGCGTGGAGCTGAAAGAGATTATCGATATCATAAGAGACATCGGGTATGATGTGGACCTCGAGGCAGATGTCACCGAGCGGGCCAGAAAAGAGGAACAGGGACTGAAGCGCGATCTCATATGGTCCGCATCTTTCAGCGTTCCCGTTATGCTCTTCTCCATGTGGATGGTACTGCCCAACTTCGTGCTTCTCCTTCTCACCCTGCCCGTCCAGTTCTATTTCGGCATGAGGTTCCACCGGCCTGCCTTCATGGGCCTGAAACATTTTGCGGCAGACATGAATACGCTCATATCGGTGGGCACCTCGGCAGCATTCTTCTACAGTGCCTTTGTCACCTTCTTCCCCCACGTTGTCATGGCGGCAGGCATCATGGCGGTTACCTATTTTGACAGCAGCGCGGTCATAATAACACTTATCCTCCTTGGCAGGTTCCTCGAGTCGAAAGCGAAGACGCGTACCTACACGGCCATCAAGATGCTCTATGAACTCTCTCCGAAGGAATGTGTGCTCCTTAAGGACGGTAAGGAGACGAGGGTACCCACGGACACCCTCGAAGTAGGAGATGTCGTGCTGGTGAGGCCGGGGGAAAGGGTAGCCATTGACGGCGAAGTCCTGGAAGGTACCACCTATGTTGATGAATCGATGATCACCGGCGAGAGTATGCCTGTAAACAAAGGCTTGGGCGACGAGGTGGTGGGCGGAACGGTGAACGGAAAAGGGTCAATCGTTGTCCGGGCTACCCGGGTAGGGAAGGATACGGTCCTCTCCAAGGTCATCCGTCTCGTAGAGGAGGCACAGTTCACCAAAGCCCCTGCTCAGAGGCTGGCAGACAAGGTGGCAGGCATCTTCGTTCCGGTGGTTATCATGATCAGTATTGCGGCATTTGCAGTCTGGTATCTTGTGGGCCCGGAACCCAGGCTGACCAATGCCCTTCTTTCCTTCGTGAGCGTCCTCATAATCGCCTGCCCCTGCTCCCTGGGGCTCGCCACACCCACAGCCATCATGGTTTCCACGGGGGTTGGTGCCAGGAATGGAATTCTCTTCAAGAATGCCGAAGGTCTGGAATTGGCAAGCAAAGCAAAATTTGTTCTTTTCGACAAGACTGGGACCCTCACCGAGGGCGTCATACGCCTGGCTGATGTCATACCTTTAGGAAATACTTCGGAGAGTGACCTGCTCAGTTATGCCTTCAGTCTGGAGCGCCAGTCGGAGCACCCCTTTTCGGAGGCACTCAGGAAGAAGGCCGAGGAGGTCGAAATCCTGTCTCGCAAGGTGGAGGGATTTCAGGCTGTTCCTGGGAAAGGTATTACGGGAGAAATCGAAGGCAAGAGATACTATGTGGGCAATATGGTCCTTTACGAGGAATCCGGCAAGGTTCTTGAGGAATCCCTGAAAGAGCTCTATCACGGAAAAGAGAAAGAGGCTGCTTCGCCGGTTCTGGTCTGGAATGATGAATCTGTTCTCGGCATTCTTACCTTCAGCGACCGGCTGCGCCCCGAGTCCCGCGATGTGATAGCAGGCCTCGAAGCCATGGGCATCGAAGCGGTCATGATCACGGGAGACAGCGAAACGGGAGCCAGGACCATAAGCGAGAAGGTGGGCATCAAGAACTACCATGCCAGGGTGCTCCCTGACAAGAAGGCGCAGGTGGTTGAGGATTTCAAAAGGAAGGGTGTCACCATAATGGTGGGAGACGGGATCAACGATGCCCCGGCCCTTGCCACCGCCGACACCGGAGTAGCCATGGGCAAGGGTACGGATATTGCCATCGAGTCGGCAGATATCGTGCTCATGAAGGGGCAACTGAGCAAGCTGCTGACCTTGATCCGTCTTTCAAAGAAGACCTTCTGGATCATCAAGGAGAACTTGTTCTGGGCCTTCATCTATAACGTTCTCGGCATACCGATCGCCTTCGGGGCGCTCTATCCCTTCTTCGGTATCAGACTCGAGCCTATATACGGGGCCATCGCGATGATGGTAAGCTCCATATCTGTGGTGAGTAACTCCCTGCGGCTCAGGTTGTTCAGGGACTAGTGCGGGAGGCCGCGGGGCAGTGCTGGTTGACAAAGAAAAAGGAAGACAGCATACTACCTATGTAGAATGAGCAGGGGGTGATGCAGATGGCAGCAACAACATTCAAATGCAACAGCTGTGGTCATGAATTCGAGAAAAAGGGCCCGGAATGCCCTTCCTGCAGAGGGCAGGAGATAGAGAACCTCTCAAAGACGACCTTTGGACGCAGGAACCCGGTATTCAAATGTGCCGATTGCGGATTTGAGTTTGAAAAGCCTGAACCGACGTTGACCTGTCCGGAGTGCGACAGCGAAGATCTCGAAAAGCTTGTCAAAACGACCTTCGGGAGTACCTCGGCCTGCGGCGTGCCGGGCAAGAAGCGTTCGCCTTTTTCCTGAAGGTAAGACTCCGGGGCGTGTACCCGCCCTTTCAATCTTTATAAGCGGCACTAGATCGAGTGAAGGAGGGATTAATGAGCAAGGCAAGTGCAGTGACTGATGGCACCTTCGGAAGCGAAGTACTGGAGTCAACAATACCTGTTGTAGTCGATTTTTGGGCAACCTGGTGTGGGCCGTGCCAGACCATGGGCCCCACAGTGGATGCGGTGGCGGAGGAATACGAGGGTAAGGTGAAGATCCTCAAAATGAATGTGGACGAGAATCCCGTTACACCCTCCAAGTATGGCATCCGGGGCATCCCCACGCTGATTCTCTTCAACAAGGGCGAGGTGGTGGACAGGCTTGTCGGAGCACAGCCCAAGCCCGCGGTGGATAACCTCATAAAGAAGGCCTCAGCCTGAGTCATGGACGAAGACAGAAAAGGAGCGTACTTTAAGAAAGTAGGGGAGGAACCCTTTGCCAGGCTTCTCGATATCAAACTGAAGGACGTGGCTGAAGGGTATGCCCTCTGCGAAATGGAGTATACCGAGCGGATGGACAACATTTATGGTGCTGCCCATGGAGGAGCCCTCTTCTCGCTCATCGACGAGGCTTTCGAGATATCCTCAAACAGTCACGACAACGTCGCTGTGGCTCTCAACATGAACATTACCTATATGAAGCCGCCGAGGAAAAATACGATTCTCACAGCCGAATCGAAGGAGATAGACAGGACGAAGAGGACGGCATCATATTACATTACCGTCCAGGATCCAGAAGGGTTGATCGCCGTCTGCCAGGCTCTGGTCTACGTGAAGAGCCAGCCCATACCGTTTTTGGAGAAATAGAGGGAAGACCCTAATTCCTAATATCTAAATCCTAAAGAAATGCCGGAGCGCAAAACGAGTGGAACTTAAGGCTCTAATCGTAGGGTTTAGGAATTAGGGTCAATTGAGAACGTAGTTATCTGCTGTTCAGAATCAGATTTTGAGGAATTACTTCACTGTTTAGAGTTTAGATATTCGGGTTTGGGATTTGTCACTTGGGATTAATGATGATCCGTGCTCTCTTCTCTTTTTCTGCACCCACCACAACCCGCTCCTCATTGATGTAGTAGGTCACCATTTCGCCCGTCAACTTATCGGGGCCGGAGAAGACGATCACGCTGCCCTTGAGAATGATCTCACCTTTCCTGTTGTCGAAAAAGGCCTCATTCGATGTGGCGGTCCTCTCGCCTTTGACGATCTTCACATTCCCTTTTGCCACGGCTCGTTCAATCTCGTTGCCCTTTTCGTCCATGAAGGCTTCGATTACGTCGGAGTAAATCCATAATCCTTCCTGATGGGCCACAACATTCCCCTTGAATATGACGTACTTCTCTTTATCAAATCCCTCCATGGTGTCGGAGATAATGTCTACAGGCTTCTTCTCGTCGAAAAGAGCAAAACCCTCATCCTTCTTCGGTTGCTCCCCCTGGGCCAGCTCGGGTCTCAGGTCTATTTCACGTTTACCGCGCTCGCTGTAGGAAGGTGGCGGCACTTCTGCCTTCGCGAGTTGCAGCCTCTTCCGCTCCCTCACTCCCGACTTGAGCAGCGGGCTCTTGGGGTATTCCGTCCGTAGCTGCTGCAGATATTGCTCTGCCTGTCGCACATCTCCCAGTGCCCTGAGGGACATCCCCAGATAGTAGAGGACCCTGTCGGTTCCCTGTGCATTGGGATACTTCTTGAGCACATAGGTGAGCCTGGTGATGGCTGCATTATACTGGAAGCTCTTGTAGTAGAACTCGCCCACATAGATCTCCCGGTCTATGAGTTTCTGCCTGAGCACCTTCAGCTTGACCTCCACGCCCTGGGCATAACTGCTGTTGGGAAAGCGGTTGTGGAGGTACGTGTAGCGTTCGATGGCTTTCAGGGTATAGGCCTGGTCCCGGTCAAAGGAAAGCGCCAGTTTTTCGTAGCATTCTCCAAGGCGGGTCAGGACGTAGGGGATATTCTCGTCTTCCGGGTGGGAATTGAAAAAGTCCTCATAGACTCCCGAAGCCTGAATGTACTCCTTCTTCTCCATATGGGTGTCACCCAGTTTCACCGTGGCAACAAGCGCCATGGGGTCAAAGGGGAAGTTTTCGCGTATCTGGTTAAATTTTTCGATGGCCTGATCGTACTTCTTGGTCTTCATCAGGTTGACACCGTCAACGTACAGGTTTCCGGGATTGTCGACCTTCTTGGGTGGTTTGGAGGCACAGGCCGACACAAGCAGCACCGACAGAATAATGAAGGGAAGAAATAGCCTGAATCTGCTCTGCATGGTGTCATTATAACTTAAGAATGGAAATTATGCTATGCTTTTTGCAATGGTTTCTGAGTCAAGCAGACTACTGCAGCAGGGGCTTATGAGCCTCCGTCTTCCCTTCACCGAGGCAGCCCTCGGTGACCTCGATTGGTACGTGCAGGAACTCCATAAATGGAACAATCGGGTGAATCTGGTGGGACTCAAGGATAGGGATGCCATCATACGGGACCTAGTCTACGATTCATTCTTCCTCAGTTCCACCTTACGGGAGTGTGAGAGCCTCGTAGACATGGGCTCAGGCTCAGGCATTCTGTCAATTCCTCTGAAGATCCTGAAGAGGGAAATCAAAGTCTTTTCGGTAGACAGCAGCCTTCGAAAGATTCAATTTCAAAGGCATATCAAAAGGTACCTTCACCTTGATGATTTTTTTCCGGTCCATGGGAGGATAGAGGAAATCGCCCCCCTGAGTGTGGACTGTCTCGTTGCAAAAGCTTTCGGTGCAACGGAAGAGATTCTTGAGAAGGGGGGACGCCATCTCAGAAAAGGAGGGAGAGCATATATCGTCAAAGGTAGTATGACGGCTCCCCCTATTTGCGAAGGGTTTGACCTGGAAGACCGGATTTTCTACACTCTGCCTCTGAGCGACAGGTCATATGCCCTTTTTATCTACATGAAGAGCTAGGCATTCCATAAGGAAAAGCGCATCCGACCCGTCTTTTCCGATAGTTTCACCGGCAACCGGGGCAGCAATCTTTACTCTTTCACAACCCTCAACCATTATGGTACGTTATCAGTTAACTCATGATCATCGCAATTGCAAACCAGAAAGGGGGCGTGGGAAAGACAACCACAGCCGTTAACCTTGCCGCTTCCATAGCGGTAGCGGAACGGAAAACTCTCGTTATTGACCTCGACCCGCAATGCAATGCGACCTCGGGTTTCGGTATTTCCTATGGCGGTCTTTATGCCCATGCCTATCATATGCTCATCGGCAGCAAGACGGTAAAGGAAGTGATACGGAAAACCGACGTCCCTTACCTGGATATTTTGCCCTCCCATCCTGACCTGATCGGTGCCGAGGTGGAACTCCTCGACGCCGAAGAACGGGAATTTGTGCTCAGGACCATGCTTGCCGAAGTCAAGGAACAGTACGAATTTATCTTCATCGATTGCCCACCGTCCCTGGGGCTTCTCACCATAAACTCTCTGGCAGCCGCCGACGCCGTAATTATCCCGCTCCAGTGTGAGTACTTTGCACTCGAGGGGCTTGCCCTTCTTCAAAGAACCGTGGCCATCATCAAGAAGAGACTCAACCCCCGCCTCGAAACGCTGGGTATCCTTCTTACCATGTTCGACAAACGGAACAACCTTTCCTATAGGGTGATGGAGGAAGTGAAGAGCTGTTTCAACGAAAGTCTCTTCAGGACAGTGATACCGAGGAACGTAAAGTTGAGCGAGTCTCCCAGTCATGGCAAACCGGCAATACTCTATGATATAACCTCAAAGGGGGCGGAGAGTTACCTTGATCTCGCCTATGAGATTCTGGAAAAGAGGAGCTAAATGCAAAAGAAGGAACCCCTTGGCAGAGGTCTGTCGGCAATACTGAAGGATATAGAAGACAGGGGGTCGAGCAAGCTCGTACCAATCGATCAGATTGAGGCGGGTTCGGCTCAGCCCAGGTTTGCCTTCAAGGAAGAAAGGATTATCGAGCTTGCAGCCTCCATAAGGGAAAAAGGGCTCCTCCAGCCCATCATCCTCAGGAAGAAAGCGAAAGGCTATGAGATTATAGCCGGCGAGCGGAGGTTCAGGGCTTCGGTCCTCGCAGGATTGACCGAGATACACGCCATCATAAAAGATGTTGACGATAAGGAAGCCCTCGAAATAGCCCTCATCGAGAATCTCCAGCGGGAGGATTTGAACGCTGTGGAGATTGCAACAGTCTATGAGAGGTTTATTGAAGAGTTCAGCTATACCCAGCAGGACCTCGCCAAGAAACTGGGCCAGTGCCAGCAAGAAATGCAAAAGGGCGAC
>CAYOYU010000030.1:16344-20875 GCA_964408265.1 uncultured Syntrophorhabdaceae bacterium
GATAAAAGACCTGGTCAGGGATGGCAAGCTTACTCAGGGACACGCGAGAGTCCTTCTCTCCTTCAAGAATGAACAGGAACAGAAGCGATACGTGGAAAAGGTCATGAAGGAGGGGGCTTCGGTACGCTACCTCGAAAGGGAAGCAAAGAAGAAAGTCGCCAAGGTTGCATCTCCCTTTGCCCGCACTGAAGAGAGAATTCGGGAAGCTTTACAGACAAAGGTGAACGTAACATCCAGAAAGAACAGAGGCAAGGTGATTATCGAATTCTATTCGAAAGACGACCTTGAAAGAATAGCGGAAATAATTTGTGGCGGCGAGCAATAAATCAATTGCATAAGCCACCCTTTTTGTGATAAAAAACCGCTATGTGAAATCATTCTCTTAGTATAAAGGAATAGGCAGATGATAGATTTCAACTATACCCTTATCATCCAGTTCTTGAATTTTCTCATATTATTAGTGCTTTTGAATTTTCTTCTCTTTAAGCCGGTCATCAAGATATTGGGCAAACGGGAGGGTACTATAAATTCCCTCACCGAAGGTGTCCAGAGCGCAGGTGACGGCGCGAAGAACCTGGAGAAAATGTACGAAGAGGGCATTAAGGAAAAACGGAGACCAATACTGGACGAGAACAAAGACGCTATCTTAGAGGCAAACAATACTTCCATGCGCTTGATCGAGAAGGCAAGGAACCAGCTTTCCGAGGAGTTGTCAAGGATCAGGGAAGATATTGCGAAAGACAGCACAACGGTCTTCGACACTCTTCGAGGTGAAGTAGACAAACTCTCAGCGGAAGCTGCGGAAAAGATACTGAAAAGGAGTTAATGATGACAGGCGGTAGCGAATCCTGGTTGTCCTGGGTCTTTAAACTTGTCAATTTCGGGATTCTCGTGGCAGTACTCGTCAAATTTCTCGGGAAACCCTTCAAAGCTTTTTTCGCAAACCGGGCCAATGCAGTCAAGACCAAGGTTGAAGAAGCGAGAAAGGCCCTGGAAGAGGCAGAATCTCTGAAAAAGATGTATGAAGAGAAACTGGCGAAACTGGATGAGGAGATCGCGGAATTCAGGAAAGGCGTGGTGGAGAAGACGGAGAGAGAAAGAACCAGAATCCTGAAGGATGCTGAGGCGCAGGCTGCGAGGATCAAGGAGCAGGCGGTGCTGACATACGAACAGGAATCACGGGAGGTTTCGACCCGAATCAAGGCCGAGATTGCGAAGCTCACCATCGACCGGGCAGAAGGACTGGTGAAGGAACGGATCACCAGGGCAGACCATGACGTGATGATAGAGGATTTCATACAAAAAGTAAGGAGTTCAAATTGATACGACAGTCCATTGCCAAAAGATACGCAAAGGGTCTCTTTGCCGTGGGCGAGAAGGGCGGTGCCTATAAAGATTTTCTTCAGGAACTGGACGGGATCGTCGGCTTGTTCGGCAAGGAACAGCGGCTCGGCAAGGCGTTGATGCTTCCCCTCCTGGAAATGGAGAAGAGAAGAGAGCTCCTCGGAGAAGTGACGAGGGCCCTCGGTGTTTCCCTGCCCCTGTCGAACATGTTGATGATGATGCTTGAAAACAACAGAATGGGCTACCTGCCCCTCGTCAGGGAGGTCTACAGTGAACTCGTCGACGACTTCGAGGGGAGAGTGAGGGGAACCGTCTGGTCCGCATTTCCATTGGAGGACAACGCAAAAAACCGTATCCAGGATGCGTTGAAGGAGAGATTCAACAAGGACGTCATCCTCGAGGCGGTGGAGGATGCTACACTCATCGGGGGTGTGAAGGTCTCCGTTAAAGGGACCATTCTCGATGGCAGCGTAAAACGGCAACTCGAGACTTTGAAGGAAAATATCTTGAAGGAGTAGGGTCTATGGAGATCAGGGCAGAAGAGATAAGCAGGATCATAGAGCAGAAAATATCCGGATTTGAGAAAGAGGTAGACCTTCAGGAGACGGGGGTTATAATCTCCATAGGTGACGGTATCGCAAGGATCTATGGACTCGAGAATGCCATGGCCGGCGAGCTTCTCGAATTTCCACAGAATATTACCGGAATGGTACTGAACCTTGAGGAAGATAATATCGGCGCCGTCGTCTTCGGCGAAGATTACAAGATTAAGGAAGGTGACCTCGTAAAGCGGACGGGCCGTATTGCCCAGGTTCCCGTGGGAGAGGCACTGATAGGAAGAGTGGTCGATGCACTCGGTAATCCCATCGATGGCAAAGGGCCCATCCAGGCGCAGGAATTCAGAAACGTTGAGCGTATAGCTCCCGGCGTCGTCGTGAGGCAGCCCGTGAAGGAGCCGATCCAGACAGGCATAAAAGCCATCGATGCCATGATACCCATAGGCAAGGGTCAGAGAGAGCTCATAATCGGCGACAGAGGCACCGGCAAGACTGTTGTCGCCATCGATACCATCATTAACCAGAAAGGCCAGGACGTCTTCTGTATCTACGTCGCCATCGGCCAGAAAAGGTCATCAGTGGCACGGACCGTCGACCTGCTTGCGAGCTACGGGGCCATGGAATATACGACGGTAGTGGCCGCAACGGCAAGTGACGCGGCGCCCCTTCAGTATCTCGCGCCATTTGCGGGATGTGCCATGGGCGAATACTTCCTTGACACGGGGCGGCATGCACTCATCGTGTATGATGATCTTTCCAAACATGCTGTGGCATACAGACAGCTTGCACTCCTTCTGAGACGGCCCCCGGGACGTGAGGCTTTCCCCGGCGATATTTTCTATCTCCACTCACGGCTGCTCGAACGGGCCGCCAAGTGGGACGATGCCCACGGCGGAGGCTCGCTTACAGCACTGCCTATCATTGAGACCCAGGCAGGTGACGTGTCAGCATACATTCCGACGAACGTTATCTCCATCACGGACGGCCAAATCTATCTTGAGCCGGAACTCTTCTATGCTGGCGTCAGGCCTGCAATCAACGTCGGTATCTCCGTATCCAGGGTCGGCGGGAACGCACAGATCAAGGCCATGAAACAGGTCGCCGGCAGGTTGAGACTTGAGATGGCCCAGTACCGTGAGATGGCGGCATTCGCCAAGTTCGGGAGCGACCTCGACAAAGCGACACAAGCCCTTATCGCAAGGGGTTCAAGGCTTACGGAACTCCTCAAACAGGGACAGTATGTGCCGATCCCGGTAGAGAAGGAAGTTGTTGTTCTCTATGCTGCAGCAAACGGTTATATCGATACCTATCCCGAGAGCGCCATTAAGAAGTACGAAGAAGGACTCCTGGCGTTCGTAGAGGATAAACATGGCGACATCCTTACCGACATCAAGTCGAAGAAGCAGATCGATGTGGCCATCGAAGAGAAGCTCACCAAGGCACTCAACGCCTTTAAAGAAATCTTCACTTATTAAGGTAACCATATGGCTACGTTAAGGGATATCAAGAGGAAGATTGCCAGCGTCAACAGCACGCAGACCATTACGAGAACGATGAAAATGGTCTCTGCTTCAAAGCTGAGAAGGGCCCAGGAGGATCTGGACAAAGTAAAAGAGTATGCCTTGAGCATGGAAAACCTTGCCAGCCGGGTGATGCAGGGCGTGACTGAGACGACGAACCCCCTTCTCACTGAGCGGGAAGAGATAAAGAAAGTCCTTGTCGTCGCAATAGCTTCCGACAGGGGGTTGTGCGGCGGCTTCAATATGAATATCGGTCTTCACGTCGAGAACTTTGCGGCAGAGAACAAGGGAAAGTACGAACGCATCGGCGCTTACATTTTTGGCCGCAAGGTGAGGGATTATCTCCAGAGGCGGAAAGTCGATATCGTAAAGAGCTGGACCGACGTAAAGAAGCCTGATCAGAGTTTGGTAGATGCCATGGCTGGGGACCTGATTCAGCTTTACGTAGATGGTGAGTTTGACAAAGTGTATATCGCCTACACGCACTTCGCCTCAGCCATAAAACAGATCGTGAGATTTGAAGAATTTCTGCCCATTAGCCGGCCCGCTGAAGGAGAGGCTGTTGATTATATCTGGGAGCCGGACCGAAAACAGATAATTGATGCCTTGATCCCGAAATTCATAAGCACAAAGATCTATTACGCCCTGGCCGATTCGCAGACATCGGAACATGCGGCCAGAATGAGTGCCATGGAGAATGCCACGAACAACTGCGGTGAGATGACCCGTTATCTCACCCTCGTGTATAACAAGAGAAGACAGGAAAGCATTACCAACGAGATGATGGACATTGTTGGCGGTGCTGAGGCCTTGAGAGGAACGTAAAAGGAGGAATATAGATGAGCGTGGAGGTAAAAGGTAGGATTGTCCAGGTTATCGGAACGGTCGTGGACGTGAGATTTCCGTCCGACAACCTTCCACCGATATACGGTGCTGTGTATTTGACAAACCCAACCATCAACGATAAGCCTGAAAACCTGATTCTCGAGGTTGCCCAGCACATAGGGGACAACACGGTTCGTTGCATCGGTATGGAGACCGCTGACGGCCTCATGAGAGGACAGGAAGCCGTGTACAAGGGCACCCAGATTACCATTCCCGTGGATAAAG
>CAYOYU010000030.1:20885-29145 GCA_964408265.1 uncultured Syntrophorhabdaceae bacterium
TTGGCAGGGTTTTGAATGTTATCGGAGAACCTGTGGATAACATGGGACCCGTTGTGACGGAGATGAAATATCCCATCCACAGACCCGCACCTACACTCGTCATGCAGAATACGAAGGTTGAACTGCTGGAGACCGGAGTGAAAGTCATCGATCTCCTTGAACCCTACTCGAAAGGCGGTAAAGTCGGCCTCTTCGGAGGCGCCGGCGTGGGTAAAACCGTCGTTATTATGGAGATGATCCACAATATCGCCATGCATCACGGCGGTATATCGGTCTTTGGCGGGGTTGGTGAAAGGACGAGGGAAGGAAATGACCTCTGGCTCGAAATGAAGGGCTCCGGCGTTCTTGAAAAGTGTGCCCTCATCTATGGCCAGATGACCGAAGTTCCCGGCGCACGTGCAAGAATCGGTCTTACCGCACTTACGGCGGCAGAGTATTTCAGGGATGAAGCTGGTCAGGACGTTCTCCTCTTCATCGACAACATATTTAGATTCACCCAGGCAAATTCCGAGGTGTCTGCTCTCCTGGGCAGGATGCCTTCCGCAGTCGGTTACCAGCCGACGCTTGCTACGGACCTTGGAGAGTTGGAAGAGCGGATTACCTCTACGCTGAAGGGTTCAATTACATCGGTCCAGGCCATCTATGTGCCTGCTGATGACCTCACTGACCCTGCACCGGCAACCACGTTTGCTCACCTTGATGCAACCACGGTTCTTTCAAGGCAGATATCGGAACTCGGCATCTATCCCGCCGTGGACCCGCTCGATTCCACAAGCCGTATTCTCGACCCGAAGATCGTCGGTGAAGAGCACTACCAGGTAGCCCGTGAGGTTCAGAGGGTGCTGCAGAAATACAAAGAGCTTCAGGACATCATCGCCATTCTCGGTATGGATGAGCTTTCCGAGGAAGACAAGACGGTTGTGGCACGTGCGAGAAAGATTCAGAGATTCCTCTCCCAGCCCTTCTTCGTTGCGGAAGTCTTTACGGGTCAGCCCGGCAGGTATGTGACCTTGAACGATACAATCAGAGGCTTCAAGGAGATCGTCGAAGGACGACATGACGAACTGCCAGAACAGGCGTTCTACATGGTAGGGACCATAGAAGAGGCCGTTGAGAAGGCCCGGAAGCTCATGGGAGACTGAGAGTGGATAAGCTTAGTCTAGAGATCATCACGCCCGAGAGGCTCGTCGTTCGGGATGAAGTGGATATGGTGGAAGCAAAGGGCACACTGGGAGAATTCGGCCTGCTTCCGGGCCATGCGCGGTATCTCACGACCCTCGAGATTGGCGAGGTGAGATACACCAAGGACGGAAACACTAAGTTCCTGGCAGCGAGCGGTGGTTTTGCGGAAGTGTCGGACGATAAGGTAACTCTTCTTCTCGATACAGCGGAGTTCGCCCACGAAATTGATGTGGATCGGGCAAAAAGGGCAGAACAGAGAGCCCAGACTGCGCTGAAGGAAGAGATTCTAGAGACCGACGAATACCGCAGGCATGAGTTGGCGCTGATGAGAGCCGTAGCAAGAATTCAGGTGTCATCGAAGAAGGTGTAGTGCGCTTTTCTGTTGACGAGCGTTTTTTCGACCTTTTTCCTTCGCTGAAAATCGGAGTCCTTGTCTGTCGGGTAGACAACACCACCTACGGGGACGACAACCTCGAGTCCATTCTGGAACGGACGAGGGAAGATTTCCGACAAATCCAGCCTCAGGACCATCCCCGGATCAGGGTGTGGCGTGAGGCTTTCAGAAAGTTAGGTTTCTCTCCGTCCAAGTATATGAGTTCCATAGAGTCCCTCGTCAGACGGGCAGTCAAAGGGGGGCCTTTCCCCCGGATCAACCCCGTAGTCGATCTATACAATGCGATTTCCCTTAAACATCTG
Source organism: uncultured Syntrophorhabdaceae bacterium (assembly GCA_964408265.1). GTDB lineage: Bacteria > Desulfobacterota > Syntrophorhabdia > Syntrophorhabdales > Syntrophorhabdaceae > CAYOYU01. Next base: position 22,764 of record CAYOYU010000030.1, read on the forward strand.
GTCCCCGTGGGGGGACACGATATGGCAGCCGTCGGCGGAAACATATCCTTGGGATTTGCGGAAGGGACGGAGATCTTTGTTTCCATGGGCACCCTCGAACGTGAAGTGGTCGAAAAAGGGGAGGCCGTGTATAAAGACGAAAGGGAGATACTTACGCGCCGTTGGGTCTGGAGACAGAGCGAAAACGATAAGGTGACCGCTCACACGAGGTATCTTTTCGTTCCCGTAGACGTTATGGATGGTTTGCCTGAGGGGGTCTGTGAGGAAGTGCTCACAGATATGGAAGAGAACCTCCTGGGTAAAGGGAGGGGCATCCTGTTGCACAAAGACATACTCTCCGCACTGCGAAGTTCTACGACCTTTTCGCTGTAGTCCTTCTATCCCCCTCTTACGTCGCCCGTCTTCTCAAGAGAGTCAATCCCGTCACGGTTGAAAGGAACAGCAGGAAAAGGGCAAGACCCCCGCCAGGGTACCTGATAGCATAGACTATTGGGGTCAACGCGAGCCGTGTCCCGAAGCGCAAGGATGTATGGTTTCGTATGAGTTCTGCTGCCGCGGGAGAATGGCGATAGTAGAAGTCTACAAAAGCCCGTCCCGCGGCAGAGGTAAGAAGATACTTGTCGCGGAAAGCCCTGAGGGTCGCGACGTGGCCATCGAGATAGGAGCCGTAAGCCGCGGTAGCGATAAAGCAGCCCCCGCCGCCCCCGGCTTCGTCGGCCGGGGTTGTAGGTAGGGCATCCGACTGGAGGATGACCCTGTAGTCACCAACTGCGATGAAGGTACTCCCGCAATAGGCTGCACCGAAGAGACTGTTTTTCGTAACGTCGGTTGCCTTTTTCGTCCATGTGATGGCGTCAGTGGAATGGAGAATGAGGCCGTTGGACCCGACGGCGATAAAATTCTCATTTCCGAAGACGATCTTAAAGAGCGACTGGGTGGTGCCCGAGGTTCTGGTAGTCCAGGCGATGCCGTCGGGGGAGGTAAAAATGACTCCATTGGCACCGACGGCTACGAAGAGATTCTTTCCAAAGGTAATCCCGAATAGTGTGGGGGTCGTATTTCCCGGCGCAGCAGAGAGGCGCCGTCTGGTCCATGTAACGCCGTCGGGTGACGTAAGAACCGTTCCGTCCACCCCTACGACGGTGAATACCGTATTGCCAAAGGCGACGGCCAGGAGGTCACTCCGGGTGGGTGGTATTCTTTCCGTCCACCGGGTTCCGTCACTGGAGGAGATGACGGTCCCGTTTGTTCCTGCGGCCACAAAAGTGTTGTTTCCAAAGGCGACACTGTTGAGCCATTCCGTGACCGGTGTGGCGTTTCCCGCCCAGTTGATGCCGTTTGACGAGCTGAGAGCATTACCGTTCGTTCCTACCGCGACAAACATATTCTTGCCGAATACTATTTCCCGCAGCCATTCCGTGGTGCCGGAAATAGCAACGCTCCAGTTGGTCCCATCGCTGGAGGTGAGGATAAGCCCGTCGTTGCCCACAGCCACACAGGTGTTGCTGCCGAAGGCGGCCGAGAAGAGGCTTCCGGTACTGCCAAGCGTTGCAGGGGGCACCCATGTGACGCCGTTTGAAGAGGTGAGCAGCGTACCGTTCGCCCGTGCGGCCACAAATAGTCCTCTCCCGAAAGTAAGGCCCACCACGCTGTCCAGGGTTCCTGTGCCGGAGGTGCGCAAGGTCCAGATCACGCCGTCGTCTGTCGAGGTGAGTACGGTCCCGTTGATGCCCGCTGCAACAAAGGTGTTATTGCCAAAGGCCACATTGAAAAGAGTGTCGAAGGTAGGTGACGCGGCCGGGTTCCAGGTGAAACCGTTGTCCGTGGAAGTGAAGATGGACCCGTCGATTCCGCTTGCGACCCACGTGGCGTTTCCGAAGGCGATGCCCAGGAGATCGTTTGTGGTGTTCGAAGCTCCCTCAGACCAGGTTATCCCGTCGAAGGAGTAAAGGATTACCCCGTTCGTACCCACAGCCATGAAGGTATCATTGGCGAAAACTACCCGATAGATCCATGCAGTCATGTTGTTGAAGTAGTGTCGCGTCCAGTTGACGCCGTCCACGGAAGTGACGTAGACCCCGTTGCTTCCCAGCCCTACGAACGTGCCTGCCCCGAAGGCCACAGAGGTAAGCCATTCCGTGGTTTCAGAAGTTTCACTGGCCCAGGTAACGGCGTCAAGAGAAGTGTGCAGAACCCCGTCCACACCCACGGCCACGTATATCCCGTTTCCAAAGGTCACATCCGTGAGAGAATCGGTGGAAGGCGACGTGCGGCCGACCCAGGTTGTCCCGTTTGCTGAAGTGAGAATAACTCCGCCGGAGCCGACTGCTACGAAGCTGTTCTTAGAAGTGATGAACCGTGGCTGCAAAAAGGTGTACCCGGACGTCTGCAGTGCCCTCAGATGCCAGTTGTCGATAGGGGCGGCGTCGGAGGCGACCGCTGAAAGGAGGGATAGAATCAATGTGAGGAGAATTAGGGATACCCTCTTTGCCGCGTTCCATCTTCGCATGCGCCGCACCTCATTCTTCAGTAGATTTTGAAAGGAAAAGCCCACAACTTCAATAATGCAGAAGTGGCTGCTTGTCAAGAAGATTCAGTCATCACCTCCTTCCGGTATCAAAAAAAAGGCGCCTCCGAAGAGGCGCCCGTTCTGCCTGGTTTAAGTGTCTCGATTAATCGAGTTTCTCCTCACCTACCCGCATCCCGTAGAAGGACCGGTACACGAATATCAAAGCTACGATGAAGAAGATCACGCCGATTGCATGCTTGAGGGTCTGGTTGGTCATGGTAACGGCGATCTCTGTGGCCAGGAGGCCAAAGAGGGTCGTAAACTTGATAACGGGGTTCATGGCGACAGAAGAAGTATCCTTGAAGGGGTCGCCCACGGTGTCGCCAACAACTGTGGCTGCGTGGAGTTCCGTTCCCTTCTCTTTCAGATCGACTTCGACTATCTTCTTCGCGTTATCCCATGCGCCACCGGCATTGGCCATGAAGATTGCCTGATAGAGACCGAAGAAAGCGATGCCGACGAGGTAGCCGATGAAGAAGTAGGGGTTGAAGAAGGAGAGTGCCAGTGCCATGAAGAAGACCACGATGAAGATGTTGAGCATACCCTTCTGGGCATACTGAGTACAGATCTTAACGACCTCCTTGCTGTCCTCGATGGAGGCTTCTTCTTTGTCAAGGTTGATGTTCTTCTTGATGAAGACGACAGCCCTGTAAGCACCCGTGGTAACTGCCTGTGTGGCAGCGCCGGTGAACCAGTAGATGACTGCGCCGCCCATGAGGAGGCCGAGAATGATCTCGGGCTGCACGAGGCTCAACTTTGCAACGACGTTCTTGTACATATTCTCCAGCAGGATGATGATACCGAAGACCATGGTGGTTGCACCCACGACTGCGGTACCGATGAGCACCGGTTTGGCGGTTGCCTTGAAGGTGTTGCCCGCACCATCTGCCTCTTCAAGGTAATCTTTGGCGGTATCGAAGTTAGGTTCGAAACCGAACTGGCTCTTGATCTCTGCTTTTACGTTGGGAACAGCCTCGATCCTTGAGAGTTCATAGACCGACTGTGCATTGTCAGAAACGGGACCGTAAGAGTCAACGGCGATGGTCACAGGACCCATGCCGAGGAAGCCGAATGCAACGAGGCCGAAGGCGAAGACCGGTGCCGCGAAGACAAACTCTTTGGGCATGATCGCCATGATTGATGCCTGCTGCGAGACGATATAAGCGATGAACATGAGGAGGATGATGGTGAGACCCTCCCAGAAGGCGGAGAAATTGCCTGCTACAAAGCCGGAAAGGATATCGAGTGAGGCGCCACCGTGCCGGGCCGCGCCGACGACTTCCTGGACATGACGGGATTTGGTGCTTGTGAAGACCTTGGTGAATTCAGGAATCAAAGCGCCGGCGATGGTGCCGCAGCTGATAATGATGGCAAGGGCCCACCAGAGTCCGGGATACTTGGCGTCCAGATCGCCGAGGAGCATGTAGCTCGCCCAGAAAGTAACGATGATGGAGACTGCGGAAGTGATCCATACCAGGTTCGTAAGGGGCTGTTCGAAGTCAAATTTTGTTTTGTTACCGTAAAGAGAATTGGTGATGCCCTTGTTGATGAAGTAGGAAACAAGGGAGGTGAGGATCATGAGGATACGCATTGCGAAGATCCAGATGATCAGAAGTGCCGACATGGCCGGGTTTGCGGCGAGGGCGAGGGCGAGGAAAGCGATGAGTGCCACGCCGGTGACGCCATAAGTCTCAAATCCGTCTGCCGTGGGGCCCACGCTGTCACCTGCGTTGTCGCCGGTGCAGTCGGCGATAACGCCGGGGTTCTTGGGATCATCTTCGGGAAGTTTGAAGACGATCTTCATCAGGTCAGAACCGATATCTGCAATCTTTGTGAAGATACCACCGGCGATCCTGAGTGCGCTTGCACCGAGAGATTCACCAATGGCAAAGCCGATGAAAGACGGGCCTACGAGGTCTTTCGGGAGGAAGACAAGGATGCAGATCATGAAGAAGAGTTCCACGCTCACGAGAAGGAGTCCGACGCTCATACCGGAGTTGAGGGGAATGTTGACGACTTCAACCGGTCTGCCTTTGAGAGATGCGAAGGCTGTCCTTGAATTCGCCCATGTATTGATCCTCATGCCGAACCAGGCAACACCGTAGGAGCCCAGGATACCCAGGACGGAAGCGAGGAGAATGATGACCATGTTGCCGAAGGGCGCATGTGAGAGGCCCATGAAGTAGTAGACCATGCAGATGGCGATGAGGATCCAGAGGAAAGCGAGAAATTTGCCCTGCTGTGTCAGGTAGGACTTACAGGTTTCCCAGATGATTGCCGACACATCAAGCATCGACTTGTGGGCAGGCATGTTCTTTGTCTGGTTGGCCTGGATCACTGCGAAGATCAAGCCGACAAAGCAGATGATGATACCGAAATACATAATGGAGAGTCCGCTCATTCCCCCGAGGCTGGCGAAAGACACCTGCGAGAGGTCGGGCAGGATGATGTCCGCTTCACCGGCGAGAACCGCAGGTGCTGCCATCAGGAATGGAGCCAGTGCTAATAACAGGAAAAACAAAACGCGCTTAGTAGTACCACTCATTTATAACCTCCTTGCAAAAAAGATTTTGAGGAACTTGGCAATAGCAAAAATACCGACAAAGCTTTCCAACCCTTTGTTCCGATTCTGCCTATTATGTTTCATGTATTCTAAAACTTTTTTTTTCGTAATGTCAACGAACTTATGAAATAATTCACAATACGAGCAAAGCCAAAAGGATAGGGCGAATACAGGACACCCGCCGGGGTCATTCGCCCCTATTCTGCAGCCCCTTTTTCCCGGCCATGCGGTATTTCAGATTCCCACGCCGTCGATGAGCGCCCCGCAAAAGCTGCAGCCACCCTCTTTGATATTGTATTCCGAAATGTTGTAACCGTACCGCTTGATGACTGCCTTGCCGCAGCGATAGCAGTAGGTGTTTTCACCGTCCGTACCGGGCACGTTGCCTTCGTATACGTAGCGGAGGCCTTCTGCTATACCTATCTGGCGGGCCCGCTGAAGCGTCTCCGGCGGTGTTCTCTTCGAATCGAGAAGCTTGTAGGTGGGGTAGAAGGCGCTCACGTGCCAGGGTGTTTCCACGCCAACATCATTCTTTATGAAACGGGCGATGGCCCTGAATTCCTCATCGCTGTCATTATAACCGGGGATGACGAGTGTTGTCAGTTCGATCCATATGCCCAGTTTCTTGTGTAGCCGTATGGAGTCGAGTACCCCGGGGAGTTTTGCGAAGCAGACTTTGTTGTAGAACTCCTCGCTGAAAGCCTTCAGATCGATGTTTGCGCCATCAAGAAAGGGCTTGATTGCAACCAGCGGCTCCTCCTCGATATATCCGTTGGTGACAAAATTGTTGTAGAGGCCCGCTTCCTTGGCCAGCCGGGCGATGTCGAAGGCGTACTCGTAGAACATGGTCGGTTCGGTATAGGTATATGAAATACTTCTACATCCTGCCTTACGGGCCTGCTCCACAACTTCCTGGGGTGCCATTCTGCCGCCGGTTATGACGCCTTCATCCCTCGGCATCTGTGAAATTTCATGGTTCTGACAGTGGCGGCAGCGGAAATTGCAGCCCACAGTTGCTATGGAGAATGCCTTGGAGCCGGGAAAGAAGTGAAAGAGCGGCTTCTTCTCGATGGGGTCCACGTGGTAGGAACAGGGATTCCCGTAGACCAGCGTGTAGAGCGTCCCGCCCCTGTTCTCCCTCACTCCGCAGAGACCCCTCTTAGTGTCGTCAATGAGACAGCGATGCTTGCAGAGCCCGCACCGTACCTTCTTCTCATCGACCTTCTCATAAAAGGATGCTTCTTTCATTT
>CAYOYU010000031.1:0-3835 GCA_964408265.1 uncultured Syntrophorhabdaceae bacterium
CCCGATCTCTGTGGCCATGAAACTGATCACGGCATTTGGCCAGGAGGCCACAAATTGAGCACCAGAAGAGCCGGTGCCCATGAAGTAGTAGGCAGCCCCGTAAGCTTTTCTTATGATTACGGTGACCATGGTTACGTCCAAGGTCTCCAAGGCACGGCAATGAGCTTGAACAGCTTTCAGCAAACCATCTTTCTCAACGGCCGACCCGACCAAAAAACCGGGAATATCCTGGAGGATTAGGAGAGGCATTTTTCTTTTGTTCACAAGTTCTAGAAACTCGGCCAATTTCCGTAGTCCTTTCGCATCAACAGCTCCCCCAGCGGAATTTGGCTGGCTGGCAACTATGCCGACGACCCGTCCGCCTATTCGGCCAAGACTGATTGTAACCCCTGTTCCATAATGGGCCTTCATCTCCATAAACTCCCCCTGATCGCAAATGCGGGTGAGCATTTTTCGCATGTCGTATACCAGCCTATTGTCATCTGGAACTATTGATTCAGCATCCTCGATGAGCCTGTCTACCGGGTCCTTTGATATCTCAGGAGCACGCAGGATGTAAAATATCTTTTTTATTAAGTCGATCGCGTGGCTATCTGTTTTTGCCGTGAAATCACATATTCCGGTGACTTTCTGGTGAATTCCAGGGCCACCCAGTTCCAAATCGGTTTTCGTTTCGAAAATGGCCGCCTGCAAAACAGGAGGGCCGGAGAGGGCCAGGGAGGAATCCTGAACCATTATAGTGAAATCGGCATAGGCTGACCAAAGTGCTTGATCGCCATAGCAATAACCGAAGACAGCCGAGATAAGCAGAGGACGTATTCCGGGATGGGCTAACGAGCTTAGAGCGTGTATGGTGTGAAGCCCAACGAGCCGTGCAAAGCCGAGGCCTACACCGTCAGGCAAGCGCACTCCACCCCCTTCGCAAAAGACAATAACAGGAAACTCCTTCTTTATTGCCAGGGCGATCATCCTGTCCACCTTTCTACCGTTTACGGCGGACTGGGTGCCCCCTAGCGTCCCGATATCGTGAGCGATAACAACAACCCGTTGGCCGTCTATCGTACCAATGCCGGTAAAAACGCCATCCCTCGGAGACTTTTCTTTTGCTGCGTCTTCCGAGGAACGGGCAAATTCTCCGTATTCTATCCACGACCCTTCATCTAAAAGGAGCGAGATCCTCTCTGATACGCTAAGTTTTCCCTTTCCCCTATGTTTTTCGTGCTGCCTCGCATTCACTTTTGCTATCCATGATCTCTCTGCGTGGAGTCGCTCGCGCGCTTCGTCGTAGTTCATGACATCCCCCTGGAGTCCTTCCACGGTGTCAACCCATCTTCCGCTCTATATTGATTTCTTCTCATCACCGCGGTCTTCACGATTTTCCAATGATCATCCTTCCCAGGAAATCTTTTATAATTTCATGGGTGCCCCCTCCATAGAGGAGAAATCGGGCATCTCTGAAGTGGCGTTGCGGGTTGTATTCATGGGCAAAGCCGTTGGCCCCCCATATCCGTGTAACCTCGTCAACGACTTTCAAACATGTCTCTGTTGCAAACATCTTCGTCATTGCCGCTTCCTTGCGTGACGAAATCTGCTCTTTCATTCTCCAGGCCGTATTGTATATCATGAGCCGCGACGCCTCCATCTCGGTGGCCATGTCTGCGAATTTCGCCCGGATAAGCTGATAACTGCCTATTGTCTTCCCGAAGGCAACCCTCTTTCTGGCATATTCCAGTCCTTCGTCGAAAGCCGACTGAGCGATGCCCATTGCCATGGCTGCAGTCATTACGCGGACTTCATCGAGGATTTCCCCCAGATACTCCAGCCCCTTATTCAGTTGAGCTCCAAGGAGGTTTTCACCAGGAATCCTGACATTGTCAAAAACAAGTTCTCCCGTCACTGTACCCCGGCATCCGAGTTTATCGAGCAACTGGCCCGCTGAAAAACCCGGTGCACCTTTTTCTACCAGAAAGAAGTTCAGACCTTTGCCGCCAAGGCTGGTGTCAGTGGTGGCGAGCACCGTTGCAAAATCGGCAAGGCAATTGGTTATCCACATTTTTGTTCCGTTGATGATATACCCATCGCCGTCCTTTGTTGCGGTGGTCCTCGTTGCCGGGAGATCGGAACCCGACTGATCTTCAGTAAAACACATGGTAGCGATCTTCTCTCCCCGCATAGCAGGGTAGAGGCAGCGCTCTTTAATTGAATCCGATCCAAACCGGTAAATGAAGTTGGTGCCCATGAGGATATTCATTATCACACTCTGGGCGAAGCCCACTGAGCCGCGAGCTATCTGCTCGTAGAAGATAGCCGCAGTTATAGTATCCGCATTCATTCCCCCGATTTCTTCGGGATAACGCAAGCCCAAGTATCCGAGTTTGCTGAACTCGCGCCAGAGTTCCCATGGGAATTCGTCCTTCTCGTCTATTTCGCGGGCTCTCGGCAATACAAGGCGGTCGACCGTATCGGTGACCATTTTCTTGAAGAATTCCTGTTCTTCGGTTAGAGCAAAGTCCATTATATCCTCCTTGCTTCAATCTTATATTGCGGATCTTTTTTCGTTATTTAAGAGTTCATCCTGCAGTCTTTTCCAGCAGGTCTCATTTCTTTCAGCGATGCATTGCCGGCCACAATTGATGGTACACGGTATTCAGTATGTTTATCATTTGCCAAGCACTTTCCATGCCATGTTACCCTGTTATCCTCTGTGTCCTTACATCGCAGGCAGGAGTCACCGGCAGATGACTGTATAGATTCGATCACGCCGGCCCATCACTTACCTTCTGGTTCAGTTAGGGTAAGTCTGTCGAAGATGGAACGACGACGTCTGCAGAATTCCGGGGCAAAGAGCCGGGTATCCGTGGTTTTACATTTCTTTAAGGCAAGGGAGTATGTCGAAATGCTGCCCTGTATTATTGCATTGTAATTATTTGGTTACGATGATCTTTTCCTTCGCCATCTCTTTGATCTCAAGCTCTGTGAAGCCAATCTCTCGCAATATCGATTCGGTATGTTCGCCCAGCATTGGCGGAGGAGTCCTCAGTATGCCAGGCGTTTCCGACAATTTGATTGGAATTCCCAGTTGTTTGATCATTCCTTCCAAAGGATGATGTATCTGGGTAATCATTTCCCTGAATATCGCATGCGGATCCTCGGTGGCTTCTTCAAGCGTTAAGACGAGTTCCACCGGGAAGTTATCCCCTAAGATTTCCAGCCACTCCTTCGCATCCTTCCCAAGAAACAGTTTACGAAAAACGTGTAGTATCTCCTTCTGTTTCTCCTCGGAAAACTGATGCTCCGCGAATGCAATCTGTTTTATTCTCTTGCACAATTCCAGCCAAAAATGGGGCTCGATGGCCCCTACAGTTAAGTATTTGCCGTCTTTGCACTCGTACACGTTATAACAGGCGTATCCTCCGTTCAGGTAAGCCTCCCCTCTGCGCGGGCTCTGGTTCGTTGCCAGGTATTCCCCGAAATATATGGCAAGCCACAACAGCGCCCCGTCAAACATAGAAACATCGACGTACTGACCAACCCCCATCCGTTTAACGTTCACCAGCCCAAGCAGAATACCGATAACCGAAAGAAAAGCTCCTGTTATATCGGCAATCTGGCCACCCGGTATCACCGGGCCCGATTCCCGTGCACCCGTTATTTCGAGCAACCCTGTAAGACCAACATAATTAATATCATGGCCCGGCTTCATGGCTCTTGGCCCCTCCTGGCCATATCCGGAAAGAGAACAATAGACGATTCGCCGGTTTATTTTTCTTGCGACATCATAATCGATCCCCAGCCTTCTGGCCACTCCTGGCCGGTAGCCTTCTATAACGACGTC
>CAYOYU010000031.1:3845-27247 GCA_964408265.1 uncultured Syntrophorhabdaceae bacterium
GTGGTGGACTGTGGACCCGAGATATCTTGACGAATCACCCTCGGGCCCTTCCACTTTTATCACGCGAGCGCCGAAATCACCTAAAAACTGCGTGCAAAGTGGGCCGGGCAGAAGCTGCGTAAGATCCAGAATAGTAATATCGTCAAGAACCATGTGAAATCACCTCGCGGAAGTTATCTCCATTTCTGTTACAAGCAAATACGATGCCAGACCATTAGTAAACCAGCGCATGTTCGGCATGGCTCATCGAAGCCAAAGCCTGCCCGAATTTCGGACAGTAGTACGATTATCGTACGCGTATCTGTTGGGGTGGCTGCGGCGCTAAGTCAATGTATGTGGCCGCATCAACGTACAAAAGAAAATGCACGTTGGCACAATTATTGCTGCCTCCGAACAATTATATAATCAGTTTGCTGCGCTGGATGGGGCCATCTCAGGAGGAATATCATGAACCTGGATCTTACCGATGAACAGCAGGACATACGAAGCGCAGCCAGAGAATTCGCCGAGAAAGAATTCACCGACATCGCGACGGAGTGCGACACCAGAGAACAATATCCGCTCGAGATATGGAAAAAAGCATGCGGCCTGGGATTCATAGGGCTTTCGATAGCAGAGGCGTTCGGCGGATCCGGCCTTGGCCTCCTTGAACATACCCTTGTGATGGAGGAGTTCTCCAGGGTGGACCCGGGATGCAGTTCTATCCTGCTTTCCGCTGAAAGTGCGGCGATCATTCAGGAGTATGGCAGAGAAGACCAAAAACAACGTTATCTGCGTGGTCTTGTTGAAGGAACGGAGATAATGGGGATCTGCCTCGGAGGCAGTATTAACAGCCCGACCGCTCCGGTCATTTATGCAAAGGCAGAGAGGGGAGGCAGGGAATACAGACTCAATGGAACGGCTTCTTTTTTTCGCAACGGAGGCACCGCCCGTCATCTGATAGTGTATTGCCATGATGAGGCAGGGGCGGCTTCGGGAAATCACTTCGGTCGGTTATTTATAGTCGAAACAGCATCATCAGGATGTGACATAGCCAAGGTAAATGGCAAATTCGGACAGAGAGCGGCCGATGTCGTGCGAGTTCGGTTCGAAGACGTCAAAGTGGAGAAGGAAGATTTTATAGACGGAAAAGGGGGTGAATCTGTCGATACATCCAAATTCGAAAACAGACTCAAAATATTGTTCGCTGCACATAACGTAGGAATAGCCGAGGGAGCTATGGAGAAGGCAATTTACTATGCGCGGACCAGAAAAGCTTTCGGGAACGTCATAGGGGTTTTCGATGTCATCCAGGCAAAAATAGGTGAAATGGCAACGTGCGTTGAAGGGGCTAGAAAATTCTATTATTCATCCGCCTGGCGGTATGACCAGGGAAAACAGGATACTAAAGGGGCTGCCATAGCCGCGTGGTATGCAGCGGAGACCAGCATGATGGTAGCCGATCAGGCCGTGCAGATCCACGGTGGATACGGGTATATCAAAGAAAGCGATGTCGAAAGGTTCTATAGAGATGCGACGACAGCCGCAACCTCTTTCGGCATCAAAGATACGGAAAAAATATACGTAGGTCGTCAAATGCTCGGGCTTTAGGATTTTTCAGCCGTTATGTCAGCACAAGGTCTAACCAGCGGGTCTTTAAAAAAGGGGGATTGAAATGAAGACGAGAAGAGAAGTCGGAATCATTATGTATTTCATAATTTTCGCGGCTGTGGCAATTTCTCTGGTCTGTTCACCTGTTTATTCAGCTGAACAAAAAGTAGTAAAACTCAGGTTCGCAAATTTCATTCCTGCTACCAACAAGATCAATACTCAAATAGAGAACTGGTGCAAGGAAGTAGAGAAAAGAACAAACGGTCGCGTGAAGATAACTCACTTCGCGGGTGGAACTCTCGTCGGTGCCACTCAAGTATGGGACGCTACCGTAAAGGGGGTTTGCGACATCGGTCTATCTATGCAGGGATACACGCCAGGCCGTTTCCCGCTATCAGAAGTAATAGATCTGCCTCTCGGTTATACGAGCGCCCTTCAAGCGACAAGGACTGCTAACGCCTTCTACAAGAAATTCAAGCCGAAGGAATATGATGAAGCGAAGGTGCTACTCATGCACGCCCATGCTCCCGGCGCTTTTCAGCTCAAGAAGCCGATCACGCAGGTAGATGAATTGAAAGGCCTGCGTATCAAGGCGAGCGGGACAACATCGAGAATAGTGGAAGCCCTGGGGGGAACAGTCGTTACACTTCCAGCGCCCGAGACGTACGATGCACTGCAAAAGGGCGTTGCCGACGGGGTCTTGATCAGTTCCGATGCGCTAAAGGGTTTGCGGTTCGGCGATCTTCTGCACACCACGTTTAAGAACCCGGGCATCGCATACACTGCTGTTTTCTTTATAGCTATGAATAAGGACAAATGGGCAACTTTGCCCAGCGATGTCCAGAAAATAATGGATCAGGTGAGTGACGAGTTTATAGATAAGTTCGGAAACGAATGGGACCTGGCAGCGAAAGAGGGAGAAGATTTCGTGCGCCCCAAGGGTCACAAGTTCATAACTGCGTCGAAAGAAGATATAGCCATGGCCAGCAAAAAAATGGAACCGTTGCTTGCGGACTATACCCGGCGCATGAAGGCAAAAAACCTCCCGGGTGACGAGGCATTGAAGTTCTGTCAGGACTATATAAAGACCAACCCGTAGGAAAAAAGAGGCACTGGCAGGAGAATCAACGTTCTCCTGCCAGTAAGTTTTCTATTGAAGAGTTAGCAGGAGGGAAAATGGACAGGTTTTCTCGCGCAGTAGCGAAAATCAGCCGTGCCATGCAATGGGTGGGGGGCTGCACTCTCGCCGCCATGATGCTTATCACCCTTGCCGACATAATACTGAGGCGTTTCGGACACCCTGTGCCCGGCACTTTTGAAATTATCTCGTTTCTGGGGGGAATTGTCGCCGGTTTTGCAATCCCGTCCGCCTCCCTCGCGAAGAGCCATGTCTTCGTGGATTTCGTCCTTAACCGGATGTCTCCTGCGCATAAAAGCATGCTGAAGGCGACAACGCGAATCATGGCTGTCTTTGTGTTCGGTATTCTTACATATTTCTTAATCTCTATGGCAGCCAATCTCCATGCGCGAGGAGAGGTGACGATGACTTGCAAGCTTCCCTTTTACCCTATAGCGGCAGGGATCGGATTGGCTTGCTTCGTCGAGGTGCTTGTCCTGATTACGGAGGTATTCGACGGTGTTAAAGGGGGGAATTCATGAACGACATTGCCATGGGTATAATAGCTCTTCTCCTCCTGATGCTCCTTTTTCTTACCGGTATAGAACTCGCCTTCGGAATGGCCCTCATAGGTTTTTTCGGTTATTCCTATCTTATTTCCTTTAGCGGAGCATGCAATCTCCTCGCGAAAGACTTCTTTGATACATTCACTTCATACGGGTTGACAGTAATACCGATGTTTGTACTTATGGGACAGATTGCCTACAATTCGGGCACCGCAAGGAAACTCTATGGAGCAGCACACAGGTTCGTGGGCCACGTGCCTGGTGGACTTGCCATGACCACGGTGGTCGGAGCAACCCTCTTTAAGGCAATGTGCGGCTCAACCCTCGCTACGGCAGCCACCTTCGCCAGTGTTGCCGTCCCTGAGATGCTGAACTATGGCTACAGCAAGAAGCTTTCTACCGGAGTTGTAGCATCCGTCGGCACCCTCGGGGTTATCTTCCCGCCCAGCATGACCCTAATTATTTTCGGTATCATTACAGAACAATCCATAGGAAAACTCTTCCTTGCCGGCCTTTTACCCGGTCTGATAATCTCCTTCTTCTTTCTCTGCGTAATATTCGGTTGGGTGAAGATTAGGCCTGACAGTGCACCAAGGGCAGAGCGTTATTCCTGGTCACAGAGAATCCGGGTTTTGCCGGAGCTTTTGTGGGTAGCGATGATATTCGCCGTTGTCGTCGGCGGGCTCATGCAAGGCTTTTTTACGCCTACTGAGGCAGGAACGATCGGCACTCTTGCCGTCTTCGTTGTAGCTGTAATCAAAGAGCATCTTCCCCTCAAGAAGCTGATACAATCATTCGATGAATCTCTTCGGACGGGTTGCATGGTGCTCTTGCTCATAGCCAGTTCTGCAGTTCTCGGTCATTTTCTGACTGTAACCGAGATCCCGATGATGATAGCGGACTGGACGGCCGGTCTCAATATGCCGAGCTGGTTAATCGTGGTTTTCATCATGCTCATCTACCTGCTGGGTGGTTCGTTTATCGATGATTTCGCCTTTATGATACTGGCTACCCCGATCTTTTACCCGGTTGTGCTCAAGCTGGGCTATGATCCTATCTGGTTCGCAATCCTTATAGGAATAACGGTTATGATTGGTGGCGTCATTCCTCCCGTCGCGATGTGTGTTTTTGTTGTGAAGAATATTACAGGTGAGCCGTTCAAGGTTATCTACGACGGTGTATACCCCTTTCTCTTAAGCCTTGTCGCCTGTGCTGTGCTTCTCTTTTTATTCCCGCAGATTGCAACGCTTCTTCCCAATCTTTTTATGAAGTAGCCATGGAAATGCTTCCGGAACCAATCTATAGATAGTGGAGGTCCGGTGAATTATACCTCTGTTTATCAGGAATCGATCGATAACCCCGAACAGTTCTGGAGTAGGGCTGCCAGGGAAATCGCCTGGATCAAACCCTATAAAAAGGTGCTGGATGATTCAAAAAAACCTTTTTACCGTTGGTTCACGGGAGGGGAGCTAAACACCTGCTACAACGCAGTCGACTATCACGTCGAGAATGGCAGGGCGAAGCAGGATGCGATTATATACGATTCTCCCATGACAGGAACAGCTCTTAGAATATCCTATGAGAGGCTTCACGATCTTGTTGCACGCTTTGCGGGCGTGCTTTTGTCTAAGGGAATCGTAAAGGGTGACAGGGTCGTGATCTATATGCCCATGATTCCTCAAGCCCTTGTGGCTATGCTCGCCTGTGCAAGAATTGGTGCGGTCCATTCGGTTGTTTTCGGCGGATTTGCCCCGCGTGAGTTGGCGATCAGGATTAATGACGCGCAACCCAGGATAATCGTCTCTGCTTCCTGCGGAGTCGAAGGGAAGAAGGTCATCGAATATAAGCCTCTTTTGGATAAAGCCCTGGAACTGGCCACGCACAAAACAGACATCTGCATTATTTATCAACGCAGAGAGGCAAAGGCAGGGATGCTGCCGGGACGCGACTTTGACTGGGACGCAGAGATGAAGGTGGCAAAACCGGCCGGGTGTGTCCCGGTTAAGGCAACGGATCCGCTCTACATTCTGTACACGTCCGGGACAACGGGGGTGCCTAAAGGCGTTGTCCGTGACAACGGCGGGCACGCGGTGGCCCTTAAATGGAGTATGAAATACATCTATGATATGGAACCGGGAGAAGTCTACTGGGCCGCCTCGGACGTGGGATGGGTAGTGGGTCATTCCTACATCGTCTATGCACCATTGCTCATGGGATGCACGACCATAGTCTATGAAGGAAAACCGGTTGGCACGCCTGATGCCGGGGCTTTTTGGAGGGTTATCTCGGAATACGGCGTAAAAGTTCTTTTTACCGCCCCTACGGCTTTACGGGCTATCAAGAAAGAGGACCCCCAAGCGCGCTACCTGCAACAATACGATCTTTCCCGGTTCAAACGCCTTTACCTAGCCGGCGAAAGACTAGACCCTGATACCTACTATTGGGCAAACCGCATCCTTCAGCGCCCGGTTATCGATCATTGGTGGCAGACTGAAACCGGCTGGGCCATTGCGGCGAATTGTATGGGTATCGAACCCCTCCCGGTAAAAGCAGGATCGCCCACTAAACCTGCCCCCGGATATCGGGTAGAGATCCTCAACGAAGCGGGTATGCCTGTTCCTCCCGAGACCGAAGGCATTGTCACGATCAGACTTCCTATGCCTCCCGGCACCCTGCCTACCCTGTGGAACAACGACAAAAAATTCAGGGAGTCGTATCTGAAAATGTACCCGGGTTATTATTTTACCGGGGACGGAGGCTACTATGACAATGATGGATACCTGTATGTCATGGGACGTATTGACGACGTGATCAACGTCGCCGGTCACCGGCTTTCCACAGGCGCGATGGAAGAAGCCATTTCGACCCATCCTGATGTTGCGGAGTGTGCCGTAATTGGAATTGCCGATACCTTCAAGGGTCAATTGCCGCTCGGTTTCGTGGTGTTGAAGGCGGAATCTGGCGGCGACAAAGCTGCAGTTGTCGAGGAAATCGTTCAACTGGTTCGGGAACGAATCGGGGCCGTAGCGGCTTTCAAAGAGGCTGTGATTGTTGATCGGCTTCCCAAGACCCGCTCCGGCAAGATATTGAGAGGAATTATGCGCAAGATCGCCGACGGCGAACAATACGCGGTACCCGCCACTATAGATGATCCAGATGCTCTTCTGGAGATCAAAGCTGCCCTGACCGCCTCGGGCAACCGAAGCAAGGCGAGTTGAAACGTTGCGCCATGAACATCTTTCCCCGGAGGCTCAATGCCGACAATACGAAGACAAAACTATTAAAGCGACAGGAAACCCGATCCGCACACGAACCGCTCTTAAAAGTTGAAAAAGGAGGCAGGAACCGATGACGCGTCGGGCTTCCAGAGGAGTATTGTTGACCTCTTTATCCTCGAAGAGTTACAATGGCAACTATGTAAGACTTCCATACCGCAGATGAAACTCACTGTTTCCCTAGACAGTGTTCTTGGATCGATAGACGGTGACGTATACGTAATCGATAGAGAATTTCGGCTATGCTGGGTAAGCGCCGGGCTCAAAAAGATGACGCCCGGCCCCGAGACACTGCATTCGCTATGCTATTCGACCTTATGGGGCAACAAAAGGCCGTGTGAAAACTGCCCCGCATCTAAGGCAGTGAGAAGCAGGCAAATGGAGCGGGCGGAAGTTTCACTGGGAGCCAACGGAAAGTCCAGGGTTCTAAACGTAACCTCCGCAGCGCTTAAGCCGAACTCAAAAACCGTTCAGTACACGGTTCAAACCATAAGAGATATTACTGATGCGAAGAAGAACCAGAAGGAATTAGCTCAGCTGTCTGCTCTGTACAAAGCCATAGTTGAGCACGCACCGATTGCCATAAGCACCGTCGATAAGAACGGAGTGTTTACCAGCCTTAACCCTGCGATGGCAAAATCCATGGGCATTTCTGAAGACGAAGCACGCCGCATAATTGGATTCAGATGGCTCGAAAACCCTTACACAATCAAATCCGGTTTAATCGATCACATAAAGAGGGGGCTGGAGGGAGAATCGATCTCCGTTAAAGAATTCCCGTTTATCAGCTACAGGGGCGACAAGAACATTTTTCTCGATTTTCAAATTATTCCGATGAAGGCAAGAAACAATAGAGGTGATGGTCTTCTCGTGATAGTAGAGGAAACGACGGAGAAAGTCAACACAAGGGCACGCCTGATCGAGGAAACGAGAATGGCTACGATCGCCAAACTGGCCATGGGCGTTGCACATGGACTCAATAATCCGCTTGCTTCCATTGCTGCATATTGTGATCTCACGGCCCAAGCGCTTCGCTCTTTCAACCGAGATTCGGTCGCATCACAGGGGCTTGAAGAAATCGAAGATTTTATGAGGGTGATCGACCATGAGGCATTCCGGTGTAAGCAAATAATCAATAGCTTGTTTAAACTGGGCAGTAATCGAAATATTGAGAACGAAGATATCGATCTTGCCATGGTCGTAGATGAAATTCTAGCCCTCATGAATATCGACATGAAGAAAATCATCGTCGACAAGCATTTTCCTAAGAGCTTGCCATACGTTTACGGCGATCTCAGCATGGTGAAGCAAGTTTTATGGAATATTATAACTAATGCAATCGATGCCTTGGAGCACAGGAATAATGGGAAAATACGACTGACGGCCAAACGCCATAGCGGACAACATGTTCTTCTCACCATAGCAGATAACGGTCCAGGTATACCGGAAAGCGTAGTGAACAGAATATTTCAGCCTTTCTTTACGACCAAGCCTGCCGATAAGGGGACGGGGCTTGGACTATCGCTGGCGCGTGACTTTATAGAGAAGATGAATGGCCATATCGAGGTGCACAGCAAGAAGAGCAAAGGCACCACCTTTCGCGTGGTCCTCCCGATATTGAACCAGAAAACAAGTATCAAAGAGGAAGCATGATCAAAGTGTTTCTCGTTGATGATGAACGGCGTCTCGTCGACGCTTACAGGAAGAGGCTTTCGGAAGAAGACATGGTGGCGGAGGCCGCTTATAATGCTGAAGAGGCATTGGCCAAATTAAAAACAAGCTTATTTGATGTATGCGTCCTCGATATCCATTTGCCTAATGCCAGCGGAATAGATCTGCTCGGCAAGCTTAAAGAAATCCAGCCAACTCTGGAAGTAGTAATGCTTACGGGTTTCGCTTCGGTGGATACAGCCATTAGCGCGATGAAGTTAGGTGCCTATGATTATCTCACCAAGCCTTGCCAAATCTCGCAACTTCGTAAAGTTATAACAAAGGCGTATGAAAAGAAATCACTGCAGGAAAAGACCTTTATCCTTCAGGCACAACTGGACCGCTTTATAACCAAAGAGAAGTTCATAGGGGACAGCAAGGCCGTTAAGGACGTTATGAGAGAGATCAAGCTCGTTGCCAATTCTGATGCCCCAGTGCTTATTCTCGGTGAAAGCGGGACAGGGAAGGAGCTGATAGCGAAGGCGATATACGAACTGGGTACCAGATCAAAAAACGCTTTTGTCGCCATAAACTCGAGCACGCTGCAAGAGAATATGCTCGAAAGTGAGGTCTTCGGGCACAAAAGGGGGTCGTTTACCGGCGCAACCGAGGATAAGATCGGATTGCTGGAAATGGCGAACAGGGGCGTTCTGTTCTTTGACGAGATCGGAGATATGGGTTTGGGAATACAGGCGAAATTTCTTCGAGTGCTGGAGGCAGGCACGTTCCGAAGGCTTGGTGATACAAGAGAGATAAAGGTAGATGTGCGGCTCATATGTGCGACAAACAAGAATCTCGAAAACGAAGTAAATGAAAAAAAGTTCCGGCTCGATCTCTTCTACCGCCTGAATACATTTGTTCTGAATTTGCCCCCCTTACGGGAAAGACGAGAAGACATCCCCCTCCTTTGCGATCACTTCGTGTCTAAGTTCTCCAAAGACGTTAATAAGAAAGTTTCCAGAGAGGTGATGGACGTGCTCACACAACACCACTGGCCGGGGAATGTCCGTGAATTGGCCAATGCAATTGAAAGAGCAGTTCTCCTCTCTTCGGGCCGGGAAGAGATAATCCTGAAAGACCTGCCCGGGAGCATTACGGGAAAGCACGAGCCTGCGCGCATGAATGGCCCGGAGTTCGATTTGACCGGTAAAGTTATGAATCTGGATGAACTCCAAGCGAAATATATCCGTTATGTATTACATTTGCTGGGCAATAATAAGACTAAAGTCGCTGATTTGCTAGGGATAAGCCGCAGTACGTTACATCACTGGCTCAAGTTCGAATAGTCACCTTCAAACTCATGTAGTCAAGAGCAAAGGAACCAGGCTGCGTATATCTCGCACGGCTTCGAGGTTTTCGACGTCAGCTATGATCCGGTCTACGTTTTCCTCTGGCAGAGGTCTTGTGGCAAAGCCAACGCAGTCACGAAAACGTTGCAGGTGCTCCTTTTGCGTGAGTGGATTACCTGGGAACCCGGGGGCTATATCCATTTTTCTCATGAATTCGTTTCCGTCTTTCGTCAGAACCCTCATATCCAGAGGTGTGTGTCCTCGCGCCTCCATAGCAAGGTCGGATATTACTTCGATCTTCTGCGCAAGCTCAAGAATAGCGGGATCTCTGATGAACGATTCTTCGAAATGTTCAAGCTTGGAGCTTCCCCGCACCAATGCATTGGCGACACAGTAACGGATGCTGAACTGAGCATTGACCTTTGGGTTAGAGCCGATAGTGAAAGGATGGCCTACGAGCTTGTGCGTGTAGGGCGGGACGGCAATCTCTATGTGCTCCACATTATCGGCGAGAAGACCATGCTCTTTCTTCAGAGTCAGGATAACATCGGTGCATATTTGGGTAACCCCACAACTTGGATATTTCTTGAATATTACTTTTTGAAGCTCGTATGTTGTCCCGAGGTCTGAGGTAATTGCCTGCCCTGCCAGTTGATCCCTGCCAAAAACATGGAAATATCCGTAGACGCCTTCCAGGAAGTTTGCCGGCCCCGTGACACCATGTTGGGCAAGGCGGGCGCATGTCACACCTGTCTGTGCAACCCAGCCCTCAATTACCCTCACTGCAAGGCTTCCATCGACATTGGCCTGAAAGCTCCCACCGCATCTGTTAAAGGCAAGGGCCAGCGCATTCCAGGTCTCAACCGGGGAAAGATTGAGTATTTTCGCGGCAGCTGCCGTTGAGGCAAAGGGTACACAAATGCCCGTCGGATCAAGTCCGTCGTATTGTGCCTCATTTAGATTCAGTCGCACAGCCAGCTCGGTCCCCGCGCCAACGGCAGCGAGGAAATCCGCCCCGGTGCAGCCCCCTACGAGTTCTGCCGAAGCAAGGGCGGCAGATATGACCGCTGAACCAATATGAGCGCCCGGCGCTATGACATCGCAGAAGTCGACGGCCCTGGCCATCACCCCGTTTACGAAGGCCGCCCGGTCAGCCGGCACCTTGCCTCCGTGGATGAGGATCGAGGCCTCTGCTTTGCCTCCGGCTTCCTTTTCCATTGCAACGATGGTTTCACAGCCCTCGGCCGAGGCTCCGGCAATTGTGGTACCGAGGACTGCAAGCACCTGGTTCTTGATCACCTTTACCGCCGCCTCCGGCATGTCACCGAAGCCGGTACCACACACGTAATCGACAAGGATTCTTTCAGTTTCCAAGTTTTGTCGCCTCTTTGTCGACCTGCACGATTCCGGGCCGTACTCTGGAGAATGGCCCTTTAACCCGTCAGCCGGTCTGTTCTAGACTATTTCCTTCCGTTAGCCGTGCTCGATAAGCGGTTGTGGCGGATCCTGTATCAATCCTAGAATTCCCGGGATTTCATTCTACTGAAACATCTCTTCTTAGCAAGAGTGCATACCCGAGTCCACCTCCAGCGCAAAGACTGGAAATGCCAAAAGTAGCATTGCGGCGCATCATCTCGTAGAGCAATGTTACAGTAATACGCGCTCCTGTAGCTCCAACCGGATGGCCCAAGGAAATGCCGCTCCCATTGACATTTACTTTGCTCCTGTCAAGTTTCAATTCTTTCTCAACAGACAGGTAAAACGAGGCAAATGCCTCGTTTATTTCAATGAGGTCGATGTCGTCTAGGCTCAGGTTTGTCTTTTCCAGGACATCTCTAATGACCGGTACAGGAGCCAACCCGACGTATTTCGGGTCTTTCGCAGAGATTGACCAGGGGCCAATAGCTGCAAGAGGCTTCAAACCATTCTTCTTGCACGCCTCTTCTGTTGCAAGCACGATTGCCGCAGCCCCGTCGTTGATAGCACTCGCATTCCCGGGCGTGACGGTGCCGTTCTTAGTAAAAGCGGGAGGAAGAGCAGCCAGTCCCTCCATCGTGGTATCGGCCCTTGGGTGCTCGTCCACCGTGACCGGTTTGCCTTTGACCGTTATGGGAGCTATCTGGCCCATATAGTACCCTTCTTTTTGGGCTGTGACCGCCCTTGCGTGTGACGTGTACGCAAGCTCATCCTGCTCTTCACG
This sequence comes from uncultured Syntrophorhabdaceae bacterium, assembly GCA_964408265.1. GTDB lineage: Bacteria > Desulfobacterota > Syntrophorhabdia > Syntrophorhabdales > Syntrophorhabdaceae > CAYOYU01. The sequence goes on from CAYOYU010000031.1 coordinate 15,593, forward strand.
GGTAATGTGGAGTTCGGCTGCCAGAGCGTCAGCGACTTCCCCCACTCGGCCCATTAGCGGCGCCTCCTGCATACACCACCACAGGAGGTCTAAATTCTGAGTGTGTTGAAGGCGCTTCCCCCATCGAGCGGAGGGAGAAATATGTGGTGCGTTGCTCATTGACTCGACCCCACCTGCAAGGACAATCTCTGCTTCACCCATTTCAAGCGCGGACGCACCGCTTATCAGGGCTTGCAGACTGCTTGCACACGCCGAGTGGACAGTGAACGCAGGGGTTTCTGCTGGAATCCCGCTATAAATGGATACGATGCGGGCGATGTTCGGATCGAGCGGAGAGAGGGTATTACCAATAATAACCTTATCGATTTTATCTTCGGTCAGCGAAGCCCTCGAAATCGCTTCCTTTATTGTGGGCACTATGAGATCAATGGCAGGAACCGTACGAAAAACTCCGCCGAAGTCACCGATTGCCGTCCGGGCCGCTCCAACTATAAAGATCTTTTTCATGGCAAGTTCGTCCTCCTTGGGAAAACTATGGTAGAGACAACAATCAGGAAATTCGCCGGTTCTGTTATATGAACTCGATTTCGTAACGAGTGTTGTAAGAGGACAGTCTTTCCGAAATTTGCCTGGCCACATCTTCCCTAGGGTTTCCATCGATTGGTTTCACCTTGATTGTGGCAAGGACTCCGAACACCTTGTTTTCCCCAACGGTGACAGCAACTGATTGAGTGACACTACCCAGGCTGATCAGTTCCTTCTCGTATGTTCGTTTGATAGCGTCCCAGTGCAGGGCCGGTTTAAAAATCTTGCCCGCCCCCGTAAGAGGCAGTGCCTTCACAATCACCACATCTTTTGGCAGTGCCGGCCGTTCTTCGATCACTTTCTGCAAGTATTCCATGATTGCATCCTCTGTGAGCTGGTAGCCTTCTTTCGGCTGAACATAGACAGCTGCCACCTCTCCGGCATACCGGTCCGGCTTTGCTACTGCGGCAGCCATGGCCACACCCTCCAGCTTATAGAGAGGCATCTCGATAATGGCGGGATCGATATTATGCCCCGAGCGCTTAATCAGTTCTTTTCTACGTCCGGTGAACCAGAAATATCCGCTTTCATCCTGTCGCGAAAGGTCACCCGTGTTGAGCCATCCGGGTTTTGGCCATGCGTCGCGATTATGATCGGGGTCCATATAGCCCCTAAAAACATTAGGCCCTTCCACACACAACGAACCTATTTCGTTGCGCTCTGCCTCGCGGACGAATTTCCCCTCATCGTCAAGGACGAATATTTTCGAATGAACATAGGGCAGGGGCATGCCTAAAGTCCCCGGACGCCGGTCCCAGTCTGGGTGATCAAGGAATGCGACGGCTGTTGCCTCGGTTAACCCGTATCCTTGAAGCACTCGCGCAGAGGTTTTCGCTTCAAACCGGTTAAGAATCTCAGTTGAAAGAGGTGCACCGCCGCACATACAATACTTTAAGCAAGAAATGTCTCCATCGATGGGGGCATCGACAAGCATGAGCATGATTGTCGGAACCAGGAAAATAAGAACAATTCTATGGTGCTCAATAATTTTGTAGATATTTTTGCCCAACGTAGGATCCCGAAATCCGTCCCGGCCCGAAATCACTACGGAACAACCTTTTGCGAAGGCAATAGTACCGGCGGTTGTAGGGGCAAGGGCGTGAAAGAGTGGGGTGGCGCCCAGAATGGCCTCTCCCTGCTCGAGAATGTCCAACAAATTCAAAATGGCGGGCATGCAGGCTTCATTGAAGTGGGTACGCGGAGCCAATTTGGGCATACCCGTTGTACCGCCCGTGTAGAACATCGATGCGGTATCTTCCGGGTTGAATATGCGCCCTGAATCTAGTTTTTCTCCCTGATAATTCGGGATCGCTTCCTGGAATCCGTATATTCCTTCCTTCTCGTTGCCCGCTCCGTTCACCTTGATTACAGCCTTTAGTTGCGGCAATTCCTTCTTGATGTATAATGCTTTTTGCCAAACGGTCTCATCGTCTCCAACTGCAATGAGGACTTTCGTTTTAGCAGCCTTGCACAAATTAACCAGAGAAGAAGCCTCGAGCAGAGGGTTGAGCGGGTTCACAACACCGGCTGCCTGACCGCCCCATAGCACATAATGGGTCTCAATCAGGTTAGGAAGGATAAACGACACAACGTCGGTCGGGCCAACTCCTAAATCGTGTAACAGATTTGCCGTCCTCGTGACCCGGTCCAGGAACTCACGATAGGTCACCGAAATAGAATCCTTGTGCGTATCCCCCGAATTGAAATAGGTAATAGCCGGAGCATCCGGGGCAAGGCTGGCCCCGTATCTGATGAGGTCATAACTATTTGAAAATGTCATTCTCTTTTCTACCGGCACTCTCTCTATCGATTTTATATCCGCTTCAGTGAAGGATTTTTTGGTTTTCATAACATCTCCTGTTTTAGTAACCTCCGAATTCCTTCTGGCCCTTCTTTTTGGCGTATATGTCACTAACAAGCATTTTCTGTGCCATGCGTTCCCGTCTCGGTTTTCGAGGTCCCCGGGCACAAATCTGCCTGATTATCTTGATTACAAGAAAACTTGCCAAGTTCTTCAATAATATTTTACCCGTACAAATATCGAACTGTTGTTTTATTTGCGAACGGCCTTACCGACCAGGTGGTACTTTTGTAAGGAGTTCAGCACGGCTCCTGACTGCATTTCGGACGGTGGTACGATTATTGGACATTTCTGGCCGGGTAATGCATTTGACCGCTGCCCGCCAAGACCTATACAATCACTCCATTTCAGCTTAATTTCGGACAGCAGCAGTCCTCCTCTTACAAAATTGGAAACGGCATGATGTTTGCTTTGTGGACTGATGAGTCCACATACCAAGGAATACAGGGGGGTATAGAATGACGATTAATAAAATAGCAATTGTCGGAGCGGGGTTAATGGGGACGGGTATAGCGCAGGTTGCCGGCCAGGCAGACTATAGGGTACAGCTCATAGACGTTTCGGCCGACATCCTGAATCGAGCGCAGGCGACGATCAACAAGCAGCTTGCGAGGCTTGTAGAAAAATCAAAGCTGACAACTGAGCAAGCCGAGTTGGCCCGTGAAAAGATCCTGTACACTACCGACATGGATGCGGCTTTTGCAGAAGCCGATTATGTTATTGAGGCTGTACCGGAAGAGCTTGAACTAAAACGAACAGTCTTGAACCGGGCGGATAAAATTCTCAAACAATCCGCTATTATCGCCTCGAATACATCTCAGTTGAGCATCACAACGATTGCGGAGGCCACGTCAAGGGCCGATAGGGTGATAGGAACACATTGGTTCTATCCTCCTACCATAATGCGCCTCGTTGAGGTAGTCATGGGAAAAGAGACATCAGAGGAGACGCTTAAGGTTACAATCGAATTATGCAAGAAAGCAGGAAAGGAAACAGTAACCTGTAGAGACGTCTACGGTTTCATAACAAGCCGGGCGATCTCAGCGTTTGTAGCGGAATGCTTGAGGATACACGAGGAAGGCGTTGCTTCCATAGAGGACATAGATCGGGCGGTTACTCTTGGCTTCAACCATCCTCTCGGCCCCTTCCAGGTCATGGATATGTCAGGAATTGATACCGTTTTTCATTCTCTCGAGGATCTGAGCAAGGTGTACGGTGGAAGATTCGAACCAACAAAGACTATGATTGAAAAGGTGAAGAATAATCATTTGGGACAAAAAACGGGTAAGGGTTTTTACGATTACAGTTCCCTTCAGAAGAAATAGGAGATCGCGTGAATATTTTCAGCGACGAGCACCAGCAATTTAGAAACACCGTCAGAGAATTTGTCCAACAGGAAATTCAACCCTACGCCGGCAAATGGGAAGCGGAAAGGGGTGTGCCAAGAGAGTTATGGAAAAAAATGGGCAACATGGGTTTCCTGGGCATGTGCTATCCAAAAGAGTACGGCGGTCGAGAACTGGATGATATTTATGCAGTTGTTCTTCTGGAGGAACTCGCGAATTCAGATTGCAGCGGGTTGGCACAAACCGTCGCTGTGCATAACGAAATGACAAGCACATATCTCGCCCATTTCGGCACCGGCGAGCAGAAAAAAAAATATTTGCAGCCCTGTACAACAGGCGATGCTGTTTGTGCGGTAGCAGTTTCCGAGCCTGACGCCGGTTCTGATGTTTCGGCCATACGAACGCAAGCAATCAAAAACGGAAGCTCTTACATCCTCAATGGAAGGAAGATTTACATCACCAATGGCTATTATGGCGATGTCATTATTACGGCGGCAAAGACTGATCCGAACGCGGTGCCGGGATATAAAGGCATCAGTTTATTTATTGTAGAAAAGGGCACCCGCGGCTTCATCGTAGAAAAGAAATTGGAGAAACTGGGCACCCACGCATCAGATACGGCAGAACTGGTGTACGATAATTGTTCGATTCCAGCCGAAAACCTTCTTGGCTCACAAAACGGCGGGTTCAAATGCATCATGGCCTGCTTTCAACGGGAACGGCTTATGGCGACTGTCGTGGCGGCTGCGTGCTCAGAGCGCATGGTTCGTGAAACTATAAGACATGTAACAACGCTGATGGTAGCTGGAAATCCGTTCAGCTCGTTTCAGTTTGTAAAACACAGGGTTGCTGAAATGGCATCAGAAGTTGAGATGGCCAAGGCCTTTGTATATCACTGTTGTGAGGAATATATGGCCGGTCGTGACATGATCAAAGAAATATCGATGGCAAAGTATCTCGTTGGGGAACTGTCTCAACGAGTGGCCAGGGGATGCCTGCAATTATACGGTGGAGATGCTTGCATGGATTCGTCTGCAATCTGTAAAATGCACGCGGACGCCAGGCTGAATACAATTGCCGGCGGGACGAGCGAGATTATGAAAGAAATAATTGCCGGTAAAATAGGGCTTTAATTCGGTAAGCCAAACGGAGAAGAACCATGACCAGCTATTTCAAACTCGAGACAATCGGAAATATCGCAATCTTAACCCTTGACAACCCTCCGGCCAATTCTCTGTCAAGGGAGGTGGTCGATGAGCTGGATAATTCACTCGATCGGTTATACGGAGACAAAGAAGTAAGGTGCCTGATACTGACAGCAGGGGGAGAGAGGTTGTTCGCGTCAGGGGCTGACATCAAGGGGCTCAAGGGTCTCGACGAATCAGGGGCGACGGACCTCACCTCCAACGTCAGGAGAGTTCTTGATAAGCTCCTGATGTTTCCGCGGCCGGTGATTGCGGCGTTGAACGGATCCGCCTTGGGAGGAGGATTGGAATTGTCCCTCCACTGCGATTTCCGGGTCTCGGTAGAAGGGGCAAGATTAGGTGTTCCCGAGATAAATCTCGCCTTAATACCTGCCGCCGGCGGTATACATCTACTGCCTCAAGTAATCGGTTTGTCAAAGGCCAGGTGGATGCTGTACACCGGAGAAACGATAAGCGCGACAGAAGCGCTCGCATGGGGCTTAATTGATCGCATTGTGCCCTCCGGTTCACTTCGTGAAATCACTCTTCAGTTTGCCGCTCAATTGGCGTCAAAGGCGCCGCTCGCTTGCAAAGCACTTAAGGAAGCGCTGAGAGGATGGCCTGGGTCTACGTGGTCGGACAACCGAAGTATGGATATAAAGCTCTTCGGCCGATTATGCAATTCGAAGGATAAGGCCGAAGGTGTCAGCGCGTTTTTGGAAAAGCGCCAAGCTCATTATACAGGCGAATAACATCATTCAAGTACGCCTTGGTCTGTTTGACGCCCTCGTATACCTGGAGTTATTTGAGGACAAAGGCATCATCAGGAAAAGGAAAGGCGATCACCTTGTCTTCATACCAAGCTGAATTGGAAGGGAATTAGCTAATCAGGGGCAGGACCCCTGGCTCTTTACCGATTCGTACTTTCTGCAGTTCCCGATGCTGCACGCCTTTTTCAAGTCTTCGCAGCCCTGCGAGTTGTTCCTGCTCATCAGATATGCCGCCCCGCGGCTGTTATAGGCCTCGGAGAAGTTCGGTCTTAAGCGGATGGCCTGGTCGAAATCCTGAATGGCCCGCTGGTACTGGCCAAGGGTCTGGTACGCGTTCCCCCGGTTGTTATATGCCTCAGCGAAGTTCGGACTCAAGCGGATGGCCTGGTCGAAATCCTGAATGGCCGGCTGGTGCTGTCCAAGGTTCTGGTATGCAATCCCCCGGTTGTAGTATATGTTGGCCGCGTCCGGTTTGAGGCGGATGAACTCGTTCAGATACTCTACCGCTTTTTGCGGATCCGTGTATCTTCCGTCCTGCCAGAGCGCCTGTGATTTCTCAAACCAGTCCATGGCTGTAAGACCCTGCGGGGTTGCGGTGAGGCGTCTGTTTTCGGCTTCACGCCTGGCGATCTCTTCGATGCGCTCCTTCTCCTTCCTCTGCTTCTCCTCGATCTCTTTCACCTGCGCCCTGCCCGCAAGAAGCTTCTTTATCCGCTCTTCAACGACAGCGGTATCCACATCGATCTTAACCATGACCTCCACACCGGATGCATTTTGTGTGGCATACCTCTTCTGGGAGACCACCTCCGGCTTCATCCCCTCAATGAGGGCACGGATTTCGTCCTTCGGGAGACCGGAATCCTTGACCGCCGGAAGGCTTTCCACATATGCTTTTGCCATCTCCAGAGCCTCATGCTCCGCTCGGACCTGTGCGGCCACCCTTTCTTCGTCAGGGGGCCGGTTGCCGGTGTATGGCTGTCTGGCCGTGTAGGTAATGGTCTTTACCTTCGCCGATGCAGTGAGGGGTTCTTTGAGGCCTTTTCCCTCGGCCTTTATGTTTGCCTTCACATCACCGGACAGCCCTCTCGGAAAGTCCTTGAGCACATCCCAGTACACTTTTTTCGCTTTTCCAGGCTTGACCCTTCCAAAATCGCCTTCGAGGTGGAGCTTATCGGCTGTGTATAATTTCCCCTTGACGGTGCTCGTCACATTGACTTCCGCCTCTCCTTCATCACCAACAAGGTCATACTGAAAGAACATCCGGCTGCCCTCCTGGAAGGGCTTGATGTTCTTAACCTCTGCGGCCCCAAGGAAAGACGTGCAGGTCAGCAGGATCACAAATAGAAGGCCAAGGGTGGCCGTGAGATGACGCTTGGCTGAAATAACGGTTTCTATCTTATCTCCTCAGTTCCACCAGGACATCGACATCGTTCCCCGCAATCACCGGCTGCTGGTCTATTCCTTTCAGCCGCCGGGCCATATAGGGCACGTTATCTGTCAGATACAACTTCATCTCGCCGATGGTGATCTTCCCGTCACTGTTCGAGTCGGCAGCCCCGCCAAGCCCTTTCAGAAAATAGTAGGTGAATAAGGAGTGCCTCATCTCGGGATACCAGGCAGACACCTGATCGGCCGCTGCGCTGGTGATGACCCTGGCGTTCTTCGGGCCTTGATATTCCTTCTTTACCCTCACCATTGCCGGGCTTATACCCCTGAAGAGCTGACCGCTGGCGGAAGAGCCTGAAAAACAGGCGTCCAGGACGACGGTGACACCCTTTGCGGGTATCTTCGAAAGATTGTCGTAGAACGTCTGGAGCCGGTACCCGTTGTCTGCTATATGGTCGGGAATAGCATCCACGGGAACGAAGTATGCTTCCTGAGTCTGTAGGTCGGGTGCCCCATGGCCGACATAGTATATGAAGACATTTGAGACGTCCTTCTTTACATAATTGAAGAGCTTGCCTCTCGGATTTCGTCCTGTGCCGAAGATTTCCCTGAATTTCCCGAGGGTGGCATCCTCCTCGTAGATGACATTATCCTCTCTGAATCCGAAAGTTCGTATGAGGTACTCCTTCATGATCTTAGCGTCTCTGTCTGCGTACTCAACGTCGGGAATACCTGCTTTGGTTGAGTAGTGCTTGTTGCCGATGACGACAGCCACGTCAAATTCCCCTGCGGATTTACCCTCGGGGATCTTCATATCCACATCAATTGTCAGTCTTGTAGCCAGTTTTATCCCGAACTCAGCCCCCTTCGCAACGACAACCTCTTCCGTCTTCTTCCGTGCGGCTTGCATGACAAATCCCAGCTCTTTCACCAGTCCGAACTGGGGACGTGCTTCGCCGATCTTGAGGGACAGGGGGATCTTGTCGCCGCTCCGGATCTGCTTGTTTGTGTAGAAGGTGAAACGGACCTCCTTGACCTGGCCCGGCGTCATATCTCCGAGTTCGAAGTGCGCTTTGCTGCCGTGGCCGATAAAGACATTCCTGCCTGTCTCCACGTCGACGACGACCCCTCTTCCATTGCCGTAACCCATGTTCTGTATCTTTGCCCTTACCTCCACGAGTTCCGCCGGCTCAATCCGAGCATCCTTGTTTGAGTCGTCAATGCTTACATCCGCCACAACAAGCCTGGGAGACTCAAAACCACCGGTCCTGAGGCTGAGCTTGAGGCCATCAGACTCAAAACCGTTCGCTTCTTTGAAATTGATGAGAAATTTCGCTTCGCCTGTAGGGAGATCTTCAGCGGCCCAGACCTCCACGTCCCTTTTCACGCTTTGGCCTGCCGGTATATTCCCGAAGGTGATGTTCTTGTTGAAGCCAAGGCCCTTGACAGCGGTCTCTGCGCTGACTTCCGCCTCCACATCGAAGGCATCCCCCTGTCCTCCATTACTGACGGTGACAGCGAGCCGGCCGGACTCTCCTGCGTCGAGGATGTTGTTACCGGAGGGCTCGGAAAAAGCGACCGTAGCCGAGAGTTTCGGCGGTTGGGGGGCGATATTGATCCTGAACGTTACCTCGTCGGCAAAGACAAGCGGAATAACAAAGATGGTCAACAACAGTGCCGCAAGAACTCTGATCGCCACGACTCTCCTCATCTCATCATAAATATATCAGCACGGATTTGCAGGAACAAGAGGAAAAACAGGAGGATGATCGACCTAGGCCTTCAAGGGTGCCCTCTCTTTAGTCATCCGCTCCCGTTACTTCGTAGGCAACGATCGTATCATCGCAGTAGCGGTCTATCTCCGAGAACGCTTTGAAGAAGGCGGCAAGCCCCAAGGGCTTGGAATTGGAAAAGAGGCTCATGAAATCCACCGGTGAATCCACGTCAGCGGCTACGACGAAGAAGGCCTCGGCATCGGTCCGGTGGCCTTTCAGCGTATCCATGAGGAGCTCTGCGGTGCTCTGCCGTGAGGGGTAGCGGAAAGGTTCTCCACCGGGGATGACGTTCTGTCCGTCATGGATGTTGGGGAAGACCATGGCAACCTTGTCGTCGGCAGTGATGTTGAAAATGGCCACCTTTGCCTTCCTGCGCGTCTCGATGGTAATGACCGCCCGCTCTCCCCTTCTGAAAAGGGAAGCACTGAGATTGGCCTTGAGGCCCAGGGAGGCCTTCCCTTTTTCGGGCACATGGACATCCGAAAGAAGCTTGACCCGGTATTCCGGGATGGGGGGAGTGGAGCTGTCCTTCTGATACTGGGAGAGAGGAAGCCATTCCACCGTCTCCTTCACCACAAAACCCCTGGCGTAGGTCTTGATGAAATCGACGGCCAGGGCACTGTTGGTCACGAGTGTACTCGACGTGACAGCCACCCCTGCCGCCCGCTCGATGGCCGCCGACCGTGCCCTCTGGAGCGCCAGCAGGACACACTGCTCCGCCGTCATCCCTACGACAGCGCAGGAACCTTCCGTCTTGATATCGCGTACGATCTGTGGTGAAGCTCCTTTTTCCGCTCCGGCAACAAAACCACTGCTGCCGGCGCAGAGCACCAGAAGAACGATGACAATTGTGAGTATTCTTCGCAGAACTTCCTCGGTCATAACTGTCTTCCTTTCACCTTGAATACAAAATCATAATTCAGAATATCCTCCCAGCGATACCCTTTTATGGTGGAGCGCGTGTCGTCAGGATCGCCGAAACTCTTTCCGGGGGTATAGAACCACGTCATGATAGCTTCCCCGGAGTGGCGGAGAACAATCCAGTACTTGCCTGCAGGGAGGGAAGCACTTCCCCCATCATCAGAAAATCTGAAGTCCACCCAGTAATATCCCGGTTTCTTCTCGATCTTGTCAAGGAACAGGGGAAGCGACCTGATACCCTTCAGGCTCGGCCTGCCCTTGTCATCCGACACAAGGTCGATGTAGAGGGTTCCGTCTCCCCCGAACTTGTGCATGGCAAGGGAGATCATGTCGGGTCTGAGGGGAGACGTTATCCTGAAAGCCTGGGCATAGAGGGAGGCTGAAGTCACATACTCCGCCGTTTCTGCATCAAGCGTCTCCACTCCGTTGTTCCCTGTAATTCTGTACGTCTTTACCAGCGAGGGGAAATCGACATTGCCGATTTCTACCGTCTCCCGCTGTTTAAGCTTCGGCTCAGGTTTCGCGTCCACCGGCTTCGGTGGGGGCACCACGGGTATTGGACCGGACTTCGCGGGACCGGGTTCGGGTTTCACTTCCACTATTTTTGGTTGCGGTTTGGCAGGGGTCGGTTCCGGCTTCACTACTTCCAGCGGTTTCGGCAGGCGTGGCTCGGGAAGTTTTGGTTCAGGCGGCTTGACCGGTTCTGCAACCGGTGCTTCCACTGTCTTTGGTTCAGGCTTTACGGGTATTGGTTCCGGTTTCACGAGCTCCAAGGGTTTCGGCAAGGGTAGCCCGGGAAGTTTTGATTCCGCCGGCTTGACCGGCTCCGGAACCCGGGCTCCGGCTTTTGCCAGCAGTTGGTTGCTGTAGAGATAGGGCCTTGGCGCTGCATCGGAGTGCCTGGTGCTCAAGTTCACCTTGTCATCCAGGAAATCCGCCTCCACACTGTTCGAGTAGAGCGGTACATAGGGCATTCCGCTCCAGGAGCCTACTATGTTCGGGTAGTCGAGACCATGTGTCTCCTTGATGTGGCGTGTGGACGTGAACTGTTTTGACTGGGCAGGGTCGTAGGAAAGCCAGCCCAGGTCCGGATAGAATATCTCAATCCATGCATGCTTCCCCTGCCCCATGTTCTGCACCACTGACTGCGAGTCGCCTACGGGGATCCGCCACTGCCTGCTTAAGGTTATACCTGCCACGAAGCGGGCAGGTATTCCTGCTGCCCGAAGCAAGGCTATGGAGAGATGGGCAAAATTAGTGCAGTTACCTGATCTGTGGCGCAAGGTGTAGAGGGCGTCGTATTCAGGCGGGTTGTAGGTGTACTTTACGGTGTCGACGACGAAGTTCATGATGGCAGTCACCGCCTCATACTGACTCGATGCACCTCTCGTCAACTCCCTGGCGAGGGAGACGATACCGGCATCATTGCTCTGCACAAAAGCCGTTGCCGCCAGGTATGCCTTCTCCTCCAGGGAGACGGGCGGCAGGGGGAAAGGGGTCGTGCTCTCCATGGGGCGCAAATCTGATCTGATCCTGGTGTCAAAGGTGACTGTTACCCGGGCATCCGTTGTCAGGTTCCTCCAGGTAATCTTCCTGTACTTGTTGCCGAAACGGTCGAATTCATCCTCCACCTGCAGCGGCTGGGGGCTATATTTGACGTCGAATCCTTCCACCCTCTGGCTCACGGCCTTATTGGAAAAACCGGCAGGCATGGTAAGCCTGAATGTGAGTTCCGAGAGCCGCCTCTCAACGCTGAAATTGATCTGCTGGGTGACCCTGATGCCGCTTTCTATGCTGCCCTCAAGAACGATCGTCTTCCCGAGGGAC
>CAYOYU010000031.1:27257-28960 GCA_964408265.1 uncultured Syntrophorhabdaceae bacterium
CCATGAGGAAGGATTGGAGGAAAAACAGAAGAATGAGGCAAAGGATGTGCCGGATCATTTCCGCTCCATCCTCTCCATGAGAAACTTCACCTGCTTGTCTCCGGGGCTCAGTCGCATTACTTCCTGGAATGCCTTCAGAGCCTCCCCTTCGTTTCCCGCCTCATAGTACATAAGCCCTAAAGCCTTCCTCAGATTGGGGTCCTTGGAAAACCTGTCGGCGCCTTTCCTGAGGATACTCAGGGCCTTGTCGCCTTCCTTCATCCCCTGGTGGCAGAGGGCCAGGTAATAAAAGGATTCGGCAGACTCCGAGGCTTTCAGGGACTCTTCGAAGAGGGTCGAGGCTTTCCCGAAATTCCGCTGCTTGAAATAGGTGCCTGCCTCCAACGCCAGTTCAGCCGCCTTTTTCGCCCGCTCCTCAGGGGTCATGTGCGCATAGGGGTTCGATACGGGATCAACGAGTCTGCCTTGCGGCAGCCTTCCGTCGTAAACCTTGGAAAGCGTGACCCCGCTGGTTTTCATTTCATCCGTAATCACTGACCCCAGGTAATTGGGGTCCAGGCGCACCGGCGACTCGGAAAGGATGTTTCGCTCGTTGTCATAGATGTTGTTTTCCTTCAGTTCTCCGGAAAACCCTTTCAGCACGATCCCGTCGCCGTTCTGGAAGACCGAATTACCGGTGATGAGGGCATTTGTCTTCTCCAACACCATGGCCGACTTGTTGCCGGAGATAGTCGACTTCTTCACCGCAACCGAAGGGCTCCCTGCTATGAAGATGCCGGTCTCATTCCCTGTGATGATATCATTCTCAATCACTCCTTCCGCATTTCTCGCCGAAACCGCCACCAGGGCCCCCTTTATTCTGGCCCCAACGATGGCGAGTGTGCCTCCTTCCGAAGAGATACCTTTCCACTTCTTGTCTCCTGCGGGAATGAATTCAACGGACGTCTCCTTCCCCTCCACCATCAGTTTTCCCTGGACTGACAGGCCTGCTGCCTCCTGGAAGGCAATCGTCGTTCCCCCTTCGATAACCAGTGACAGCCCCTTGGGCACTGTGATCTCGCCGGTTACGATGTAGCTTCCTGACAGGAGAGTATCCTTCTTCAGTTCGCCTGCAAGTTTGACGGGTTCCGCGGAAGCCAGCGATGCCTTGGCCCCGGTTTGAGGATCCGATTCGTTCCCCGCCGTATCGAGTCCGGTCACTCTGTAGTAGTACGTGATGCCGGGCTTGACGGCCCTGTCCTCGTAGGTGGTGAGTTCCAGGAAGGCCGCCTCCTGGTATCCGCTTAAGGGCTGTTCACTCCTTAAGACCCGGTATCCCTTCAGATCAGGGACATTTACCGGTGCTGCCCATGCAACCTCTACATGGTCCGTAAAACCTTTGACCTTGAGTCCCGTGACCTGCGGAGGCGGCAGGGTATCGATGGTGACGAAACCATCCACGTTGATCCACTGGTTCTCGCCGCCCCCCGGCCGCTTGAGCGAGGCGATGACCGGCATGTCCCTGATGTTGTCTCCGGGAAGGGTGAGGTATTCGCCCACGTAGACGCCGGGGCTCGATTCTTTCATGAGGATCCCTTTCTTGAAATTGCCGATATCGAAGGTCGCCACGAGGCCCTTCTCGCCTTCGAGACCCACCTTGATGACTTTCCCCTTGTAGCGCCCCTCGAAGAACGTGTCGGCCTGAATCCATTTGAGCAACTGCC
>CAYOYU010000032.1:0-866 GCA_964408265.1 uncultured Syntrophorhabdaceae bacterium
GCTCAGTTTCACGGTTCGTCATTTGCCTTTTCTATCCGCTATCCGCTACACGCTACACGCTATCCGCTATACGCCACATTGTGGCTTGACAGCGGCCTTCCGACCTGCGAAGATAAAAATATCCCGTATCAATTGCAGTACAACGTAACACTACTAGGAGATGTTCAAGCCGTTCAAACAGCTTAATGTGCCGTACGGCACGGTTCAAGCCGCTGAATGGCGTGAAACAGTGAAACACATCAATGTGAGGGATGCTAAGTGTCCGGGAAGAACTTTGAAGCCCTTCAAATCTGGAAGGAAGCGAGGAGACTGACCAACGCTGTGTACGACTTATCGAGGGGAGAACGGTTCTCCAAAGACTTCGGTCTCCGGGATCAGATCAGGCGGGCTGCTGTTTCGATAATGTCAAATATCGCCGAAGGCCATGAGCGTGGTGGCAACCAGGAGTTTTTCCAGTTTTTGTCAGTGGCAAAGGGCTCCTGTGGTGAGGTCCGATGTCACCTCTATATAGCCCTTGACTAGGCCTACTCGGACAAGGAGGGCATTGAACAGCTGATTGATGAGTTCAGGAAGCTTTCAATAATGATCCACCATTTTATGGAGTATTTGAGAACTACCCCGCATAGAGGGACTAAGTACAAGAAGACTACTTGAACGGCTGGAACTGTTTGAACGGCTTGAACGACTTGAACCTTACTTTGACAAAGGAGGCTACGTTGAACTTACCCATTGCTCTGATCCTGATCCAGACACAAGTCCGCTCCATGATCGACACTGCCGGCGAATCCTTCCTGGCCCTCGTGGAATCGATCAAACTCTACGGCATCCTGGAGCCCTTGATCGTCATGCCTTTGGACGACGGCACA
>CAYOYU010000032.1:914-21595 GCA_964408265.1 uncultured Syntrophorhabdaceae bacterium
CGCCTGAGGCGGAGATAGTAGCCATCCAACTCACGGAAAACGTCCAGCGGGAGGACTTCAATCCAATCGATCTGGCAAACAACATCCTCAAGTATCTCCACATCAAGCATGCCGATTACAACCAGGGAGTGCGGGCAGCGATAGGGGTCTTAACAGAATATGAACTGCATCGGGAGAACCTCGCCCGCACGACTACTGACACGGTGTCAGTAATTTCGAGAATCACCGGAAATTCAGTAAGGACGCTGATCCGCACGCTATCGCTTCTCAAAACCGAAAATGAGATTCAGGAGGCTTTGAAGACCGGAGCCCTCCCCAGAACCCAGGGATATGTCTTCGCCGCCCACCTCGATAATCCGAACCACATGAAAATTTTCGCCCAGGTCATGGCAAACCCCGTAACGGTCCCGGAACTGGAAAAACTGCTCTCTACAAGGCCAAAAACCGCGAAAGAGACAAAGCCCGCAACGCTCACCCTCACCCGCCAGTCCAAGGCCGTGGAGACCTGGAGGAACAACATCGAGAAGGATGCCAAGGCATACACCCGCGATGACCTCGCTGCCTTCCACGAGAGGCTGGTGGCACTGTGCGACCTCGTTGCGGCCAAGATGGCGGGAATGGAGGCGCCCGACGCGGGCGCGCAGGCGGGCTAAGGGCCCCATCGGCCGCAAGAAACCATCTCGTCGCAGGGTATTCGTTGCAGTTTCCGGAACATTTTTGTAGAATCAGGCATACCACTGAAAAATGAGGAAGTCGTGGCAAGAAAGCTAGTCGGCGTTTTGCTGTTTCTGATCATGCTTATCCTATTGACAGGCTTTCCCGCTCTTTCTCAAACAGACCCATTGGATCACTGGCAGTGGAGGAATCCCCTGGCGCAAGGTAATAACCTTTCTGGAATCACTTACGGCAATGGCATCTTTGTCGCGGTAGGCTACTCTGGCACAATTCTCACCTCCCCTGACGGGGTAACGTGGACACCAAAGACGTCAGGGACAGACTATGGACTTCAGGGTGTCGCCTATGGCAACAGCACCTTCGTAGCAGTCGGAGAATTCGGCACCATCATAACGTCTCCTGACGGGGCAACGTGGATCGCGAGGCCGTCAGGTTCGTCCTCCTCACTCCGCGGAATCGCCTTCGGGGCTGGTCTCTTCGTAGCAGTGGGCGAAAAGGCCACCATCCTCATTTCGCCTGATGGGATCACCTGGACAAGGACCACCTCGGGGGGCTCTGCTACGCTACGGGGAGTCGCCTTTGGCAATGGCACATTCGTGGCAGGGGGAGACGGCATTATCCTCACATGCCCCGACGGGAATCTATGGACACCGGGGGCATCGGAGATAACCTATACACCCTATGGAGTCTCTTTCGGTAATAGCATTTTTGTGGCAGTGGGGTATGCGAGCAGTTATGGAACTGGGTACGGAACAGTATACGGAAATCTCTTTACCTCTCCCAACGGGAGTGAGTGGACGCCACAGAGGGCGGCTGTGAACGGCTCGCCCTGGCCTTTACTGCGGCTCAATGGGATCGTCTATGCAAATCATATCTTCGTGGCCGTGGGAGATCACGACGCCGTAGTAACATCCGTTGATGGTATCGCTTGGTCACCGAGGGCCTCATCGGGAAGATTCGGGGAACTCAATAGTTTCGCTTACGGAAATCTCAATAGTGTCGCTTACGGAAAGAACAGCTTTGTCGCCGTGGGAAACTACGGCGGGATCATCCAATCAGACCCTGTACCAGCGTCTGTGACTTCGGGAAATGCCGTGATCTCGGAATCCATTGTGACCAACAGCTTGGCTGGCGGTCCTTCGGATGTCACCGTGAGCAAAGTCGTCAGCTTCACCGCCACGAACGTCACCGGAACCGCCGATTTCTCCGTTGAGTTCGTCTCCCTCCCTACCAACCCCGTCTTCTACAAAGTCGTCGGCACGACGTGGAAGCAGCTTTACCCCAAGAACGAGTGCAGCGGCATGAGCAATATCAGCCTCACCGGCACGACTTTGAACTACACCATGGCGGTCACATCCGACTGCAACGGGACCACGGCGGCCAACACCATCGTCGACCCCCTCGTGGCGGGAAGCTTTGCCACACCCGTATCCGTGCCGGGCAGCGGAGGAGGGGGCGGCGGCACGGGCTGCTTCATCGCCACAGCAGCCTATGGCTCATCCCTTCACCCCTACGTCGCGGTCCTGCGGGAGTTCAGGGACAGGGTACTCCTTGCGTCCCGGCCGGGCGCGGCCTTCGTGGAATGGTACTACCGGGTTTCGCCTACCGCCGCGGACAGTCTGAATAGGCACCCTTCTCTGAAGGCAGGGGTGCGTATCCTGCTCCTCCCCCTCATAGGGTTCGGCTGGCTGGCGGTGAAGGCGGGGCTTTCCTGGACCCTGGCTATCCTTCTTATGAACGGAGTGCTGGTCTTCATTGCAGCACGGAGGCTCATCGCCACAGGTGCGGTCCATCAGCCGGTCGGCGTCGAATAAGGCACGTATTAGTGAACGGTAATAGGTGTGTTGCACTTGACAAAAGGACCTTAATCCCGGAGAATTAATTATTCCGTATCAATTGCAGCATAACGTACCACCGCACTACCGGCTATACCAGTAACATTGCACATCCTTGGCGCCACTGAAAATGAGAGAAGAAGGGGTTAGTACGCCGGCCCGATGGCCGGGCATAGATAATTAACTTCCATAAGATTATTGAAGCCGGACCTCATTCGTCCGCCGAAGGGACCATGGAAATGAGAAAACTGCTTCTGCGTAGCGTCGTATTGGCCGCATGTTGCTGTCTCCAACTCATAAACACCTCAACGTTGTTCGCCGCCTCGGTTACCGTTACCGTCCCAGGGACCTCCGATATGTGGCTGGCCGGCATGCCCGACGGTTCTAGGGCAAGTAGCATAGACAGGGCGCCTGCCCAATCGCCCATCCGTGTGCTCATGACCCTTTTGCCAGGCATGGAGCTGACCTTCAGCTCGACGGGGTGGGTCAACAACATGCATGCGACGAGCGGCTATTCGGGCGACGGAAATCCGGGATGGATCACACCTCACGATGTAGGGTCGGAAAATGGGATGTCCAATGCCAGGGCACCGATGAATGCCGTCATGGGGGTATTCCTGGGACCGGCACAGCCGGGCGGGTCTACTCCACCGCCTGCCCTCGATTTTTCGACAGCGAACGCGCGCGACTATTCCTCTCTCTCGCCTTTACTCAGGCAGATCTTTTTTATTGGCAACGGGTTAACGTCGGGTGGTGTCCGGCAGCGCATCGTGGTACCCGCCGGAGCAACTCGACTCTTTCTGGGAACTATGGACAGCTATGGCTGGTCAGACAACAGCGGTTCATTCTCCGTCACCGTGGTCAGTTCCGCCGATGATCCGCCGACCGTGGAATACGACGGATCGACGACACCCGACACAAACCTGCAGCCCTTCGTCGTCGCCACCAGCGGCACCGGTTCAAGCTCGGTGAGTGCAGGAATTCTTACCATGAACGTGACTTCGTCGACAGGAAGTTTGAACAACGAGCGCTATGATCCGTTGTCAGATTCCGACTTCGCTGTGTTTCAGTTCAGGATGCGCCTGACGCGGGTAGGCCAACCCGCCGCAGGGACCATTCCTGGTGGAGTTGTGCAGGTGAGGTGGGGCGGGCAGAGCGGCGCGTTTTTGTTTTTCGCGACAGACGGTCAGATAATCCTGGAGGCAAATTCGTCACCGGCTCCCGTGCAGACCTTTTCTAAACCGCTTGATACAACGTTGTTTCACACATATACAGTTGTGAAGAATGGGAATCAGAACATCAAAGTGTACGTTGACGGAGAGCAGGTATTCGATCGGCTTGTCGGCGATTTCTCCCATTCAGGCCTGTCCGGATGGCAAAGTTTCGGCAATAATCCTGATTCGTCAACGGAGTGGGACTATTTCAAGTATGCCATAGGCCCGAACGCACTCGCTCTGATTCCCGTACCGATTCGCTCGACTATTGCGGTGACGTCGCCTGGGGCCAGGGTTCATCCAGTGACGGAGATGACTGAGATATCCGGGCACCCTGCCAATTTTTCAGTGAGCAGGGTAATCAGCTTCACGGCAACGGAGGTGACAGGGAGCGCCCGCTTCTCGGTCGCTTTCCCCGCTCTCCCATCGGACCCTGTCTTCTACAAGGTGGTAGGAGAGACCTGGAAACAGTTGTATCCGGTAAATGAGTGCAAAGGTGTAACCAATGTGGATTTCTCCGATACAACACTCAGCTTCACGATGGCAGAGAATTCCGACTGCAACGGGACGACGACGCCGGGCAGGATTGTCGATCCCCTCGTGGCGGGAAACATAACCCCGTCCGGGGGAGGCGGGGGAGGCGGGGGCACAGGCTGCTTCATCGCTACGGCAGCCTATGGCTCATCCCTTCACCCTTACGTCGCGGTCCTGCGGGAGTTCAGGGACAAGGTGCTCCTTGCGTCCCGGCCGGGCGCGGCCTTCGTGGAATGGTACTACCGGGTTTCGCCGCCAATCGCGGAAACCTTGAGCAGAAACGCCCCGCTCAAGGCCGGGGTACGGATACTACTTCTTCCGCTTATCGGGTTCAGTTGGCTGGTCTTGAAAATCGGGCCGGCGTGGATTGCCGCGCTCCTTCTTCTCTGCCTGCTGGCGGCCTGCACAGCGGCGCATGGGCGGAACAGATTGAACGGTTAGAATAGTTCTGCGACCCTATACAGGAGGTTACGTTGGCTAAAGAGAACGCGGGAAGGAAGAAATTCACCTGGTTGTCTGATATCCTGATACGTTTTCGTCTCACGGCGGTTGTAATGGCAATCGGGTTTCTCTTAACCGGTTTTGCCACGCTGTTGCAGGCGACCACCATATCGGGCAATCTCACCGTCGATAATAGTTTCTCCCTCTACATAAGCGAGGACGACTCCCAGTTGGGCACATTGGTGGCCTCAGGCGACAATTGGATGGTTGCATACAGTTTTACCCATACGCTAACCCCGGGAAGGACCCAGTATATACATGTCAAGGCGAGCGACGTGGGGGTTGTGTCCGGTTTCCTGGGGAGCTTCCGGCTCAGCGACAATTCCTTTGCCTTCAATAATGGAGGTCAGAGCCTCCTCACCAATACTTCGGGATGGACCGTCTATACCGACAGGTTTGGAGGCACGAGAGGAACCATTACGCTGGCGGACGGGTTCTTTGGCTCTGCGAAGAACGGCGGAGGCTGGACACGACATGCAACTATCGACACGAACGCGTACTGGATTTGGACAAACCGCGGGTTAGACATCAATTGCACCAGATATTTTTCGGCTCCCATCAATCCTGCCACAATCCTTATCGCCGCGAACCCCCTCAGCCTGGTTGAGGGGCAGAACGGTTCACTGGATGTGAGCGCACTTATCGCCTCAGGCAACCTGACGGCAGGCCACTGGGTGCAGGTGTCCGGTCCCCCGATTGCGCTCTCGAGTTCCACTTCTGCAACCCCCTCCTTCGTAGCCCCGCCCGTCGAGGCCGATGGAGCCGTAGCTATCCTCGAGTACAGGGCGGCAAACGCCTCCGGCACACCCGTCGTGATCTCCTCCACTATATCGATAGCCGACAACGGGATCACCGGTTTCCCGTCCGACGCAGTGACTTTCAAGACCATCACGGGCAAGGATATGGGAATGCGCATCGGCAACGGCTCACTCACCCGCGTCGCCACCATCGATCCGGAAACGGTCGCGACCAAGGCAAACAAACCATCCAGCATGATTTACGGTCTCATGGATATGGAAATCAGAACCGCTAACCCTGGAGACACCGTAACCGTATCCGTTTTGCTGCCCGGTCCCGCTCCCGATGGCTACGGGTGGTTCAAGTACGGTGCCCTCGGCTGGTACAACTTCAGCGACCATGCCGTTTTCAGTGCCGACAGGACCCTGGTCACCCTCACACTCATTGACGGGGGAGCAGGAGATGAAGACGGGGTAGCCGACGGAGTGATACATGACCCTTCGGGGCTTGGCACAGTCAGCTTATCCCTGGGTGGCGGCGGCACTGGCGGTGGAGGCGGCGGCACGGGCTGCTTCATCGCCACAGCAGCCTATGGCTCACCCCTTCACCCCTACGTCACGGTCCTGCGCGAGTTCAGGGACAAGGTGCTCCTTGCGTCCCGGCCGGGCATGGCCTTCGTGGAATGGTACTACCGGGTTTCGCCGCCAATCGCGGAAACCTTGAGCAGGAACGCCCCGCTGAAGACCGGGGTACAGATACTTCTCCTTCCCCTCATCGGGTTCAGTTGGCTGGTGCTGAAAGCCGGCTCCTGCTGGACGATGGCGTTACTCGTCTTCTTCGGGTTGCTGGTTTGGCTGGCGGCAACGAGTTTCCGTCGTGTGTCATACGATCGTTGACAGCAGTACAATGACTTTGGTAGGAACTAGGTATATCATCGCAACCGGGTTATCTCGCAGGTTCACAAGCCGGACCTTTCCGTCCTGAAGGCTCGGGTGCCATGGGTGGAACAATGAGGCGCCTTCCTGTAATCCTCTTCACTGCAGTTGTCCTGATCTGTTGGATCATCCTGCTCTGCCCGGACACTGCCGGTGCAGTCAACGCCAAAGTGGCCGCAGGAATGGGTTACACGGTGGTGCTGAAGGCGGACGGAACCATCTGGACCTGGGGCTACAACCAGTCCGGCCAGCTTGGGGACGGGACCACCGTCGACAGACCATCGCCGGTTCAGGTGCAGGGACTCGGCAATGTGGAGGAGATCGCTACCGGACGTAACCACACCCTTGTCCTGAAATCAGACAGCACCGTCTGGGCCTGGGGAGCAAACAACAGTGGTCAGCTCGGCGATGGGACCGCTACAAACAGATTGCTGCCGGTCCAGGTACATGGACTCACCGATGTGAAGGCCATAGCCGCAGGCTACTATTCCTTTGCCGTGAAAACTGACGGCTCTGTGTGGACATGGGGAGGAACCTATTGCGGTCAACCAGGAAGCTGCACACCCACCCAGATAGCCGGGCTCTCCGATGTCATTCTCGCTGCCACGGGCTACATATGGTCCCTTGCCCTCAAACAGGACGGAACCGTGTGGGAGTGGCAGTATTACAACAACCCCGTACAGCAGGTAAACGGCCTCACTGATGTCATTGGAGTCGCAGCTGGAGATGAACACCGTCTGGCTCTGAAAGCGGACGGGACAGTCTGGGCCTGGGGAAAGAATTCTTACGGCCAGCTCGGGGATGGTACAACCACGAACAGGTCAGTTCCGGTGCAGGTGACAGGCCTTCCTGTCATCGTCAGGATCGCCGCAAATAGCAGCCGCTCCCTTGCGGTGGCTTCAGACGGGACAGTCTGGGGCTGGGGGTATGGCACGTGGAACCAGGATGGTGCGAGCACCGTGCGACAGAACCCCATGCCGGTAGCAGGCATCGAGAACGCAGCGGAGCTTTCCGCCGGTTCCGGCCACACTGTAATCATCAAGAGAGATGGCACGGTCTGGGCATGGGGATCAAACATGTACGGGCAGCTCGGGACAGGGTTCACAGGATATAAGACGATCCCAGTGACTGTAGCTGGTCCAGGTGGTATCGCATCCATGGGAATCGGGGAGGCCAGCTCATTCATCATAAAGGAGGACGGGACAGTTCTTGGGTGGGGTTCCAACTACTTTGGTGCTCTCGGTGACGGCACAACCACGGACCGGCAGGTCCCGGCACCCATAGCAGGTCTGACCGACGTGGCCATGGTCGCAGGCGAATTCTTTCGGGCCTTTGCCGTGAAATCGGACGGCACGGTCTGGGCGTGGGGAACCAACATAGGTTACAAAAGTCCATCCGATCCAGCATACTCGGAAATCTCCCTGCCCACACAGGTGACAGGTCTTGCAAACATTCACTCCCTCGCCACGTGCGAAGGGCATACTCTTGCCCTGAAAAACGACGGCACCGTATGGGCCTGGGGAGGCAACTACAGCGGCCAGCTCGGCGACGGCACAACGACTGACAGGTCCTCGCCCGTCCAGGTGCTGGGTCTGACGAACATCGTGGCTGTCTCAGCCCACAATGGCCACAACCTCGCTTTGAGGAACGACGGGGGTGTCTGGGCCTGGGGATCCAACGAATACGGACAACTCGGTGACGGCACAACGGCTGAAAGACACACTCCCGTACAAGTAAACAGCCTCGCAGGCATCGTCTCCATCGCTGCAGCATTCGGCTCCAGTCGTGCCGTGAGATGGGACGGGACAGTCTGGGCCTGGGGATGGAACGAATCCGGTCAACTCGGCGACGGCACCAGTGTCAACAGGTTAAGTCCCGTCCAGGTAGCGGGCCTCACCGGTGCGGTCTCGGTCGCCTCCTCGGGTAGGGACCACACTCTGGTATTGAGAACAGACGGGACGGTCTGGGCGTGGGGGAGCAACTACTGGGGGCAGCTCGGTGACGGAACGACCACGACACGTGACACACCGGCCCCTGTCATCGGCCTCACGGGGGTCATCGCCATTGCCACAGGCATTGAGCACAATCTCGCCCTGACCGCTGACCGCACTCTCTGGGCCTGGGGAAGCAACTATGAGGGGGAACTTGGGGATGGCACTTCCTGGAGTACCCAACCCGTTCAGACGAGCATGGTGGTGGGAGATCAACTGGCCGTCACGAAGGCCGGAAATGGGACTGGCACGGTCAACGGCTCTCAACCGGGCATTGCCTGCGGCACTTCCTGCCGTATCTTCTACACCCCCGGTTCATCGGTGACCCTCACGGCGACGCCCGATTCGGACTCCACTTTCATGGGCTGGTCAGGAGCGTGCTCAGGTAACGCTCCCACCTGCAGCGTCACCATGGACGGCAGCAAGACAGTGACAGCGACCTTCGCCGACATCACGCCACCCTCGGTGACGGCTTCAATTCCGGGCGGCACCTACCATATTGCCCAGACCGTGACTCTGTCAAGCGAGGCCGGAGGGGTGATCTATTACACTCTGGACGGCACTGATCCAGTCACGAGCGGCACACGACTGACGTACGCAGTTCCTATCTCTCTCGTTGCAAGTGCCACACTCAAATACTACGCCGTGGACACGGCCGGCAATTCTTCCTCCACGCAGACCCAGACGTATACCATCGCTTATATCCCGTACACCGTCTCGGTCACAAAGGACGGCACGGGAAGGGGCACGGTCTCCACCTCCCCTTCCGGGATAACCTGTGGGACCACCTGCACGTCCTCCTTCAACATGCACTCCACTGTTACCTTTATTGCCGAAGCCGCTCAGGGCTGGGCTTTCCTGGGCTGGTCCGGCGGCACATGTTCCGGCACCGGCACATGTTCGGTCACCGTCAGCGGCAACTTTGCCGTCACCGCCACATTCGGGGACATCCAGCCGCCCAGCCTCGCCATTTTCACCCTTCCAAGCGGAGCATGGACCAATTTACAGCCCCTCAATGTCGCAGGAAGGGTAACGGACATCGGGACCGTGCAGAGCTTAACAATAAACGGCAGCGAAGCGGCCTTTGATTCAGACGGCCTCTTCAGCTTTGCCGTGCCTCTGATCCCCGGGCCGAACACCATTACCATGCTAGCCACAGACATGGCAGGCAACAGCAGGACCGACGAGAGGACCGTCAATTACCGTACCTCTCCTCCCACAGTTGTCATAACTTCCCCAGCCGACAACAGTGTTGTAAACAGTTGGAATTTGAACGTCACGGGCACGGCCGACGGGGCCACCACAATCACTGCCAAGCTGAACAATCTTGCGCCCGTCACCGCCACAATGGATGGAAACACATTTAGCGTGCAACTTAATCTCTCTGAGGGGCCGCCACTGGCGCCACCCCTGATACCGTTCTTTCCGTCCTACCATACTGTAGTCATCACCGCTTCGGATCAGGCCGGAAACCTTTCTTCCGTGAAGAGAACCATTACCCACAACCAGGCCGCCCCCAATCTCGCAATTACCAACCCAGTCCAGGACATTGTGACAATCAACGATTCCATACTGTTGACAGGTACCGCGTCAGATATGGTGGAGAGTGTGGGCCTTATCGTTGACGGCGTCACTTTCAGTCCTCCCGTGAATGACGGCGCCTTCGAGCAACTTCTCATCTTCCCGGATGACAAGACCTATCGAATCACCCTGGCTACCATGGACGGTTACGGGAACGTCATTGACTCAGCGCTGCGGAACATAATTCACCGCAAACCCCTTGCCCGCATCGATCTCATCCCCGGCTGGAATCTCATTTCCTTTCCCGCACAGCAGGGGTCATCGCTCGTGGCTGATGTCTTCGGCCCGCTCCTCTCAACTATCCCTGTCATCTGGGGATATGACAATGAGAGAAAGGCGTGGAAAAGATACAAACCCGGTTCAGCCTATAATACCCTCACCTCCATCGAATCCGGACAGGGATACTGGGTCTACGCAAACGAATCGGGCAGCCTTACGCCGGAATACAATGCGCCCTCCGGTTCGGTACAGCTTCGGGAGGGATGGAACCTCGTGGGATACAGCGGACCCCATAACAGGCTTCTGACCCCAGGACTGGCGGACCTTTCCGGCAAATGGTCCGTTGTCTGGAGTTGGGAGAACGGCCAGTGGTACATGACCCATGAAGCCCTCAGCACCCCGGTTCCACTCCAGCCACTCACCGCATTTCATCAGGGGAAAGCCTATTGGGTCAAGGTCAAGAATGGCACCGGGGAAGTGCAATGGATGCAGTGAGAGAAAGGGGCACCCATATAGCCCGAAATAGGGAGGTGGCAACGTTGTTGACGTTTTCAGGGCTCTTGCGTCTTCTGTTGGTTCTCGCTCTGGTCCTTCTGCTCCTGAGCGTCCCCGGGGTGCCGCCCGCTATGGCTGCTGAAGACTCCTGCGGAAAACCCCTCGTCATGCTCGTCATGTCCCGTGATGAGAAGCTATTCTACAAGGCTTACAACGACCTCGTCGATCTCGACGAAGACGGGACCGTAGACTCCACCTACAAGGATTCCATCGACTACTACGGGTACTTCGCTCCAAACATCTGCTACACCTATGCGAATAGCCGTTTCGAGCCCTCCGCCGTCGCCACAGGCACGCATAACCACTATTGTTCCTCAAGATGGAGCGGCAATTTCCTCAACTGGGCTGCCATGGCACGCATCGATATTCTCAGGAAAGCCCTCTACGGCGGGAAACGGTCGGTGGACACGGCTACCTCCACGGTCCTGACAAGGACGAAGCTGCCCCGCGATGCCCACTCCTGGGCAAAAGCGTACAACGGAAGCGACATATCAAGCCTCACCCCGGTGAACTGGGGCGCCGTCACCATCTGCAATACGAACACGTCGAAGAATGACCCCTCGGGCCTCATGTATGCCATAAGAGGCTATTATCCCTATGCTGCCAATACCGAAGGGTTCCAGTGCACCAAGACCTTTGAGGGAGGGGATGACCTCATACCGGTTGCCACTCTCTCCGATGCCGACGCAGACAGGAAGTATGCGGCCTTCAACGTGGATGTGAAGGTCTGTGACAATACCGTGGCCTTTGAAACAAATTGCCGGAAATACGGCACTGGTTACAAGCCCGATGGTCTCCTACAGACCTTCGGGGTCAACAGGCATGGTACCGATCGCACCGCGGATGATACGGCATCCATCTATTTCGGCCTCATCTCCGGCAGCTACAGCGCCAACGCCAGCGGCGGCGTGCTCAGGAGCGTCGTGGGGGATCTGCTGTCGACAGAGGTGGACAGCGCCGACGGGACAATACGGGGCGGATCGAAGATCATTGCCAATATCAACAATTTCCAGGTAATCGGCTACAACTACAATACGGGCTGGTATGATGCGGGCGGGGACGAGGGCACCTGCGTCCCAAGCGAACCCTACATACTCACCGATGGCGAGTGCAAGAGCTGGGGGAACCCTATCGGTGAGATGCTCTACGAGACAATACGCTATTTCCAGGGCAGGACCACGCCCACGGCGGAATTCAGCCCTTCCAGTCCCGACAGGGGCATCTCGAATCTGACAGTAGAGGCCCAGTGGTGCGATCCTTACACCGGCGGCGCCTCACGCATTGCCTTTCAGTCCTGCGCAAAACCTTTTGCCCTCATCATCAGCGACATTTTCCCCAATTTCGATTCCGACCAGCTGCCCGGCTCCTATTGGCCGAAAACCATCAGCACCAACGACGTGCCCGGCGTGCAGACGCTGATGAATAACTCCGGCATCAATACGCTGGAGAACATATCCGACGGAGTGAATCTGCTTGCCGGCCAGTCAGGTGCAACCTTTGACCGTCAGTGCACCTTAAAGAGTGCCAGTGATTTTGCAAGACTCAGAGGGCTCTGCATCGAGGAGCCCACAAAACAGGGGTCATACTATATTGCCGGGCTTGCGAACTATGCACGGACCACGGATCTCCATGCAGCAGCGGCAGGAGACCAGAAGATGGTCACCTATGCGGTCGCCACCGAGTCGATCCCGGCAATCAGGTTCAGCGCAGGCGGCAACAAAGTCACCATGCTGCCCGTCTTCCACGACGGCTGCCCTGATTCGTCGGTGGGGTGCGGGGTGCAGGGAACCGGCGGAGACAACTCAAATGGCCGGATGGCCCACTTCGGCCTGTGTCCGGGCGACGCGGACTGGACCGCAAAGCAGGCTGAGGGATATACGATGTGCTACGATGTTATGTGGGACGATGCGGAGTACGGATGGGATTATGACCTTGATATCAGTGTACGCCACTATATCAAGACCAGTGGTACGACAGTCACGGTCAAGACCCAGGGGTTCTATGCCGCTACGGGACACACCGGCTACGCGGGATACTATATTACGGGCGTCTCGTCTCCGGGGAACTACTACGATATACGGTGCGGCGGCAGCGCCGGCTTCGGCAGTTGCCAGAGATATGACGGAAACGCTTCAGCGGTTATGACACGGACCTTCACTGCCACGGGCATATCGGCAGGTCCTTCCAGGGACCCCCTCTGGTACGCCGCAAAGTACGGCGGCTTCATCGACGGGAACGGCAACAACCGGCCCGATATTCCCGGCGAATGGGACAAAGACGGCGACGGTGTTCCCGATACCTATTTTTATGCGCCCAACCCTCTGAAACTGGAAGAACAGCTCAACAGGGCATTTACCGGCATCCTCGACAGGTCGGCAGCACCAACCGCACCGGCTCAGGTGACCGTCGGCAGCGGTGGAGGTGGCGGTGGTGGCACAGGCTGCTTCATCGCCACGGCAGCCTATGGCTCATCCCTTCACCCTTACGTTGCCATCCTGCGGGAGTTCAGAGACAGAATACTCCTTGCGTCCCGGCCGGGCGCGGCCTTCGTGGGATGGTACTACCGGATCTCGCCGCCCATTGCAGAGACCTTGAGCAGGAACACCCCGCTCAAGGCGGCGACGCGGATACTCCTCCTTCCCCTCATCGGGTTCAGCATCCTGGTTCTGAAGGCAGGCCTGGCCTGGACCCTGGTCATGGTCTTCATGGGTGGGGTATTGATCATTGTGGCAGGCCGGACATATCATTCTCGAAAATTGGCAGGGAGACTTCGCCCCTGATAATTGGAGCCTCATTCCCTTCCGGTGCAACCGGTACCAGAAACCCGTTGCTCTTTTCCTGTTTCCCGCTATAAATAGACAAGGAGAATAGAAACCTCCTGCCCATAAGTGGCGTCAGGGATTGTCCAAAAAGACGGGTCGACGATGAGAGAACAGGGAGTGGGAGATTTGGGGGCGATTCTCTTTGATTTTGAGGGGACCCTCGTAGATTTCCAGTGGAAGCTTTCCGAGGCGGTTGAGGAGGTCCTGCAGATGCTGGAGGGGCTGGGCTACAGGAGGGACCAGATTCAGAGCCGGAAGTATTCCACCCTTCTCCCGGAGGTGCTGCAGATGGCACCCGGCTTGGGATTGCAGGCAGATGAAGTGCGGGAGAAAATCTTCACCATCTATGACAAATATGATGCGGATGCACTGACGCGCTGGGCGCCCCGGCCGGGAGCACGAGACTTTCTTGAAGCCGCGAAGAAGAGGCTTATCCACTGCGGACTTGTTAGCAATGTGGGGAGCAAGACTTTGTCCAGGGCGATGCCGAAACTCGGGCTGGAAGGGTTCTTCGAGGTTGCGCTGAGCCGTAATGATGTGGCGAACCTGAAGCCCAGTCCCGATGGAATAAACCTGGCGCTGGAAAAGATGCGTGTAAGAAAGGAGGCAGCCATTTTCGTGGGCGACAGCCTCGACGACGTCCACGGCGCACGAAACGCCGGCCTCCGGGTAGTAATCATCTCAGAAGGAGAAAACCTCAGGGAAGAGATTCTGGCGGCGAAGCCCGATTACATAATCCAGAGCTATGATGAGCTGCTCTCACTCCTTCTTCTGTGATTCCTTGTAGCGGATAAGCCAGCAGTCGTAACAGGAGCGGGAATCCTCCCCGTAGTTATGTTCCGAGCAGATATGTTTGCCGCAGGAGCTGCACTGGGCCACGCCGGTTGTTGATGCGCAATAGGGCTCATCGCAGATCCTGGCGCCCTTCTCGTCGAACTTCCTCTGAGTCTGCCTCACCCACTCGTCGTTCTGACGCTCCTTGTCCTTGGCCAGCGCGTCCACCACTTCAGGTTTCCAGGCGCAGAGAAACTCTGTTATGGCATATTCGATGAGAGCGTCCCGCACAAAGGGGTCATCCTTCTTCTCTTCGCTGATCTTTGCGATGAGCTTATCGATCTCGTCCCTGTCCGCATCTTCAAGCTCCAGTCCCAATCTCTCTATATCTTTGAGTATGGCCATCTTTGTTCCCTCCGTCAGATTTAGCGGATAGCGGATAGCGTATAGCGTATAGTAAGAACCGAGGTCAGAAGCCGCTGCGCGCTTGAGCGTTCAGCCCCACCGGTCGCTCTCGCTCGGCCCTCTACGCTCTACCCTGCTCTTCTCCACGCCATCCGCTATCCGCTATACGCTATCCGCTCTATGCTGCCCTTCTTACAGCAAGGGCGCCCTTGAATTGGGCGCCCTTGTCTTCTCGCTTTTCTTCTCCTGCGGGCCTTTTTATGCCAGTGCTGCCAGTTTGCCCTGCAGGTTCTTGGTAAATTCTTTTTCCACGTCTTTGGCCTTTGACTTCATGACGCGGTCGCCGAACATGGCAAGTTTGCCGACCATGCTCACGTCTACCTTGTAGGTCACATCGACTTCGTCACCGGCCTGTGTCAGCGTAGAGTTGATCTTCATCTTCACGTGACCGAGCTTTGTTACGTCTTCGCCTTCGCCCTCTGCCTCGATGAGGTTGGGCCTCTCCACTTTCGTGTATTTCATCTTCATTTTCAGTTTCACGGAGATGATACCGACTCTCTGCTTCATCACGGTCTCGAAACTCGTATCGTCGATAACAGTTACCGACTCGGTACCGGGTACGCAGGTCAAAAGCTCCTTCGGTGTCACGAAGAAGTCGAAGAGCTTGTCGATAGGCGCCTTTGCTTTGAATCCGCCTTCAATAATCATAAAATCCTCCTAACAGTAAATAGCGGGAGACCCTGTCCGGGCCTCCCACATGCTTTGCACTGATTGTTACTGGTTCTTCTCGACCAGATCGGCTACTTTCTGGTAGCTCGCGTTACCCGGGTTCATTGCCTGCTCAACCAGAAGGTCCTTGAAGTTCTCGCCCTTGGAATCAACCCAGTCCCGGTGAGGCTTGTCGCCTACGCCGAATATATGTCTGGCAACGCCCAGACTCGCATCCCACTGTTTCTTGCATACAGGACATTTAAAGGCCATGGCAACCCTCCTTGAGTTATTTGCCTGCTTTTTCTTTTGCTTCTTTTTCCTTCAGCGCCTCTACGATCATGTGAGGTCTGATGGGGCATTCCTTCATCTGGATGCCCAGCGTATGGAAGATGGCGTTTCCGATTGCTGCCGCCGTCGGGTTCGTGAGGCCTTCGCCTGCCTCTTTCGCGCCGTAGGGTCCTTCAGGCTCGAAGGTGTCGATATCGGCGATAGGGGTAGGAGGCATCTCGGTGGCCCTGATCATCTTGTAGTCCACCAGGTTCGGATTCATAAGCTTGCCGTCTTCATAGGGCATATACTCGAGATAGCCGTAGCCCGCTGCCATTGAGAAGGCGCCTTCCAGCTGGCCGATGAGGCCCAGATGGTTGATAGGCTGCCCGCAGTCGTGGGCTGTCAAGCTGTCGACGAGTTCGATCTTGCCTGTCTCAGGGTCGATGGCTACTTCGACGCCCTGGAGCATGTAGCTGTATGCAGGGGAGATCATGCCCTTTCTGTGAGGCGTATAGAAGCCTCTGCCGATGATTCTCTGTCCCGACTTGCCGCGGGTTGCGATCTGTACCAGTTCCTCAAAGGGCATGCCCCTTTCCGGACGGGCTACGATGTGGACCCAGCGATCCTTGATGTCGAGGTCGTAAATAATGTTGATGCCCATCTTTGCATAGGCAAATTCCAGGAGCTGTTTCTTTGCGTCTTCGCAGGCTCTCTTCGTGGCATTGCCGGTCATGAGGGTCTGTCTCGATCCCCAGGCGCCGAGGTCTGCAGGGCAGTGGTCGGTGTCGCCGGAGTGGACCTTGATGTCCTCAACCTTGACTCCGAGGGTCTCTGCCGCGATGATCGCCATGGTCGTGTTGGAGCCCTGGCCGATCTCTGTTGCGCCGATGTGAAGCTCAACTGTGGCATCGTTGTTGATCGTCACCACTGCTGAAGAGAATGAGTAGGGTGTGTCAAACCAGTTGAAGATACCGCCTGACATAAAGCCTGCTGCCGAGAAGCCGATACCGTGGTTCTTCGGAAGGCCGGCTGCTTTCTTCTTGTCGATCCACTCCTGCATGACATCACAGGCTTCATCGAGGCCGCAGCTTGCGATAAATGCCTGGCCCGGTACTTCGTAGCCTGCGTAGTGGCCGTTCTTCTTTCTCATTGCGATTGGGTCGAGGCCGAGGTCGGCTGCGATCCATTCGAGCTGCTGCTCTGAGCAGAACATCGCCTGAGGTGCGCCGAAACCACGCATAGACGTGGAAGGCAGGGTGTTCGTGTAGACCCTGTATCCGTCATAGCGGTATCCGGGCCATCTGTAGGGGAATGAGTGGAAGAAACCGGTCAGATAAAGGGCCGTTGCCCCCATTCCTGTGTAAGCGCCGCCGTTGCTCACGACTCTCGCTTCACGAGCACAGAAGGTGCCGTCCTTTTTCACGCCGGTACGTACCCAGTAGTGCATGGGGGTACGACGTTTTGAGGCGATGAAATCCTCTTCCCTTGTGTAGACGACCTTAACAGGCCTGTTGGTCTTTATCGAGAGGATGGCAGAGCAGAAGATCGCGCCGTCGAGCTCGAACTTGCCGCCGAAGCCGCCGCCCACGTACTGGGCGATGACACGGATGTCACCTTCTCTCATGCCAAGAACGCCTGCCATGAGGGCCTGCATGTAATATGCAGACTGGTTGGAACTCCAGATTGTCAGCTTCTTCTCAGGTGTGTAGCTTGAAACGGCTGCGCGGGTCTCCATACACATATGTGCCTGGCCGCCGCAGAAGAAGTGGTCTTCCCTGATGTATTCCGATTCTTCGAAGCCCTTTTCCACGTCGCCCCACTCAATATGCCTGGTGACGTTGATATTTCTCTCGACGCCGTCGTGAATGATCGGTGCGTCTTTTTTCATGGCCTCGTAAGGCTCGTATACGCCTTCGAGAACTTCGTACTCGACTTCGATGAGGTCAAGAGCAGCCTCTGCGACCTCTTCCGTCACTGCTGCAACGGCGCAGACAGGCTCGCCGATGTAGCGGACTTTCTCGACGGGAAGTATCTGCTCGTCGCAGAGTTCGTTGAACCGTCTCCAAATGCCCTGCTTCACACCGAGGGTGTCCTTGCCTGTGGCCACTGCCTTTACGCCGGGCAGTTCCATTGCTTTGCTGTAATCGATGTTGATGATCCTGGCGTGAGGGTGGGGGCTGCGGAGGATCTTGCCGTAGAGCATACCGGGTAGTTTCACGTCAAAGCTGTACGTCGCCCGGCCGGTCACCTTGGCGATCCCGTCGATGTTGTGAACGTGGGTATTGATAACGGTCAGTTTTTCTTTGGCCAGACTGGTGGTTATCTGAGCACCGGTGTCTTTCTTCTCACTCATAGCGACTCCTCCTTATACATACCTTTTGCCACCCGCTCGACAGCCCTGACGATACTGTTGTAACCTGTGCAGCGGCAGATATTTCCTTCTATTGCATCCTTGATTTCCTGAGTGGTGGGAGTAGCGGTCTCATTCAGCAGTCCCGAGGTGGTCATAAGCATGCCTGAGGTGCAAAAACCGCACTGATAGGCTCCCTCGTCGAGGAATGCCTTCTGAATGGGAGCCAGCTTGCCGTCCTTCTCGAGTCCTTCGGAGGTGGTGATGTTCATGCCGTCGCACTGAACTGCAAGGACGGAGCATCCCTTCACCGAAAAGCCGTTCACGAGCACCGTGCAGGCGCCGCAGGAAACGGTCTCACAGCCCCTCTTCGTGCCGGTAAGCCCGATGTAATCTCTGATGGCTTCGACAAGAAGGACTTTCTGGTTGATGTAGATTTCATATGGTACGCCGTTGACGTTTAGAGTAATTTCTTTCTTTTCCATGTCTTCCGCCTCCTCAACCTTTAACAGCCTGCTCGTAGGCCTGTTTCGCCATACGTTTGGTCATGACACCGATCAAATGACGTCTGAAGTCGTCGGAAGCGTGGATATCGGAAACAGGATCCGCATCGCCCGCTGCTGCCTGGCCGGCTGCTGCGAAAAGTGCGTCGTCAAGCTTCTTGCCAACGAGGACAGCCTCTCCGCTCTTTGCGCGGATCGGTGTAACGCCTGCGTTGCCAAGGACGATCCGTGCGTCTGTACAAGTCCCGGCTGCGTCCACTGCGATCTTCACGGCAACTGCGCATACGCCCATGTCATTCTGGAGCAGGTTGAACTTCTTGTAAGCGCATGCCGATTTCGGAGCCATCGGGGGAACCTGGACTTCCAGAACCATCTCGTTATGCTCCATGGCCGTCTCAAAAAGGTCTGTGTAGAAATCTTCCAGCTTCATCGTTCTCTTGCCGTCTTTAGACCCTACAGTTATTGATGCATCGAGGGTGATAAGGACAGGGGCGGGATCGCCTGCTGCGTCCGCGTGGGCAAGGTTGCCGCCGATTGTGCCCCAGTTACGGACCTGGATGGAGGCGAGCCTCTCTTCCATGGCCGGAAGGACGGGGTAGTACTTCTTGAGTACGTCTGATGTCTCGATCTTGTGATGCGTGGTGGTAGCGCCTATCTTGAGGCCTTCTTTTTCGTCGAACTTGATGTAATCAAGTTCCTTCAGTCCTTTGATATCGATGAGATAGTCTACAGCAACCAATCCCTGTCTCATGACGATAAGTAATGACTGACCGCCGCAGATGATCTTGCATTCATCTACATGGTCCGAAAGCATGGCCAGCGCTTCCTCAACAGTGCCTGGTTTAAGGTACGTAAAATCATGTATCATGCTATTCTCCTTTCCATCATACTTTCTCCTCTCTCTTCAACGATCCCGAGCCGCTTTTGCAATCCTGAGCATCCTCCGGAAGATCGCGCCCGTTACTTAACCTGCTCTCCACTCCATAATGTTCTCTTCCCGGTCCTCGATGTTTTGCATCCGGATGTTGCAGGCAGCTATGTCATCGGGGAGATCAAGATTAATATTCTCCTCTTTGTACTTGAAAGTTGCTTTACCGTCGTTCAGCCCTGTAAAGACGCCCCCTCTGTACTTCGATGCAAAACACACCTGAGAATGCCTGCCCCTGTAAATAGCACACTCGATGCACGCTTTGTTTGAAAAGGGGCAGCTCATAAAACGTTTAGCCATGTTGCTTACTCACCTCCTCCGCCTTATAGGTCAAGTTTTTTGAAGTGTACTGAGTGATCCGCTTCCAGATGCCCACTCAGCCTTCACACATATGTTCACTATCCCGAATAACAAACGTAATTCTACAATAAATCGTCTTTGTTTTGCAATATTTTTTTGAATTTATCTGTTCATTATAGTGAACCACACAAAGAACTTTCTCGGTGCTCCAGGGATGCGATCAACAAGGGGACTGCCTGACAGGAAAACCCTTCGAAGCAAGAAAAACAAGAGCCCGCATACCGCAAAAACCCCTTATAGAACGGGTACCGGGCAGACGTTTTTGCTGCCCGTCCGCCCGGTATCAATTTAATAAATTTAATACTTTACCGGTCCATTCCGCAAGTACCCCTCCCACACACCTCTCCTTCATACTTCCGGAAGAGGGATTGAGAGGGCCATCTTATCGGATGACCCTATCTTTTCTTCTTACTTCCAGTCCGGCATGGGAAGCTTTTCCGGGCTTTCCCAGTCTTTCATGGATTTCAGGAATGGTGCGCGTTCCACCAGCTCGTCGTGTGCAAGCGGTACAGGCGGGTGGCATACCCATAGCGGATCGAACTCATCCTTAACCTTCAGCATCCACTCATGGTAGTTCGGCCCGTACTTCGGCCCTGTGAGGAAGAGCGGCTGGTGAGGGCCGAGAAGTGATGTATAGAACCGCTCGCGGATGTTCATCTTTGACGTCTCCAGATAGAACTGGTCCACGCCGTCGGTGTTCTCATCCTGATCCCAGTAAACCAGGAACTCTGAGTAGCCCTGATGACCGCACTCGAAGCTCTGGAACCAGCCGGGATCGCC
>CAYOYU010000032.1:21605-28403 GCA_964408265.1 uncultured Syntrophorhabdaceae bacterium
GATCGCCGTAATCCGGCATAAGGGGCGGTGTGTATTTCTTTTTGGTGTCGGCATAGCTTTCGCCTTGCACGGTGGCCTGGGAGAGGGACTCGATGATGTAGTCAACGGACACGTAGGAACCGCACATGAGCCACATGCCCGCGGAGTCGGCATTCTTGATCCACGATTCGTCGAGAGGCCTCGTGGCACGCGGTTTTGCGCCGCACTCTGCCATGATGTCATTCAGGACGTTCTCGTCGTACTGCATCTGTTCCTCTGAGGTGTAACCGATCAGGAGGACGCGAACGATGAAGAAGTTCTTGATTGTATCCTCATTCTCCTTGCCCCAGAGCTGCCAGAACTCTTCTTTCGATTCTGCCTTGTTGATGGCTCTCCAGAAGAGAGGCACCTTCGTCACTGCACCGGCGATCTCGGCTTTGCCGACTTCAAACATGGCTTTCACCTGAGCTGCCTTGTTGGGGACCTGATAGTTGATCCATTTTACCCTGTTCTGCGGAAGGGCAAGACCCGTATTCGGTGAAATTCCCGTGGGTACGAGAGGCTCCGGCTGGAAGGGAAGTGTCTTGATGGCCATCTTGGTCACGATGCCAAGGCAGCCGCGAAGTCCCGTGAAACCTCTCAGGAGGCCTCTCAGGTCAGGGCCCGGCCCGTCGCCCCAGAAGGGGTCGTCGCCGTTCGCCAGGGAACCCATCTTTACCAGTTCGCCGTCGGGCAGTACAAGCTCGGTACCAAGGATACGCCGGTGGGGCAGGCCGATCCTGTGGGAAAGCGGAGACCAGCCGTCGCCGATGAGGTTGGCAATGGCCGACGCCTGCGCGCCGCCGCCGCCGATAACCACGTATGCGCCCTTATTGAGACACTCCTGCTGGATCGGGGAGTAGATAACGCCCGGGCCTACGTTGATGCAGAAATGTTTCTCGTCGATCTCGAAGTCGTTCATCCTCTTCATGTCGATGAGCAACTCGTTCTCAACATGGCAGTGGGATTTGGGACCGTAGAACCCTGTTGCGTAGGGAACGTAGGGGACTTTGTAACGGTTGCATATCTTCACTATCTTCTGCACTTCTTCTGTCGTTCTCGGCAGGACCACGCAATGAGGAATGGTGGTCATTATCCGCTCGTATCCGAGGCCGCTTTCATATCCGCCGGGTCCGGACCGGTAGCCTTCGCAGATTGCCGGGTCTTCCGAAATATACCTGGAGCCAACAACCGACTCTATCGCATTATATGCTGCTTTCACTATACTCATCGCCAACCTCCTTATATTTCAACTGCGGCAAGGATAAGTTCCGCAATGTCCATTATCTTTACAACGTCACCGTCGGCTTTTGATGCCTGGGTAAAATTGCTCTTGCACCAGGGGCACGAAGCCACGAGGGCCTCAGCGCTCACATGTTTCACCTCGTCCAGGCGGTGCTGGGCCGATACTGAAGCCAGATCCGGGAATGCATCCCGCGCGCCCCTGCCTGCTCCGCAGCAGAACGCGTTCTCTCTGGTCCTCGGCATTTCGACGAATTTTCCGCCGGGAATGGCATTGAGGATGTTCCTGGCCTGCAGGTAAAGTCCCTTGGTGCCCCGCCGTCTCTTAAGCTCCGGCTCCACACAACCCATCCAGCCCCTCATTCCGCTCCAGGGGGTCCAGGGGTCTGAA
The DNA here is from genome assembly GCA_964408265.1 of uncultured Syntrophorhabdaceae bacterium. GTDB lineage: Bacteria > Desulfobacterota > Syntrophorhabdia > Syntrophorhabdales > Syntrophorhabdaceae > CAYOYU01. The sequence goes on from CAYOYU010000032.1 coordinate 23,257, forward strand.
AGTCTGCTCACGCCGCATGAATCCTGGTATGCAAACCGGACGTCCACGGGCTTGGTCAGTTTCAGCTTGCCGGCCTGGATCGCCGCATCGGCAAACTCGATAAGGTGGATAACTTCGAATCCCAGATCAGCTGTAGAGATATTGAGGAGTTTCGGGTAGTCCACTTTCCAGGTGCGATAGCACTCGGCGCAGCTCGTGAGCAACACCTTGGCGCCGGATGCCTTCACTGCTTCGATGTTCCGTTTCGCAAGCTCTTTCGCCTCGTCAACCATTCCCACTGAAGCCAGGACGTTGCCGCAGCACCACTCATCTTTAGGCAGCATGAAGGGTGTTCCCGAAGCATTGAGTATCTTGGCCGTGGCTTTTGCGATGTCAGGAGGCCTGTAGGATGAGGCACATCCCGCGAAGTACATGAGATCAGCCTTCGGTGCCACCTTGATATCTTTTGTCACCCATTTTGTTCTGCTCTCCGCAGGAGCGCCGAACTGGTTGTGCTTAGAGGCGATGTTCTTGGCTATCTTCTTGTGGGCCGGCATGGGGCCTGCGCCGTCCTTTACCGCCTTGACCCTGAGGGCTTCGAGGGTGAGGCCTATTTCCAGGTCCAGGTTCCTCTTGCAGCCCACATCACAGGCACCGCACAGGGGATCGGCATAGATGATTTCCAGGAGCTTGTCCGTCCATTCCAGCTTCCCGTCCAGGATGCCGAGGCCTATTCTCATCTTTCCAAAGGCCCCGTAGGAATCGAAATCGTTCCAGTAGTTGCTCGGGCAACGTACCGAGAAGTCGACGCCCGGCATATAAGTATGTTCTACCCAGTAACAGCCCTTGCACTTGATGCAATGGTCCATATCATACTTGAAGTTGTCCAGCTTCGTTATATCAAGACTAACCGGTTTTTTTGGCGTATCAAAACGATCACTTGGCATGTTTTCCTCCTTAGAAGCACAAATTGCCAGGGTTCAAAACGTTCTTCGGATCGAAAACATTCTTCACCCGTTTTAAAGCCATTGTGTAGCCTGCTGCCTTATCGAATATCATAGGCGCCAGCTCTCCGTAGGGTCTGGAGAAGAAAGCCCCTTCGGCGAACATAGCCTTTGCCGCATCACTGTACATCTCTGCCACGAAGGCTTTCTCTGCTTCGTCATCATTATCATAGAAGAAGGTGAATTCCACCTGGCAGGCCCTGTTGTGTTCAATGGGCTGAATGTGGCTGCCTATATCGGCCATAGGGTAATCGTATTTCGCCGCAACGAGTTCCATAATATCCATGAAAGCCTGAACGCGGTTCGGTTTGGTGATGAAGAAAAGGTTCTGGCAGCCGCCTTTTACTCTGGTTTTCCAGTAAGGCATATCGGTAGGCCACGGGGCCCTGAGCATGGGCATGAGCTTCCGTCCCAGTCCCGGGAAGCCGTGGAGATTGTCGGTAAGACCCATCTTGGGGAATTCATTCTTCTGAACATCGGCAAGGAACTTCTCTTCGTAGGCGATCTTCTCTTCAGGCCGCCTGATGAGGCCGCTGATGGTGAGAACGAGGGTCCACGGAGGCAGTTTGGCGCGGAGAATATCGAAATCTTCGTCCATGTCTTCCGCCACGATTGCCGCAAGGTCCGTGCTGTTGAGAAGGAGACATTCCTGGCCGATTCTCCGGGGGAGGATCCTGTACAGGAAGTTCATTGCATATTCCAGATCGTAGACAGGTGCGAAGAAGATTTTGTCTATGGTCGGTACGGTTTCAATCTTCAGACTCATCCAGGTTACGATACCCAAGGTGCCCTGGGCCAGCTGGACGAAGCGGTAGAAATCAAGACCGGGACCTGACGGGTTCGCGCCCCTTGACTTTGAATCCGGAAATCCGTTTACGCTGGCAGAACCGCACCTGAAGAGCTCGCCCGTAGGCCAGACTACTTCAACGGACTGCATCGGTTCGCCGTAATCGTATACGATGTTTGTGGGTACTTCCCTTTCCAGGGTGTCTGTGAGAACGGAACGCTCGCCGTGGGGCAGAAGGGGCATGATGACCCGATGGCCTTTCTTTGCCAGTTCCCTGCAGAGCTGTTCCCAGGTCACACCGGCTTCGAACCTGACGAGGCGGTTGTCAGTGTCGATCTCGAAGATCTTGTTCATTCTCGAAAGATCTACAATGATGCCACCCTGTTTCGGTATGCTGCATCCGTGAAAATGGACTTTCGAGCTTACCGGGACGACCGGTACGTTCTTCTCGTTTGCCCATGTCACGATTTTCCCGACCTCTTCCGAGCTTCCCGGCCACACAACGGCGTCGGCCAGACCCGGAGGAAGGAGGCTGTAGTCACGCGAATATTTCTCGCGTTCTTTCAGGCTTTCTGTCACATAATCCTTGCCTACAATTTTCGCAAGTTCACTTTTGATTTGCATTGTACCTCCTAAAAGTTCTTGATCTTTATTCTTCTGCTTCATTTTACCGATCATTGAATCTCCGAATACCATAGTGAAACCCTGGAACCATCTTTGTTTTGCTCTTGCCTCCTTCTTGTAATAATGTCTTTTTGTCTGTACATTCCGGTTCTCTATCTACCTTCTTGCAGTGACAGGTAAAGCAATACCATAGACGTTGAAATAAAGTCAATACATTTACTATCAATATTTTTTCTATCAATATTTGTAATTTCAATGTATTTATTTTCTGGAATACCTGAGACTAAGCTGATATAATGATCTTCATCTCTTGTAATGCTTTCGAAGGTGTAGTAATTATTATGGTTCTTACTGAATTGAGGTGAATGGGCTATGGAGCTGACAAACTATCGGAGTGACCTGAGTGATGATGAAAGCCTTCTCATGGCTGTGGTGAGAGCGGCAGAAATTTTCAAGCGGGTGGTCTCTGCCATTTTCAGGAAATATGATTTATCCTTTCCACAATATAATGTTCTCAGAGTTCTCGATGCTTCAACAGATGGCCGGAGCAGGATCACCGAGGTGAGCCGCATCATGCTCGTACCTGGTGCGAATATGACGGGAATCGCGAAGAGGCTCGAGAAGAACGGCTTTATCATCCGGAAACCGGACCCTACCGATGAACGGGCCACAATCCTTGAAATCACTGCCAAAGGAAAGGCGACACTCTCCAACATAGAACAGGAGAGAGACAAACATACCCACGCCATGCTGAAAGGTTTTCCTGAAAAAGAGAAGATGGAGCTTCTTGAAAAGATGAAGCGGCTCATCAGAAACAGCATGCAGGTTTCAGCGTAAGTACCCGTTGCACAAGACCTTACAGATCACTTAGAAAATCCTCCAGCAGTTTCTCCATGGTCGGCACGAGCAGCGATACCTCCCTGCAGGGACGGCCGTTTTTCTGCCAGAGGGTCCTGAACTTCTTCACGTCATGGCGGGAGGGCCTGCCCACCTGGATGGCCCTCACAATGACCCCGGCCTCCTCCAGCCGTTCTCTTGCTGCAACGGCGAGGGAAACGTCGTCGCTTCCGCCATCGGTAATAAGCATGAGCACCTTCTTCAGATCACCATTCCTCATCCTCTCCCTGGTCTCTGGTCCGATTCCGGCCACAACCTTAAGGAGAGACCTGTAATCAGCCGTACTGCTCCCCGTACAATTGTCGAGACGTTTCGAAATCCTCACCCTCGTGGAGAAGTCGATGGAATCGCCCAGGGCTTTCAGTTCCTCGTCCCGGGCATGGAAGCCCCTCACTTCGGTGAGTACGTGGAGGTCGACGGACTGTTCGAGCCTTTCCTGCCTCAGTTTCTTCTCAAATTCATCAAGGGCTTCGGAAATGAGGATGACTGAAAGCTTCTGTTCATGGCTCTTGCCGCCGGGCCACTGTTCGTTCATGGAGCCCGAGAGATCACATATCAGGGTAAAGTGAAACTCCCTGAGTTTGTGTTCATCGAATTCTTCTCTGCGTACCTGGAGTTGGGTCCTGGAGTTGAGAATTCCGCTCTGCGCGTCGATGTAAGCCTGTGCAATCATGGAAGGATCTACTATGACACCCTGGTCCGTCCGTTCCTTCAGCCTCCTCTTGACCTCCTTTCTGGTGGAGATGATTCTTTCGAATATATCCCTCAAGGGTCTTATCTGGAATTCGATCTTCCTGTACTCGTCGGCATATTCCTCGGCCTCCGATACGGAGACGCCATGCTGCAGCTTGAACTGGTCCCGGGCCATATCTTCAGGAGACCGGTTATCCTCCTTTGAGCGCTGGAGTTCCCTTTCTATCTGTGCCCGTACCTCCTCGGGAGTGAGCGTACGGAGCATTTTTTCGGCAGCCTCGGCATATTCGCGGGCAAAGTAGTCTTCATCCGATTTCGCTTCGGACTCTTCCTTCTCGTCATCCGCGGAGTCGGCATCGACGGTATCCCTGTTGCTTTCCCTCGATCCCCCCTCGATGCTTTCCCCTTTCAGAGGGTCCTCACCCCGGCCGCTCTTTTTCTGCTTTTGATCCTTTCTTTCCTCCAGATCAAGCTGGAAGAGCCGTTCGTAGACGGGTTCGATGTAATCCCGGACCACTTCGAACCGGTCCCGGGGATCAGCGGTAGGATCCGAAACGAGGAGGATCAGGTCCGTTCCCTCGCCGTCGATGTCCTCCATCCGCTCTATTTCCGCCCTGACTTCTTCCGTGAGGTCCAGCCGTTCGTCTGGCAGGGCTTTCTCCCGGAACATGGCGTAAAGGAGCTGGATGTGGCGCGGGGCATTGGTATAGTCGGTACGCATGAAGAGTTTCATCCGGTAGAGGCGTTCCATGGTCTCCTGGTGCGCAGGGAACCTGCGGTTCTCCTCCCTGTTCGCCATGATCTCGATGCTGAAATGGTAAAGAAGGTCAAGTCGCCGCGCGGGCCTGATCCGTGAATAGAGATCTGCGTAAGCCCGGGGGTTCTTCCTCCAGTCCCGGAAGCGCTCTATCTCGTGGCAGACGGCCCACATGCTTTCCGCTGCCGTGAACCCCTTGAGGAGAAAGAAATATGGATCGAAGGTTCCGTACCCTTTCGTGATGTCCAAAGACCAACGGTCTCCTGCCCTGAAGACGAATCCTCCCTGCTGGGCATAGTCTGCAATGGCCCGTTCGTTCCCGGCGAAAAACCGTTCCGCGTCCCTTATCGCCTTCTTCTCGGCGACCTCCTTCTCGCTCGGTTTTTCAACGCCTTTTTTCACGTTC
>CAYOYU010000033.1:0-3193 GCA_964408265.1 uncultured Syntrophorhabdaceae bacterium
ATACTGGGGCCTTGCGGGCAGCACCAATGCTTTTGAGGTTTAGGTCGACCCGGAAGGCAAGTTCGTCTTTGCCTCGCCCTCCTGTGAGGTCATAACCGGCTACGGGCCCCAGGATTTCCTCGCAGACCCGGAACTTCGCCTCCGCACTCTGCACCCCGATGATCGCACCCGTTTTGAGGAGCATTTGAAGGAAGCGGAGAGACAGATCCCCGGGAAGATCGAGTTCCGCATTTTCCGCCGTGACGGAGCAATGCGATGGATCGGCCACACCTGTCATCCCGTTTACGATGATGCGGGCCGTTTCCTGGGCACCAGGGGAAGCAATACGGACATAACCGCCCAAAAGGAGATGGAGGAAGACCTCCGGGAGAGCGAAAGGCGCTACCACTCTCTTTTCCAGAACATGCTCCACGGTTTTGCCCACTGCAAGATGATTTTCGAAGACGGCCGGCCGGAAGACTTTGTCTACCTCTCCGTCAATGAAGCGTTCTACAAGCTGACAGGACTCCGGGATGTCGTGGGCAGGCGGGTGAGCGACGTAATCCCCGGCATAAGGGAATCTCATCCAGGTCTTCTGGAGACCTATGGCAGGGTCTCCATCACAGGCAGACCGGAACGATTTGAGACCTATTCGAAGACTTTCGGGGGTTGGCTCTCCATTTCAGTATACAGCACAGAGCCGGGTTTCTTCGTCGCCGTCTTCGACAACATCACCGAACACAAGCAGGCGGAACAGAATATACTGAGACTCAACCGGACCTATGCCGTCCTCAGCGACATCAATCAGCTCATCGTGCGGGAGCGCGACGGGACGAATCTCGTTCAGGAAACCTGCCGCGTGGCAATCGCCCACGGAAAGTTCCAGATGGCATGGATCGGCTTCCTCAACGAGAAAACAGGGCTGTTCGAGGAGGCCGCATGGGCCCATGCGGATTGTAAGGACCGAAAAGGATTCAGGAACAGGACAAAAAGCTTTCTGACTAAAGAGGCTACAACAGCCGTTCGTGCAGGGAAGCCCCTCATATCCAACGACATCGAGAAGGAGAGAGGCCTCATATTATCATCGGCGAAGGACCTTGTCTGCGGTTTCCGTTCCATGGCCGCATTTCCCATCAGCGGAAGCGGCTCCGTAACGGGGGTCATCATCTTCTGTTCCGCTGAACAGCACTCCTTTGACGATGAGGAAGTCCTCCTGCTGGACGAGCTTGCCATGGATATCTCCTTTGCCCTGGAATCCCTGGCCGTGGAGGAACAACGCAAAGAGGCCGTTGAAGCCCTCTATGGGAGTGAACAGCGCTATCGCAAGCTTTTCGATGAAGCCACAGAGGGCATCGGGCTGGCAGACCGGAAATCAAAGGTCGTTCTCGACGTAAACAGAGCATTTCTTGATCTCAGCGGCTATGAACGCTCCGAGATCGTCGGGCGGCCGCAAACCATCCTGCAACTCGTGGATAAGGGCAAACCCGCAAATAAACGCTCCTCCGGTCTGAACCGCCCCGGTAACCGGAAGCGTGTTCTCGACGCGCATCTCGCGACCAAGTCGGGACAGGTCAGGAACGTGGAGATAAAAACCAGCATTCTCGACCTCGACGGAAAAGAGGTGGTACAGGCTTTCTTCAGGGACATCACCGAGGAGGTCCGGAACCGGCGTGAACGGGAGACAACTCTGAAGCTGCTCCGCCTCCTGAACAAGCAGAGTCTCACCCACGAGCTGATCCGGGGATCGACCAGGATCCTGAAGGAATGGACAGGCTGTGAAAACGTGAAGATTTGTTTGAAAGACGACTCTGCCCCCAACATCTCCCTATTCACCCGGCAGGAGAGTCTCTGGTCGAACAGCGCGGCGGAACTGCGTGCTGCAGCCGCCGAAGCGGATTGGCAGGCCATGGAGCGCATTGCAGGTGACAGTGCGGGATACGAATCCTGGGCGCTCATTCCGCTCCGCCACGGCGCCGAGACCTTTGGAGTACTGCAGCTTTGTGACCGGACCGCAGGCCGCTTCACTCCCGGGCTGGTCTCCTCTCTCGAAGGTGCAGCCGCGCAGGTGGCGATCGGTCTGGTTCATAGGCAAGCGCAGGCGGCCCTTGTTTCCAGTGAGCAGAGGATGCGGGACATCAGCGAAGCGGCAGGCGAATTCATCTTCGAGTTTGATGCCAACTGGGAGATTTCCTTCGTCAGCGGCCGCGTAAAAGACATCCTGGGGTACACTCCGGAGGAGATCCTGGGGAAGCCGGTATCCGGGTACATGCCCGAATCCGAGACCAAACGCATGACCGACTTCGTCAAGAAGCATCTTCGAAGCAGGTCGGGGTTCCGTGACCTGGAGTACATGGCACTGCACAAATCAGGACGGCCGGTGTGGCTCAGTAGCACCGCTGGCCCGCACCGGGGCCCGCACGGCAGGCTCCTCGCGTTTCGTGGGGCTGCCCTGGACATCACGAGGAGAAAGCAGACTGAAGAGAACCTCGCACAGGCTATGAACAGGCTGAAAAAGTCCCTCGTGGACACGGTCCGGGTCATATCGCTCATCGTTGAAACGAGAGACCCTTACACTTCGGGCCACCAGAAGAAAGTATCCGGCCTTGCCGGGTCTATAGCGCTGCAGATGGGGCTGGAGCAGGAGACAATCGAGCATATCACCACGGCCGGTGTCGTCCACGACATCGGAAAAATGGCCGTTCCCGCCGAGATACTGAGTAAACCCTCAAGGCTCACAGGCATCGAGTTGGGACTCATCCAGGCCCATCCCCAGGCGGGATATGACATACTGAAAGACGCCGGCCTCCCGAATCCTGTAGCGGAGATTGTCCTTCAGCACCATGAAAGGCTGGACGGTTCGGGATATCCCCGGGGGCTGAAAGATGGGGAGATCCTCCTGGAAGCCCGGATAGTGAGCGTGGCAGACGTGGTGGAGGCTATCGCCTCGCACCGGCCCTACAGACCCGCCCTCGGAATCGATGCGGCTTTGGATGAAATCGAGAAGAACAAAGGTATTCTTTACGATGGACGGGCCGTCGAGGCATGTCTCAGGCTGTTCAGAGAGAAAGGCTTCACCTTCGAGTAAAAGTGGAGGCTCTGCCCTACCCTTCCGGGCCTTCTTCGGCCCCCTACGGTTCCACCAGGATATGCTGGGCTGACTTACTGACATCCGAGGCGGTCTTCGCCTTGTTCTTCTGTATCTCAGGATCCGTCT
>CAYOYU010000033.1:3203-23792 GCA_964408265.1 uncultured Syntrophorhabdaceae bacterium
CTTGATTGCTTCCTCCAATCCTTTCATCGCCTTTGTACGCTCCTGCTCCTCCTGCTGCCTCTTTATCCAGGCATCAAGCGAGCCTTGAGGGACCTGCTGAGCGGGGGCCGGCTTCTTGGCGACAGGCTTGCCTGGCGCCACTTTTGAGGACGGCGAGGTAGCGGGAGCAGCGCTAAGGAAGACCGCGGAATTCTTCGCTGCCTGCGAACCGGCCGCAGGGATTTGTGTGCGTACCGGCGTATTATAGACAAAAGACATGTAAGCAGACTCATCCACCATACCGGCAAGCCCCACGGGTATTACCTTCGAGCAATCGGCCTTGAGGCCATTCCTCTGCAGGGCTATGATCGCCTCCTTCACGGTCATGCCCACCACGTTGGGCACCAGAACATTCTCCGCATGGCCCGCCTCAACCAGCAAGGTCTGAACAAGGACCGACGACATGAGCAGCACCAGCATCAGAGAAAGAGCTGTTGTAAAACAGTTCTTCAACCGGGACTTGACCATGAGGACCTCCTTAAGACGGATATAAACCAATGATAGCACGGCATGGGCCGCTGTCAACAGCCCTTCCGGGAACCACTTTCCCCCCCAGTTTTCCCTTGACGAACCCGGTGACAGCCCAACCCGCTTTCGCCGGCACCACGGAACTTGCGCGCCGTGATTCTCGGGAGCCCCAGGCCTCTCCTTTTCTCTTGGTTCATCTGCTGCAAAGTGGTATAGATTGGATATAGCGGCTGACTACAAATTCAACGAATCCGGAGGGACTGATGAAAACTTTTATTATGGTTGCGGCCTGCCTGTCGCTGCTCACACTCACAGTTGTTCCTGCCATGGCGCTCAGTTCCTATTGTGTTCAGGTGCCCGGTGGAGCGAACCTCCCCGATAAAGTGGAGGCAACCTTTCTCTTTAAAGCTTCGGTCAATACCGGCTCGACCGCCAGGACTTTCCAAGCCTACAAAAATGGCTCTTCAATGTGTGACAGCCCTTATTATAGTTCCTACCTTGTTTCGCCAATCTTCGGATATGTTTACTCCGGGGGCTCGCTGGGAGGTAAATTGCTTGGCAGAACCTGTGCCGGCGTTGATACTACCGCTACCGATACGTTTACGAACTGTTCCGGCAGTGTACGGCTGAAAATATGTGCCAAGGTGGCAAACCCGACCCTGACGAGAGATTATGATTACGGCTTCTGCCCCGATTGATAGGGGTCTTGCCTGATCCTTTCCACAGACGGCATGGGAGGAATGGGTTGATGCAGTGAATACCGAGGATTCGAGACTAATAAAGGAGCACCGGAGATGCTGAAACAGGTCAGGAAGAAGCGGGCCTACGAAGACATTGTCACCCAGATCAGAACACTCATCGAAAAGGGTAAGCTGAAACAGGGCGATCTGCTTCCCAACGAGAAGGAGCTGTCGGAAACCTTCAAGGTTTCCCGCTCTACCGTTCGCGAAGCAGTCCTGTCCCTGGAAATGCTCCACCTCGTGGAAAGACGGCAGGGTGACGGCACCTATGTCATGGCCACCAGCGAGGAAGCCATAGTAAAGCCTCTCGCTGCGTCCATCTTTCACGAGAAGGACGATATCATAGACGTCTTCACCCTCCGCAGGATTCTGGAACCGGAAATTGCCGGCCTGGCTGCGGACCGTTCCAACCCAAAAGATATCAAGGTGCTGGAAGAGATCGTGGAGAAACAGCAGCAGACCATGGCGAGCGGAAAGAGCGCCGTGATGACCGACTCCAATTTCCATTACGCCCTGGCACGGATGTCCGGGAACAAGGTGCTGGAGCGGCTTCTCGTTGCCCTGGTGCGGCTTCTCCGGAAGACCCGGGAGGCCTATCTTCAGACTGACGAGAGGAAACAAAAATCACTCGCAGGCCATCGCGACATTCTCAACGCCATCAAAGCAGGCAACGGGACAATGGCCCGGCAGGCCATGCGGCGACACCTGGAAGAGGTGGAGAATACCCTGTTCAAGAAAAATGGGGAAACCTCCCCGGGCAATCATTGACAACAGGTCGCCCGATTTCATCGCCACCGCATCCATTTTGATGTGAAAACCATCCTGCCTCTGCGGGGTGACTACAGGAGCCCGCTTTCTTGCCGGAAGACAGCCGTGATCTACGAGATGACCCACCGCTTCTATGCACCCTTTCTCAAGAAAGGGGACCGCACCGCTGACCAGATGGTGCATGCCGCACGGTCGGGCAAACAGAACATCGTTGAAGGAATGCGTTCACCTCCCATAGTCTTCACTCCCATGTTTCTTCTCTCTCCCATAACTCCCATATTTTCTTCCCTTCTGGGCCTTTAGATCTGCCCGCCCCAAGCAACCCGATTGCTCCCCTTAAATTCCCCTTGACAAGGGGTCAGTGACTCCAGAATAATGGAGATATCGTACTAATTGAAGTACAGAACAACTCGCTTCACCTGCACCACCGCACTGTTGATACATGACTTTTTGCCGGGTACCAACCGGAAACAAAGGGGGGTTACATGAAACGCCTGCTGTTCTTCGTCCTGTTCCTGTTAATTCCGGCGGTCCTGCCCGGCACTGGCCGGAGCATCGACTGCGAAGATCCCGACCGCTACGAGGATGTGCGGACTTGCCTCGCCATCGAACTGCGCGATAGCGACGCCAAGATTAACGACACCTACAGGGCACTGATGCAAAAATCCGATGAGGCCGGAAAGAAGAAGCTCCGAAACGACCAGCGAACCTGGCTTAAGACGAGGGATTCCGTCTGCAATCTTGACAGCACAGAGAGTGACCGGGAAAAATGGATGCAGGCCATCCTGCAAAATCAGAGGAAAACGGTCTGTGTAATCCGGTTCACCCGGCAGCGTGTCTCGGAACTGACCGCCATGGTTGCTCGGAAAGAACGTCCTGTTCCTGAGCCGAAGCCGGCACCTGTTGGCCCCAGCCCCGCCCGCATTACGCTTCCGCCTCCAGAGCAGCATGCCCTTTACGAAATCCACTCACCCATGAGCCACAGTAAGGGCAAGTGGTATTTCGAGGCATATATCAACCGGGGGGCCATAGCGAAGGTTGCCGATGCCACCTTCGCTTTCGGGATCATGGGCTCCGTCGAGAACTTCCATACCACCGTCAATGTGCGCCGGCAGTGGGTCAATGCTTCCCCGGTCCGACTCGGTATCGCAGTTGACCTCGACAATGGGAAGTACTATTCAAGCGTCAACGGGGCGTGGAAAGATGCCCCTGGAAGCGCTGGTGGAATGGACGTGAAGCTGGGCCGCTCCTACCGGGTCGCCGTGGAATCAAGCGTCAGCATGGCCGGTTTCACGAGGGACGGCATCATCCAGGTCAATTTCGGCGAACAACCATTCGCCTACGCCATGCCTGCCGGCTACCGGCCGTTTGCGGAGAGGTGATGTTGAACCGTAACGAACCGCACAGGAGGAACACCATGCACCGCACTCTAGTCTTAATGCTGCTCACCCTGGCCGTACTCGTCGGAGGAATACCCGTCGGGGCGTCAGGGGAGGAACCCGCCAGGAAGACAAATGAGACTATTACCACGTCAGCTCTTACGAATATCGGATTTATGGAAAACCCGCCCCAGGAACTGAGAGACCGGTTTCCCATGTGCGATGCTTTTCTGAAGGTTGAGTGGATAGATAAGGAGAAGAAGATCGGGTACAGCAATTACGAGGCCATAATCAAAGGCAAGAAGAAAACGATGTGGGCTTTGGTCACACTCGATGACGAAGCACCATCATACGGGTGGGACGTATACCAATACAAGCAAAAGGGCCGTCTTAAGGAAGTATTTGAGATGATCAAGTATGGCAAAGACACTGGAAATCTGCTTACCATGGTCCCAACCTATAAAGGTAAGTCTGTCACTATATACAACGTTCTCCAGACGGGGGATTCACTAGCTGACAACCGAATAACCGTGTGTGTTGCCTACCCGGATAACCGCAAGGTTTGGATTGCGGAAGGCAAGAGCGTGGCTCAAACATATGACAGAGAACAACAGCAGAATCTATCCAACAAAATCAAAGAATCCGGGCAACAGTTTAGTATTGAGTGGCTTGAGTCGCTCTGGATACTAGACATAAATTTCGACGGTCGAGAAGACTTTGTATTAGAGACATCGTTCGCAACCGCTTGGGACGACAACAAATTCCATGTGGCAGAGCGAGTTTTTAAATACCCAGATTTTCAACTAATCTTCCCCCCTAGTGGCCGCAGCTGCCTTCTACGGACTTCCGGTACGTTTCCATTAATCACTGACGGAAAAAATTACTATATCAGCAATCAGTGTAACATCACAGAACTGTCTTCGTCTTCCTTTAAGAAGTGACACATGGGCACCGTTAACTGGGGTAGAAATACCAAATTCCTTACGAAATCAAGCCTCTTAGTCCGAGACGTACTCAATGTCCGTAGCGACTGGCTGGGCTTTTTGGACGCATTAGGGAAGGTGGAAGGAGAAAACAAATACAACAGCGACAACGGAAATGGCTATATCGGCATTTACCAATTTTCAAAGTTTGCAGATAAGTATTCTCTCTTTAAGACTTTCGATTTTTCTCACAATATCGGAATGATGCTAAGCACAACTTCTGATGAGAGGTACAAGTCGAACCCAATAGCTCAGGAGCTCTCCGCCATTATGGAGTTTAGCGGTATCCCGGACATCACCATACCTTTCTGCAGTAAATGGTCCTATGTAAGAAACGCTGCACTTGGAAGGCTGGTAGGTATGTCGAAGGGCCAATTAGATAGCATGATAGACCAGAATTTCACTATTCAGTGGATGGACGATAAGAGACAGGTAGTTGGGGCACCCCAAGCTATTAGATTAACGAACGCAGGGGTCTCAGCCGCTGCACACAATTTGGGTGAGCTTGGTGTTGCGTTGGCCATAAAACAAATCTACCTGCAGACCCATACGAATACTGGCGCTCCGATCTCTCCACCTCCAACCGTTCTTCTGAACATGAACGGAATCAATTATACAAGCGCAGGCAAAGCCAGACATCAGGGCTTTGCCGATGGCAATGGAATCCCCTTTTCCACTTATGTACAGCTATTTCAGGATTTTGATATTTCTCCACTGACCGATGTCAGTGACGGCTTAAACTGGACACAATTCAACCAATTCGCTCAGCAACTCATTGCCTACCGCAAAGACAAAATCATCAACTACCTCCTCGCTAACAAACAAGGGGTTACAATGTCCGTCTCTACGGGTGGGATAGACTACCGCGAGACGGCTCGAGCTGTTTTGCAAGGACTTAGTTTACCTACCGACAAACTCAATTCAGTTGATGGCCAAGTTGTCCTGGCAATCCAAAAGAATTCCTGGTTTTCCAACAGAGGGGATCTCATTTTCGATATTAGCAATGCGGACAGCTTTCTAAAGTCCGGCGCAGGCAATGACGTCATCTACGCCGGTGCAGGCAAAGACACTGTTGTCGGCGGATCGAATAACGATGTTCTCGTGGGCGGCGACGGTGATGACACATTGATAGATGAAGAAGGGGACGACGAACTGGATGGCGGCCCCGGCACTGACACTTACTACGTCGCCGGTGACAGCGGCCACCAACGAATCATCGACGATGGTCTCGGGGACGGCACCACCAAAGACAGCACCTTCTTCGCAGGTGTGAAGCTTGCCGGTGGAGACGGAGAAAACGGCATATACACAGACGTCTACGGGAACACCTACCGCTGGAGCGGCAACCAGACTGACCTCCTCATAAGCAATTATCTGACGACGGCGACCGTCACGGTGGAAGGATTCGTAAACGGTACCTTTGGCATATCTTTAGGAGAAACAAAGAAAGACGAAAAACCACCTTTGAACCCGGCGCCACCCAAGGACCCACCGGGCAGAGCCGCTGCTGCAGTACCCGTGGATCCGGTCATCCTTGATCTTGATGGTGACGGGATTAAGACAACGGGCATCGCCGAAGGGGTCAACTTTGATTATTCCGGTGACGGTTTCACTGAAAGGACAGGATGGGTTTCCCCTGACGATGGATTCCTCGTTTTGGACAGAAACGGTGACGGCGTCATCGGCGAAGGTAGTGAATTGTTCAGCGACCAGACGCCACTTGCGAATGGCACGAAGGCGTGGACTGGTTTCGTTGCACTGGCGGAACTTGACCTTAACGAGGATGGAGTAATAGACGCCGACGATCCAGCCTATGCTGCACTTAGAATCTGGAAAGACTTGGACAGTGACGGCAAATCTGAGGCTGCCGAACTGTTCACTCTCGAAGAGCTTAGCATCATGTCCATAGCCACAGAATTTGTCAATTCCAATGCTGTTGACAGTTACGGCAACGAACATAGGCAGCACGGAAGCTTCACTGTGCGCGACGGAACGGTTCTCCGGGCGGAAGCCGTATGGTTCAACGTGGATCAGGGATCCACCATTCCTAAAGAACTTCTGCCCGTGCCCGACGATATCAAGGACCTTCCCGACCTTCAGGGATATGGAACCATCTATGACCTGCGCCAGGCTATGGTCAGAGACAGCACCGGACAGTTAAAGTCTCTTGTTGAGCAGTTCTCGCTGGAAACAGACCAGACCGCCCGCGAAGCCCTGATGGAGGAGATCATCCTCAATTGGACGGACAGCAACACGATCGATCCTTCAAGCAGAGGACAATTCATTGATGCCCGAAAATTGCACGTTGTAGAAGCATTTATCGGCCACGGCTTTGCTGGCATCGGTGACACAACGAATCCAATCCCGACCGCTGCAGCCCTCCTTGACCAGTCCTATACGAGAATCTTTGAAATGTATTATAGCGGGCTTATACTTCAGACCCGCCTTAAAGAACTCTGCGAATGTATCAGGTACAAGTGGGATGAGGAAAGATCCTGTATTGGAGCCAATCTCGGCCTTGTGACAGCAGAGTTGGAGAGCCGGATTGCCAACGATCCCTCCGTGGGCAAGGCAGACTTATCAGAGTTTTCACGAGCCCTTCATTGGCTCATTGACGTTGACAGAAGAAGCTTTCTTGAGTTCAGGAATTCATTTACTGCCCATGGAGAAGAATTTCTATGGATCATAGACTCTGCGGGAAAGACCCTGGTTGCCGGAACAGAGAATGCCGATTCAATAGGCGGTACTACATCAAAAGATAGCGCCCTTCAAGGCGGTGGCGGAAACGATCTGATATATTCGGTCGGCGGTAATGACGTTCTTTACGGGAATGACGGAAATGATTCGTTATGGGGAAGTACGGGTGACGACGTCCTGTATGGAGGAGCAGGGGATGACTTATTAACAGACCAGG
The DNA here is from genome assembly GCA_964408265.1 of uncultured Syntrophorhabdaceae bacterium. Classification (GTDB taxonomy): domain Bacteria; phylum Desulfobacterota; class Syntrophorhabdia; order Syntrophorhabdales; family Syntrophorhabdaceae; genus CAYOYU01. The sequence goes on from CAYOYU010000033.1 coordinate 10,495, forward strand.
CAGGCAGCAATATCCTCGATGGAGGACCGGGAAGCGACTCGCTGGCTGGTGGGACCGGCGACGACATACTTCTTGGCAGAACCGGGGATGATACCCTCTGCGGAGGCTACGGCGACGACGAACTCCGGGGCGGCGCAGGAAACGACAGTCTCTTCGGAGGCTTTGACGATGACACCCTGGAAGGCGGCGAAGGTGATGACTTACTTCGCGGCGGCGCTGGTAACGACACCTATTTCTTTGGAACCGGCTCGGGCAACGACACCATCGAGAGCTACGAAGATCATTCAGAGGGTAACGACACGATTCAGCTTCGCGAAGGGATAGGTCTCGAATCACTTCGAATCTCAAGCTCTAGCCCGGGTCAGGGCACCAACCTCTTCATTACCCTCAATGATACCGGCGAAACCCTCACGCTGAACAACTTTTACCAAGGATCCTCGTACCAGCTAGACGACCTTCGGCTTGCCGACGGCAGCATCCTGGAATCGGACGATTTAGGCAGGCTCGGTAATATTCATACCGGTACTGCTGATGGTGACACCCTGTCGGGACACCCAAACTACTGCACCGAACTCTACGGTCTTGAAGGAAACGACAGCCTCTACGGAGGCGATTTTAACGACAGCCTTTCGGGCGGGTCGGAAAACGACCTCCTCTCCGGGTTGGCGGGCAGCGACATACTCAGCGGAGACTCAGGGAATGATACCCTGTTGGGGGGTAACGGCGATGACATTATCGATGGCGGTGAAGGCAACGACTTTCTCCGTGGAGGCCCTGGTGACGATACTTATCTCTTCGGGCGGGGTTCGGGCGCAGACACCATCGATAGTTACGAAGATGATAACGGCTATGATAGCGTCCAACTGGGCGAAGGTCTGACGCCGGACTCCCTCGATTTCACAATCGATTACGGTGGGGGCGGGAATAACCTTGTGATCCGGATTAAGGATACAGGGGAGACCCTCACGCTGAACCAGTATTTTGATGGAGAGGCATACCAGACGGATGCGATCACCTTCTCTGACGGATTGACCCTAACCCCAACGGAGATACAGGATATTGTCATCCCGGGAGCAGGACCCTTCGATGATGTCTCATCAGGGAGCCCTGGAGATGACATTTTATATGGATACTACGGCAATGATTCTTTGTCCGGGGGGAGCGGCAATGACGTTCTCTACGGCGGAGGGAATAATGATGTCCTCTTCGGGGAAGATGGTAGTGATGCCCTGCTTGGAGAAGATGGTAGTGATTTTTTGGATGGGGGCCAAGGAAACGACGTCTTGCGTGGCGGACGTGGTGACGATACCTATTTCTTTGGTCTCGGCTCAGGTAATGATACCATCGAGAACTGCGAATATTTTCCAGCCTCCGGAGACGAGAAAGGCCACGACGTACTTGTCTTCGGTGACGGTATAGCACTTGATTCTCTTCAATTCCAGGGAATCAAGACATACGAGGGTCATCATCTCCTTATTCGCATCAGGGATACCGGGGAGACCCTCAGGCTGAACAGATTCCTGGAAGGCGAACCGTATCAGATTGAAGAGTTCATCTTCAGCGATGGCACAGTGCTTTCCTCGACAGAAGTAAGTCAGGTCATGGAACCCATTATTGGCACAGGCGGCAATGACATAGTTTATGGGTTCGGCAATTACGGAACAAACATCGGTACCACAATTCACGGTGAAGAAGGCAACGATAGCCTCTGTGGTCTTACGGGCTACGATATTTTGAATGGTGGGCCCGGAGATGACGTGCTTTATGGAAACTCAGGCGACGACCTGCTCATGGGCGATTCCGGTTCCGATAAATTGTTCGGAGAGAATGACAACGATATCCTTGACGGTGGGCCGGGCGATGACCAACTCTCTGGCGGGCCGGGCGATGACACCTACCTGTTCCAATTGGACGTCGGCTACGACACAATTATGGAGTTGAACGGCAACGACACAATCCAGCTTGGTGAAGGAATCACCCTGGATTCTCTGGAGTTTTCTGCTTCCCTCGATGTATCAAACAACCTCATCGTAGGGATCAAAGAAACGGGCGCCACAGTAAGACTCAACGGTTTTTTCGATGGCTCCACTTCAATGATCACCTTTATATTCGCTGACGGCACAACGCTCACAGACACTGACGTGAGGCATCTGCTAAGCCCCGTTACGGGCAGCGCCGCAAATGACCTCATTCGTGGCGTATCTGGTTGTCCCAACCAGATTGCCGGAGATTGCGGCGATGATTCTCTTTATGGGAGTTCCGATAATGATACGCTCTGGGGCGGTGAAGGGTCAGACCTTCTTTTCGGTGACAGAGGCAACGATGACCTTATGGGGGATGCTGGTGACGATTCGTTGTATGTGGGGGGTAGGAACGACCTCATCAAGGGAAATGAAGTTCCGGTTGTGCTCTTTTGCGGGACTGGAAATGACGTGGTCCTGGGAGGGGGAGGCTTCGACTCCCTCCATGGCCTGGCGGGGGACGACAATCTTGACGGTGAATCAGGAGATGATACTCTCGACGGCGGGTCAGGAAACGATGTGATGGCCGGCGGTACCGGCAACGATAGCCTGACTGGAGGTACGGGTAACGATAATCTGTCGGGAAATGCAGGCAATGATTCATTATCCGGGTCTGCCGGCTACGATATCCTCTATGGCAACGACGGGAACGATACCCTCTTCGGAGAGGACGGCAATGACGTCCTGGACGGCGGAGGAGGGAGTGATGTGCTCAGGGGCGGTTACGGCAACGACACTTATGCTTTCGGCATCGGGTATGGCAGTGACACGGTGGAAAATGGTGAAGCAACAACTGGGTGGTTCAACTACTGGGATAACACGACTGATATAGACACTGTACGGTATGGAACCGGTATTACTCCTGAGTCACTCGACGTCTACGGACTATTCAACGGCACAGAGAGAAATCTCGTCGTGCGGATAAAAGAAACAGGGGACACCCTGACCTTCCGTAACTGGTTTCTGCACACCTATGACCAGGTGGATAGTTTCATATTCGCCGACGATACAAGCCTCCCCGGGATCGATCTTGTCAGTACTGCACGAGGGATTTTCGGTACCGACGGCAACGACACCATTGACAACATAAATACCGGCCTCAACAGAATCTATGGAGGGCTGGGAAACGATGAAATAGGGGTATATAACCCGAATGCAACTGCCGACGGGGGACCGGGAGACGACACCCTTTTCGCTTACTATACCACCGATGCGACGCTTCTGGGGGGAGAGGGAAACGATTCGATCTACGGCCCTTACTCCGGGAGTGCAATGCTCGACGGCGGACCGGGAGATGATTTCATTTATACGTGGAACAAATCGGGGAGTAGCATTACCGCCTTAAGGGGAGACGGCAACGATATCTTCGACGGTCGTCTGAGCTCTGGTGACAACTCCTACTCCGGCGGCGAAGGTAATGACACTATTCTGGGCGGAACTGGAAATGATACTCTGTCGGGAGACGCTGGAGATGACATGCTCCGCGGGGAATCCGGTAACGACACTATATTTTTTCAGGTAGTATGAGAAGGTTTTAGGGTTTAGAAGTGTCGCGCGGCGCGTTGATATTTCAAGCGTTGCGGCGATTTCGGGCCGTCAACGGCAGTTTGAGAAATATTGCCGGAATTACCGGAAAAGTAACAGGCAATTTGAGAACTTTTGCCGCTGGTTTCACGCATTATCTCGTCATTGTCGGGGGGATCGTAGTCACTTCTGCAGGATGTGCTTGTAGTCCTTCCACTTGAAGATCCACAGGTCGGAATCCAGCTTGATGATCGTGACCTCTTCGACACTGTCCTTCTGATCGTGCTTCGATGTCAGCTTCACATACACACTGTAAGCGCTCTCTGACACCTTATGCTTGCCTACAGGGTTGCCGATCTCGTAGTTGTCCTTCGCAATGTACGTGGCGAGCCCCTTGCGGATCGTCTCTGCAGGGGGAAAATCCTTAGACTTATAGTCAGCGGCAGTGCAGATCGTCGCGGCGATCACCAGGCTGCCAACTATGCAAACAAAACCAAAAAGACCCTTCTTCACCGTCTCCCACATCCTCTCCATCATCCTTCCTCGCTAATATCCAATCATCGCCGCGTCGCCAGGCCACGCCCCTCCGGCCCCGCGATCCGGCCACGATCACCTGCTTCCGCCCCGATCCTCCGGCACGCCTTCCGGTTTTAGTTCCCGTCGCCCGAGATCCTCTTCGGTTCAGCGCCTCCGGTTCGGTCCCCCCGCCGTCCAAGATCCCCGCAGGTCAGACCTCCACGGTTCCGATCCCTACCTTTCCAGATCCCTTCCGTACCAGATGACCTTGCCGTTCACTTTGATTTTATTGCCATCGATGTCGAACGTATCATACTGAGAGTTGTCACTCTTGATCCTCAATCTTCCCGACTCAATGACGATCACCCTCTTGATCATAATAATATCTTCCAGCGCAATCGCATAAATCCCGCCCTGGGGCTCCACGTAATTCCGGCCGCGATCCACCAGCACCAGGTCCCCGTTCAGCAGCGTCGGCTCCATGCTGTCCCCCGACACCCTGATGAGAGCCATATGCTCCGGATTCCCCTCCCGGCTTATCCACTCCCTGCGAAACGCCACCTTCACCTCGACATCCTCAAGGGGCACGCGCCCTTCGCCTGCGCTGATCCGGCCTGTCACCTGCGGCACATACACGAACTCCTTGTCCACCGGCACCACGTCCGGCCCTGCTTCATGCCCGCCCTCCGCACCGGCCAGCTCCCTCTCATACTTCGGCCCCTCTCCGGTCGCAAGCCATCGCAAACTCACGCCCCCGGCCTTCGCCAGCGCTATCAGGCTCGCCCTGGCGGGGTCCGCCGTTCCGGTCAAATAGCTTTGTATAGTTGTGAGTGCCAGGCCTGACGCCTTCGCCAGTCTGTTGGGGTTGCCTACGAGGTCTGCTAAGTCCTGCATCCTTGAAGCGAGCTCGGGATCGTTTATCTTCTGTTTCATAGTTTAAACTTTAGTATCCTAACTTTAAACTCACCTTCCAGCCGCTCTGATTAGTTGAAAGTTCGCCTTAACCTGTTAATTTACTTACCGATATAACCTCCTTAAACAACATTATAGCCCCCTTGCTAACTTTAAACCGTTACTTTTCCCTTGACAGATAGTTTAAACCTGTTATAAATAGTTCTGTAAACAGTAACTAATCCATGATTGAGGGAGCAAAAAAAATGAAGACCGACATGCTTAAGAGGAGACGCAAGGCCCTCCTGGCCCTCCACGGTCTGACCCATGTTCAGATAGCCAGCGAAATTGGTCTGAGCCCCTCCACGGTGCAGGTCGTCGTGAATGGCCATCGTAAATCCCGCCGAATCCAGCAGCATATAGCCGACCGGCTTAACGTCCCGTTCGAAAAACTCTGGGGTACCGGTGGTCATCACAAGCAGATTGTAACAAACAACGATAGGGCTGTAAATGACTAAAAGGGTCAAACATTCGTCACCGGGCCAGCTTCCCCTCTTCGAGTACCTCCGCGAAACGATGGACGCCTCGAAAACTCCACCCAAGGGCAGCCTCGACATCAGGAGTGAACTCAAACTAGCCCTTTCCGAGGATCTCCGCCACGCCACTGACGAACGGGGCCGCGAACTCTCCCGCGCAAGCTGACCGCCACGTCTCATCCGCACGACCTCCCCCTAAGTCACTTCCCCGCATTCATCCAAGCCACCGGAGGACAGCGCCGCGCCGCGGAGGTCATCTCCCGCCATTCCGGCCTGTTCCTCCTGCCCGGCCCGGAGGCGCTCAGGGCAGAGATCCAGCGCGTCGAAGAAGATCTCAGAAGGCTCAAGATAGAAAAGCAGAAAAGGGTCCTTTTTCTCAGAGAAATAGAGGGAGATTCAAGATGAAAGAATGGTTTTCAGCGAAGGAACTCGCAGGATTACCGGGGATGCCGACCACGGTCCAGGGTATCATCAAAAGGTCCTTATCCGATAACTGGTCAGCGCGTCCCCGACAGGGGCGGGGTGGTGGCCGCGAGTATCACATCACCTGCCTTCCCGAGCAGACCCGGCTCCACCTCTTCCATGCAGAGATGCCCATAGAGGCCCTTAGCCCTGCGCGCATCCTGCCCATCTCCGACCCTCTCACCCGCACTGCACCGGCCACCACCACGCCCTTGCTCGTCTCTCCCTCCACCCCGGCCAATTCCTCCGCCCCTGTCTCTCCGGCCCGCCGCGCCACCTCGCGCTCAGCCATGGCCGCTCTCGCCCCTGAATCTCGCACCTCCGTCGCCCAGGCTCCTGGTCCCGGCACTCCCGCGCCTCTCTTCCCCACTCCTCGCACCCCGGACGGTCCCGCGCCTGCCCTTCCGAATACCCTCCCGGATGCCCTCCCCGAGAAAGCCCGCCGCATAGCCCTTGCCCGCCTGGATCTCCTCCGACTCTGGCAGGAGTACCGCAACTGCCATCCCAAGGCGACCTTGGCCGACCCCGAATTCGCCTCCGCCTATAATAGCGGAGCCCTCTTCGCCAATCTCTTCGCCATCCTTGGCAAGACATCCGTCCAGACCCTCTACCGATGGAAGGCAGCCCTCAATGGCGCCCAGGACTGGACGCTCCTCGTCCCCACATACTACGTGAACCGTGCCGCAGGCTTTCCATCCCTCTCGCCCGAAGAGGCCACCACGTTTCTCGGCCTCCTCCTCAAGCCCTCCCGCCTCCACATCGGCACCGCCACGAAGCTCACCCGTGCTTATCTCTCCACCCGTGGCATCACTTCGGACAAGTCCGACATGACCTACCGCCGTTTCGCAGAACGCTTCCGCTCCCAGTTCTACGACCGCTGGGTCCTCCTCCGGGAAGGTCAGAAAGCCCTCCGCGACAAAGTGGAGCCCTTCATCAAGCGCGATCCCTCTCTCCTCCAGGTGGGAGATGTCCTCGTAGCCGACGGCCACAGGCTCAACTTTCAGATCATCAACCCCTTCACCGGCAAGCCCTGCAGGGCCACCCTCGTGGGCTACGTCGACTGGAAAAGCTACGATCTCGCCGGATACGAAATCATGATAGAGGAAAATACCCAGTGCATCGCCTCCGCCCTTCGCTCCTCCATCCTGCGCCTCGGCAAATATCCCCACATCGCCTACCAGGACAATGGCCGCGCCTTCCGGTCCCGCTTCTTCACCTCAACGGAATCTTTCGAAGAAACCGGCATCTACGGCCTTTTCGGCCGCCTTGGCATCGTCCCGGTCTTTGCGCATCCCTACAATGCCCGCGCAAAGATCATCGAAGGCTGGTTTAAATGGTTTTCAGACTCCTTTGAAAGGCTCCTGCCGTCCTATACCGGCGCATCTATCGAGGACAAACCCGCCTGGATGCTCCGGAACGAAAAGTTCCACAAAGCCCTCCACAACCAGTATGTGCCCACCATCGCCGAAACCGTGGAGTACCTCGACTCCTGGCTCCACTTCCACCGGGCACAGCCCTGCCCGCACGTGAAGGGCGCCACCATAGGCGAAGTATTCGACCAGGGCCGCGGCCCCGGCGTCGATCCCGCCGTCCTCGATGACCTCATGATGGCAGCCAGAATAGCCCAGATAGGACGCAACGGAATCAGGTTCCTCAATGCCGACTATTACGATGACAACCTCTACGGCCTGCGCCAACAGGTCGTGATCCGTTACAGCATCTTTGACCTATCATCAGTCAAGGTACACACCAGCAAAGGCGAGCCCCTCTGCATAGCCCGCCGTGTAGAGTCCGTCCACCCCATGGCAGCCCACCTGGGCAATGTGAAGGACGTGGAATCCCTGAAACGTACGCTCGCCCACCACGCCAGCCTGGAGAAACGCACGATCAAGAACGTCCGTGACCTCGCCAGGGCAGGCAAGACGGTCCAGCTGGACTGGCAGAAGGTGATCGACGTATCCCCCCGGATCATCGAGAAGCTAGAGCGCGAGCATGTGCCTTCGCTGCCTTGCCTGGAGCAGCACATACCCGATGAAGCCCTCTCCGAAGGGGTCGAATCTTTATCTATTGACACAAGTGACAATGGCGATGTGTCAAGTAGGCCTGTGCCCGAAAGGGCGAAAGATTTGATCCCGTCACTATCCGATTTGACCCCTGGTTCCCGTCCCTTCTTCTCCGGCCCCTCAATGGACGTAGACCGTTACGAATGGCATCTCTCCCACGGCTTTCACAGCACCGAAGATATGGAATTCAAACTCTGGTTCGAATCGACCGACACGTACCGGCTGCTCTACGTGGTACTACCCGCAGAGCAGCGCCAGGCAGCAGAAGAGGCACAACGACTTCAGACAACAAAAAACCCCGCATCAGCTGCAATCTGAAGCGGGGCCTGTCCCTCGTGAAGGGGACAAACACTATACCCTAAGGAGGTTTATAGCAGATGAAAAAGGTTTTTGCAAGGACCTCAAATGTCATTGCCTTCACCAGCGCAATGGCCAGGCTCCAAAAAAGGGAACCGAGCATCCCAGGCATGTCCCTTGTCTACGGCGAGCCCGGCCTCGGCAAGACCCGCACGGCGCTCTGGTGGGCGGTCCAGAATGACGGCGTCTTCGTCCGGACAAAGAAGCTCATGACAGGCCGCTGGCTCCTTGAGGAGATCGTGGCAGAACTCGGAGAGGCCCCTTCAGCTCGGGTCCCCGTGCTCTTCCGCCAGGTTATCGACCAGCTCCTCAGCAAGCCCCGGACCCTCATCATCGATGAAGTAGATTACCTCGCCTACGACGCCCGTGTCCTGGAGACGCTCCGCGACATACATGACGTCGCCGAGACACCCATCGTCTTTATCGGCATGAATGAGGCGGACAAGAAATTGATGCGCTACAAGCACCTCTACGACCGGTTCAGCGAGGTGGTGCCCTTCAGACCCCTCTCAGAGGCCGACATCACCTCCGCCGCGGAACAACTCTGTGAGGTGAAGCTCGCCAAAGACGCTATCGCTCACATCCATCAGACGGCAAACCGGTTCCGGCAGGTCGTCGTCTGGTTCTACAAGGCCGAGGCGGTTGCACGGACAAACAATCTGAAAGAGGTCTGTTTAATGGACCTCAATGGGAGGCGGTCATGAAAGAAGCCACCACCACGCAAAAGATATGGAAAGCCATACGGGGGCTGCAGAAGTTCACCCATGATGACCTGGCTACAATCACCGGATGCAGCTACCAGATAGCGAAGACCTATGTATCGCTGCTGGTCGCCTCGGGTTACGTCAGGGCACTGGGCCGTGAGCCCGCACCAGCTGGAGGCCGTACCAGGAAAATAGTCTACCTCCTCGTCAAGAATACGGGACCCAGGGCCCCGGCCCGGCATGACTGTCTCTATGATCCCAATACCGGCGAACTCCACGGAAGACACTGTAATGAGGGGAGGCTATGCAATGTGGATTGAGATCTTGAAGAAAGAAGTGGAGACCAAGGGTCCAAAACAGGTGGCGCTGGAGCTCGGTGTCTCCAGGGCCACCGTTGACCTCCTCTGTAGCGGCAAGTACCCCGCAGACCCGGCAAAGATGGTGGAGAAGATCAAATCCATCTACGGAACGAACGGACAGGTTTCCTGCCCCGTTCTCGGAGCTATCACGCCGCTTAAATGCGCGGAAACCTGGAAGCGCTCGCGGCTCATCGGGATGAAGGCTGGCAATCCTGATACCCTGAGGCTCTACAAAGCCTGCCAGACCTGCGCGGTGAGGAGGTAGGCCATGGCTGATATCGCACGCTGGCAGATAAAACGGATTCATACGGTTCTCCACGCCATAGGAATGGATGACGCCATGTACAGGGCCATGCTCGGCCGGGAACCCTTCTTCGCCACCACCTGCAAGGCTCTGGACTACCAAAAGGCGCAGCTCCTTATCCAGCGCCTGGAATATGTGGGCGAAAAGTGCGGGGTATGGAGCAAAAGACGATGGACCGCAGAAACAGGCCACCTGAAATACGAGGATCTCAAGAGAAGACCGGGAATGGCCTCGCCGCGCCAGCTCCGCATGATCGAGGCCATGTGGAAGGATGTCTCCTACCAGGCTTCTGATGCGGAAAAGGAGCGGGCCTTCAACAAATTCCTCCTGGCCCACTTCGGCATCTCCGATCTCCGCTTTCTGGAAGACCGGCAGGCCCGGAAGATCGTCAAAACCCTTGAGGCCATGCAGCAAAACCAACACACAAAAGGCAAACAGAACCCGCCATTACGCCTGCGCCGCAGGCCCGGCCAAAGCCGTGACCCGGAAGACCAGAGGAGGTGCGTATGAAAGCGATCGAGGTCTATGTCAGAAATGATCCGCGGGAGCACGAGGACAGGGTATGGCTGCGGAGGATCGCATATATGGCGCTTTTCCTCGCGGGCATCGCCTGCGGATACGCCTGGCAAATATTACAAACCGTAGAATAGGAGGACACATGGCACGAAAACAAATGGTAAGTGAGTACAAAGACTGGAACGATGTTGATCAGGCCCTGCGCCGCATGGGCGAGATCGACATCAGACTCAACAAACTCGAAGGCGAGCAGACCCTCAAAGTCAACGAGGTCAAAGCCGAATACGACCTCAAAGCCGAAGGGTTGAAGGCCGAGCGGCATATCCTGGAAGAGCAGATCACGCTCTTCGCGGAATCGCGCAAGGAGGAGTTTGCAAAGGTCAGGAGCAAAGACCTGACCTTTGGCGTGGTAGCCTACCGGATCGTGAGCAAAGTAGTGGTGAAGAGCAAAGCGGCCACCGTTGCCGCCCTTGAGGCGCTCCATCTCGACAGCTATCTCAGGATCATCAAGGAACCCGACAAGGAGGCCATGACCGGCCTGGATGCCGCGACACTGGCCAAGGTCGGATCGAGCCTGAAGACGGAGGACAAGCTCCGCATCGAGCCAAACATCGAGCGGATCAAAGACCCAGTTGCCCAGCGGATAGGGAAGGAAGCAGCGTAGTGAAGATAGCAAAGGCAAACCAGAGTGCGGAGTATGCGGTAGCCAGTGAAAGCCTCTGCTGCCTACTCCGTACTGCATACTTTCTTTTGCGGACCCTGTCGCCTCAGGCGGCAGAGGAGGCATAGTGTCGGAGCGCTCCATGGACTGGATGAAAGACGTTGAGATAGAAGATCTCCTCTCCGGGGATCTTCTCCTTGTCTACGAATGGTGCGGAAGGGAGATGCTCCTGGATCTCTGGGAGCATTTCCCCCGCATGACCCTCTACATCTCCACAAAACCCATCAATGAAGCGAAGAAACGCTACATCAAGAAGCATTTCAACGGCAAAAACGTCAAGGAACTCTGCGCCCTCCTCCAGGTCTCGGAACGGTTCGTCTATGAGGCGGTAGAAAATACCGGTATGCAGGAGGCACCTCCTACTGGAGTACAGGGACAGGGGGGGTTGTTTTGACGTGCCATGGACCACTGTTCCTAAAATGTGGGGATTGTCCAGCGACTTCTTTATAACTGTTTTGTTGAGTTCAGGGACTGGGTCGACCAAGTTACCCCGAATCTGATTGAGTATGCACTCTAACGTTATCTATATCTTTGGTCTCTTCATACCGGAGGTCAACTTTTTCCCCCGAAGCAGTACCTTAGCATACGTCGCCAGTAGAAATGAGATCTAATAAAAAAAATTACCAACAACCCTACCGACGTGAAGGGTAAGAAAAGGTGATCAGGTCTTTTGCAAACTCCAAGCCAACCCCAAGCCAAGAAGAAGAAGATGCTGGCGACGCAACAATACACATAGGCGAACACTGTATGAACTCCCAAAGCAACAAGTATACCTTCATTCTGATCCGCGATCTCTCTTCGTTTCGCGCTCAAGAACATGTTAGCATATGCGCCGATACCTAGAGCCCAGAAAACTCCCATCGCCAAATACCAATGACTTTCGTTAGAGACAGCTAGTTGAACGACTGTAAATTCCAGCGCACCGAAGAAAAAAGGGATTAGCGAATCCTTCAGGTCAGGAATCCAGATCAAGCAAGTTGCGCCCATAGCATATTCATTCCACACCGCAACAAAAATCAAGAAGTTCGCAAGTGAAAGAATCCTTTGGGATAAACATAGATACAGCCATTTATCCAAGACTATGGTGGCTAGATACCCTATTGCTGCGCTTTGAATGATGCTGATAAGCGTAAGGTAGTTTGTGCCGAAAGACCCTGTTATTCGGCCTGAAATACGCTCTCTATTTTTCAGATCAAGGTTATTGCCATTACTCATTTGTATGTTCCATAAACGATAATTACCTCGGTGGACCTATAACGACTCAACTGAAATAGGTGTATACAACCTCATCTTCTGTCCTTTTACGGCCGTGATATGGTTTACACCCTGTTACTCCTTAACTCCCTCCTAAATTTCTGCGCAAAAAAACCTCCTTCCATTATATGCTGGTCGCCGGTGGACTCAAGAGTAGACGGTTGAAGCAATCTCATCAAAGACCTCAAGGCCATCACGAGCCTCTACTTATACGGCATAGCATACTCAGACTCGAAAAGTGCCGACACTTTGCCGCCCTCGAAACTCCCCACAACCTTTCGAACGTTTGCATCTAGGAGATCTAAACATCTCAGCGACCCGTCTGCTGCCTCAGCGACGGACTGGATGCGTAAGAAGCGCTCACCATACTTGTCGGCAAACTCCACCAGCGCGCGCAGCTTAGCCTTTGCATCGGCCAAGTGATCGCCGTGCGGATCTATGATGGACGAGGCCAACACACCATCATCACGCCTAGAAACAATAAGAAAGTCGATCTGAAGCGAACACCACTTCTTAGCCTCATCCTGGTACGCGATCCGCAGTGAGTTCGGGGTAGCGCGCTGTGGATTGCGGTACCAAGCGACGAACGAGGGACGTGCTATCTCTGTCGTGATGACGCTCTGTTCCCAGTTGTTAAGCTGGGCGGGGAATTTCCCGTTGGAATCTGAATAGATATGTCCAGCATATCTGGGTAGGTCAAGTCCATTGCCAGTCTTAGTTGCGGCCTTCTCGTTGGTCCGCAGTTCGATGGTTATAGCTTCCGGCACTGTAGTCTGTTCTTGAACCTTGCGATAGGCATCTCGTGTAGCGCCCGTTGTGTTCTTAATCTCGACATCGAAACTTGCCAATTGCTGATGGACGAACTTAGTAGCGGTCGCTTCAATTTCGGCGACGACCCCATCCACTTGAAGAAGAGCAGCTACCTCGGTACGAATGTCCAGTTTGCTAGCAGAGGGGGCAGCCTGTTGGATCCTGTGGGAGTAATAAGCTTTCCCAACGCCTTCCTTCAGACCGTTAATAATCCTTCGGGTATCCCGGTCGATGTCTTTCATGTGGGTTTCAAGTAGACA
>CAYOYU010000033.1:23802-24570 GCA_964408265.1 uncultured Syntrophorhabdaceae bacterium
TTGGCCTGTGGTCGTGACTTTTGATGTGTGCACCTCGACCACCTTTATCTTGTTCACATTAGCCTTTACCGTAGAGGCGTTCTCAGCAGCAAGGCCATCCATACGCGTGTTAAGTGTTTTGGTGAGCAGGCTGTCCGCATCCATCAACAACGCATTACCCTTTGCGTCATCTGCGAGCAAGCGCACAAGATTCTTGGCACGGCGCAACGGGTTAGCGGAGGTATCAGGAGTGGGAATACTCGGTAACGTTTCAATGTATTCAAATACGTCAGCGGGAAGCATCGGGTTTCGCTCGAATACCTTGGCGTCACGCAACACTTCTGGACCGACCTTATTATCTCCATTCTCTGAGCCCTTACCCTCCAGCTCATCCTTGATGGATGACACTGCCATGCGATCGAAAAGCGGGAGATAACAGGTCACAGAGTTTAAGGCGTCATCGGTGGCAATCCGGTGTGCCAAAGGTTGTCGTACCATCCGACCGATTACTTGGGCAATGTGTGTTGCGTCCTTGGCTGGCCGCTCGGAATAGAGGACTTCAGCCCGAGGACAGTCCCAGCCCGTCGAGATCGCCTCTTTGGCGAGTACTACTCTAATATCAGTTTCGGTTTCGATGGACTCGGGTTGTACCCAATCGATCGTTCTTGATCCCAGCACGACTGGTTCATGTTCACCGAAGACGTGCGCGATCGCGTTAGGACTGAGACCGGGCCACTCAGAATCGACCACTTGAACGATCTCACCGATCTTGGCGGTATCGGACTTGTC
>CAYOYU010000033.1:24580-26924 GCA_964408265.1 uncultured Syntrophorhabdaceae bacterium
TCGGGAACCTGTACCACCATTACTGGCAGGACCTTCGGCTCACCTTCGCTCTCAGAATATGCGGCCCAACGAGCCTCGAAATCGAGCGTGGCTTTCACCGCGTCGCGTAGTAGCGTCGTTGAAAAGGTGCCCTTTTCGTCGGGTTGATCAAGCGCGATCACGTCCTTAACGAGGCCGGAGTTCCGGACCTTTTCGATGTCAACTATTATATGTGGGTAGACGGTCCGATCTAATGTCTCGCCCATCGCCTTGGTAAAGCGATCGATCGTCGCTGAGATACCCCACACAATCGGCGCAGGCGGGTTGGATCCCCTTTCGCCGTGGATCAGACGTTGCACGATTGTCGTCCGGTCTGCGGTGCGTTTCATGCCCCGATGAGCTTCGTCCAAAATCAAGTAAAGGACCGCTTTCCTGTCACTAATTGTGCGGCTGAGGATTTCCCAGAATGAGAGCTCTCGGTTGTTGGTACCACTCTGAACCAGGCGGCTCGTCTTCGAGAGTTTCTGGGTGTTCAGGAAATATACTCGCTGCGGGGCCAGTTCTCGCTCTACAAAACCTTCATCGACTTCGATTAGAGTCTTCGGTGCAAGGAGGTCTGAGGCATCGAGCATCTTATTACGGGTTTGGCGGTTCAGCGCCGGATCGTCGGTGATCCAAAGGAACGTAGCCTGTGGGTCCACCTCTGACCCGAGGTCTGACGAGCCATGGAGTAACGCCTCAATTACGGCCGCCGCAATGACCGTCTTGCCCGCCCCGGTAATCGCTGACAACGCAAAAGCCGATGGCATCGTCATTCGGCTGTTAGTCCACAAATCACGTCCCATATGAAGCCTTTCCAGCACAAGGATGGCTGCTTCTCGCTGGTAATCGATTAGTTCGTAGCGCATATCAGATTTGTCCCCCATTAATTGCGAAGGCGGTTACGTAGTTCTCATACAGACGCACGACATCAAGAGAATCGGGCAACTCAGAGGCAATTCCAGCAAAGGTAGTTTGGGAGTCGGTAACAATGAATGCTGTCGAGGCCGAAATCGGGAAGTTCTTGACGAAGGCGCGCCAACGGTCGGGGTTGAATAGCACTCCATAGTCCTCTGTCCATTCGTATTGTTTGAGGTGGCCTGAGTTGTCGACACGACTGTCTATGATTGGGCCACTACCACCTGCTCGCATCCATAGCAATGGGGCGACAGCGCTAAAAGCCATGTCCAGTTCCACGACTTCTGCATCGAGGTATGTCAGCTCGAAGAACTCGACGTTCTCCTGGAATCCCTCGGCCATCGGGAACTTGTCGGTAAATTTATAGTGACCCTTGACCAGTTCACCTTCCGGCGTACGGCCCGTGATTGCCGAGGTGACTCGTGGTCTCGTGATATGTTCAAAGATGCCGAGTGCCTCCCACTCCGGATCGCCAGGGCGGAAACCCTTTTTGCGGAGCGCTTTCGCTTCGGCGGCCGAGACCTCATTGTTTGTCACGAGGATCGACTGACGCTGACTCCCATCCTGCCGGTTGAGCCTGGCGACGGCATGAGTTGTCGTGCCCGAACCCCCGAAGAAGTCGAGCACCACAGCTGATAGCTTGTCCTTCACGAAGAAGCGAATCACGTCCTCGACTGCGTATAGAGACTTTGGGAATGGGAAACTTCGTCCTGGCAGAAACTTCGACAGCATCAATGTTCCAGAGGTTTGGGGATTGTGCGATTCCCGCGTCCATACGGTCTTGGGCATCACAGGCTTTGCTGCCGGAAACTCCGCGATGACTGCCCCCTGATCGTCATACCCGGCAACGATCGCCTCTCCGCGCTCGATAGCAACGATCGTCCCGCTGGTGAGATACTGGATGTTCTTCCCGTTGCTGCGGGCGAATCCACTCGCAACGAGTTGGCGAAGAGACTCCGGGACCAGGCTCCAAATCATCTCCTTGCCTTTGGGTTTGAGCGGGAAGACCGCTCTTGTGCCGGGCGGAGCCACAATCGACTCTCGGGGCACGTCATCGGCGATCGGATCACCTACGGAGCGGATATGGCCACTCGTTTCATCCACAAACACGGCATAGAACTGATTGGGTCTGGACCCGCGCACGCTAGTGCGTTCGCGTCTTCTTAGGTTGCGCCATTCTACGCTCTGGCCTCCCTGCGAGCCGTCCCGATCATACATGTTATCGATACCGGCATAGATCAATGCATCGCCGATCATCACGACGAATATAAATTCGTTGGTCCGCGAGAACTCGTTGACTCGTCCGGTTCCTTCAGGCTTTATGATAGTGGTGATCATTTGAATCGTTGCGCCAATGAAGATTTGCGATAGCAACAGTCCCAACCGTAAATATTCCTTCTCGTCGATT
>CAYOYU010000034.1:0-1369 GCA_964408265.1 uncultured Syntrophorhabdaceae bacterium
CGCCCCTGCCGCCGCATGGTCCTCGGTCCCGTCCCTGAATCCGGCGATCTTGCCGCTGTCGTGGCCAAGCCCCGCGATGAGCGCCTTGGGTCCCTGGTTTTCGTAGTCGCGGTACTCTTCCTTCAGGGCCGTCATCAGGCTCCGCGCCACCGAATACGTGTGGTCACGAAGCGGGATCCTCGCAAGGTCCTCCCGCACGGCGTGGAGGCAGGCCGCCTCGTCGTCGTTGCCATCCGTAACCGACGGCGTCGATGGGTGCCCCTCGATGATGGCGATGAGCTCGTGAATCACCTGCCCTGTCCCCTGCGCCTCGATCTGGGTGCGGTAGGGGTTGACGCAGTCGTCCAGAAAGGAGCGCAGCGGCTCGGGGATGGATTGCCCCCGGGGCGTGTTTGCGGGTGTCGGGGGAGGCGCGGCATCGGGGGGAGCGGGAACAGCTTCGCCCGCCCTGCGGTTCCCGGCCATGAAGTCCAGTGCGGTAGCGGCAGGCACGTCCGGCTCGTCACCGCCCGCAACGTCCGGCGCGTAGATCTCGCCCATCCGGTCGGGCTCCTCCACGGTCGCCGTCTCGTTGTACATCAGGCAGGTCTCCACCGTGAAATGATCGAGGCTGACGAGTATCTCCCCGCCCTCCTCTGCGTTTTTCCGGAACGTGGCGGAGAGGATAATGTAAAGCATATAGACGCAGATGGCGGCCGCGAAGAGGATGAGCATCTTTACCATGGCTTACTCCCACTCCTGCACGAAAGCCTTAAACCGGTTGGAGCGGACCGTGCCGCCTATCCACATGAAGGTGATGATCGCCGCGCCGCCCATGCTTGCCATGAGCGAGAAGATGGCCGAGGGAATGAGGACGCCGCGGACGTTCATGAGGAAGTTGTACGCCCAGGTGAAGTCCCGGTTCAGAGAGTGTGCCATGCTTGCGGCCCAGCTCTCGATGTGCGGTACCGTGAGGAACTTGTAGTAGACGAGGTTAAGCACCATAAACCACGTCGCCGAGAAGATGATGAGTGTGAAGACGTATCCCGCCAGGAAGGAGTTGACGAGCCGCTTGGTCGCCGACCCCCGGTACGTCCGGTACATGATCATGCCGATGAGCAGGGCGAAGGAGAGCGGGAGCGCCAGGTTCATCAGGTACGAGAAGAGCGACTCGTGGAGGCCGGGGTCGGTAGACCCGAAGATGGGGATGATCCCCTTGGCCGCGAGGAAGGAGACGATGGACTCGAAGAAGGTGAAGGTCGTGCTCATGAACGCCTCGCCTACAGGAGTCGGCAGTCGACAGTCAAGCGGCGGCGGTCGACAGTCAGGGTGTCGCCCATGTCCCGTAGGGGAGCCCGAGCCGGCGCCGGATGCGACGGCGAGTGCTCCC
>CAYOYU010000034.1:1379-11972 GCA_964408265.1 uncultured Syntrophorhabdaceae bacterium
CGAGAACTGCTCGATCTCGGAAAGCGCGTGCATAAGGCTGTGCGGCTTCATATCGGCCAGGCCTGTCTGATACGTTGCGCCTCGTTCGTTGTCCTTCTCTGACATATATTCCCCCCTGGGACTGAAGTGATTTGTTGTCCACTATGTATTACTCTCAGCAAATTGGTCGGGTCGAACCATCAAGCTCTAACCCAGAGGAATCGGGCGATGTGAATTCCAAAACGAGAGCCAGTATATTTCGTAAAATGGCTTGTCACAACGCCTTAAACTCGCGTATTCTAGGAAAGATGCGTCTACCCTAATGCACAGCAAGGCCCATCATACAAAAAAGGAGGCGTTCATGACCAAATCAGACATCGTCACAAAGATCGCAGCAGACACTGGCACCACGAAGGTAACCGCGGCGAAGGCGCTCGCGGCGTTCCTCGGCAGCATAACCGAGGCCCTCAGGAAAGGGGAGAAAGTGTCCATAGCGGGCTTCGGCAGCTTCTCGGTGTTGCAGAGAAAAGCGCGGAAGGGGAAGAACCCGCAGACCGGCAAGGCCCTCACCATCCCCGCAAAGACGACCCCCAAGTTCACAGCAGGTAAGTCCCTGAAGGACGTGCTGTAAGATGGCGGATCGCACGAAGAAACAACTCCTGCTCCTCCTTTTCCTGTCGCTCCTTCTGCTCTCCGGGGCCGCGCACGCTATCGACCTGACCCTAAACGCCCCCGCAAAGCTCTATTTCTCTCCAGACGGCGGGAGCACACAGGCGGTAGTCAAAGAGATCGATGGCGCCACCATGGAGGTTTTGGTCCAAGCCTACAGTTTCACATCCGCACCCATCGCCAAGGCTTTGTTGAATGCCAAAAAGCGGGCCGTCAGGGTGGAAGTAATTCTGGACAAGAGCCAGAAAAAGGAGAAATACACCTCGGCAAGTTTTCTCGCTAATAACAGAATTCCCACCCTTATAGATTCAGCCCATGCCATTGCCCATAACAAGGTGATCGTGATCGACAAGACTACCGTCATTACCGGGAGCTTCAATTTTACGAAGGCAGCAGAGGAACGCAATGCCGAAAACCTGCTCATCATCAGGTCAAAGGAACTGGCTAACTACTATATCGATAACTGGCTGAAGCATAGAGAACATTCTGAGCCGTATCAGGCGAGGTATTAATACAGGGGCCGTGCAGTCTGCTACTGAGCCGTTCAGTCTCGACATTCTTTCATGAGGATGGTATACTTGTTCATGAAATAGAAAAGGAGCATGATATGGCGAACCTCCAGATTAAGGGTATGGATGACAGGCTGTACGAAGAGATCAAGAAGATTGCCGCTTCGGAGAACAGGTCGATAAGTCAGGAGATCCTCTTTCTGGTGAGAGAACACCTGGCCAAGAGGAAGCAGATCGTATCGGTGCGAACCCCAGCCCAGGCACTGCTCGATCTCTCCGGTTCATGGAGCGATGACAGGGATGCGGAGACCATCGTAGCGGAGATACGGGCCGCGAGAAGAAATTCTGGCAAACTTTCGGAGGGTCTCTGAGTGTACCTTCTCGACACGGACACTGTCATTTACGGTCTGAAGGGCCATGCCGCAGTCCGATCCAACCTGCAGGCACACCTGAACGACCCCATGAGAATCTGTGTCGTAACGCTGATGGAGCTCTACTACGGCGCATACAAGTCCCGCGAGATTGCGGGCAACTGTGCCCGTATCAGGACTTTGGAAAGCTCCCTCCCCGTCCTTCCCGTCGGTACCGAGTGCGTGGAAGTTTTTGGACAGCTCAAGGCTGACATGGCAAAGGCCGGCTCGTCACCGGACGATTTCGACCTGATCATCGGCTCCTGCGCCCTTGCACACAACCTTATCGTGGTCACCAACAATACCAGGCACTTCGGGAGGATACCCGGTCTCAAACAGACCAACTGGACTGTGTATCCGGAATGAACTGAAAGTTATTCCCTACGACCATATTGAAATGGCAAGGCTAAAAGGCGTGAGATGAAGAGCCTCGGCATTGCGTGCACAGTGACTCTCGTACTGTTTCTTACCTCTCCCTCTCTGTGCGCATCGAATTGGGATAGCGTGTGCGATTCCATAGCCGGCGCCTTGGGTGACTGCTATGACGGTACCCTTACCCGAGAGGATATCGAGGACGCTTTCGTAGAAGGCAAACTCTCCTCCATGACCCCAGAACAGGCAGAGAACTTCGGCGAATTGTGTGAAATGGCGGGACGTGCCTCACTTAGGGGGTTGACCAGGGGTGAGATAGTCCATTTCTTTGGTGGGGTATGTCGGGTAGCTAACGATTTTTTGGCTGTGTCTCAAGAAGCAGAGGTATCTCGGCCAGACTCTCAAATAGAATATAGTCTCCATCTGCATTCCATGGCATCTTCAATCCGGTCCCCATGATACCGGCATCTCTCGCCTTCTTCAGAATGAAGGGGCTGTCGTCGATAACCGCCACGCACTCATCAAAGAGGACTGTCTTATCGTTACTGAGGTGGACTTCATCGAATGCGAGGTTGTTCTGCTCCAGCCATTTCACGGTACTTCCCAGGGTTCCTTTCTCCCTATGGCTTGCGATGATGATATGAAAATCCATTTCCTTCAATGAGGCGAGAAATGATTGAGCGTCAGAGAAGGGAAGGAAGTGATCCTGGTCCATGTGGATGCTCTTGATGATCGTATAGAATGTTCTGGGTGAAACATAGTCTTTCCAGAAATCGAAGAGATGCCATTCCGTTGGTGGGGGAACTTCAAGATTAACGGTGTTCATCCGCTCATAGAGAACACTACCAAAGTCCCAGAGGGTGTTGTCGATATCTACAATGACCTTGTTCATCGGGCCTTATTATATACCGGATGTAGCTGCTCTCTGAAGGGATATGTTGTGTCTCACCGATACTTCACCACGAGGTAGATCATTGCTCCCGAGATCACTACGGACACCGAGTTCGCCGCGATCACGGGGACATCTTTGACGATGATGCCGTACACGAGCCAGAGGACAACTCCTGCGGCCAGCATGCAGGCCATCCACAACGAAACATCCCGTGACTCCTTCAGCCTGATTATTCTCACCATCTGGGGTAATGGAGGGCTGGCCTCAATACATCGGGTTTCTCGCAGCAGCACTGACGACTTTTGCCGGTGTACCTCTGCTTCCCTCTTTGATATTTGCTAAATTATTCAGGCAAAGATGTTTGGTCCATACTGACAGAAAGGAGCCTCAGGAGTGACAGCCGATAGAATAACATCATCCTCTAAGTCATTTTCATCCCTGCGCTCATCTGACTCTCTTCCCATGTCCTTTAGCTGCTCAAGAGCTTCTTCGAAGCCTGGTGCCTCCACGGTCAGATACTCTTCCCTGATCTTGAACATGTAGAACGGCATGAATTATACTCCCTTTTATTAGGATTGTAATAAGAGTGTATATGGGGGAGGTGACAGCAGTATGGCAGCGGAAGGATCGGATTCTCGAAGATTACAGCGAGTGGTATCCTTATGCGGGGTTGAGAATAGGATCTCACAGTGAACCAAAACTAGCTGAAGACGAACTTATACTTGGTAATCCTTTACACACGAAAAGCACTCATTCGAACGCTGCCAGCTGGCGATGCAGCGGGGCCCCCCGATGCTGATCCGGCTGAGGAGACAAAACGATTGTACCGGAACATCATCGGGGGTAGGGATGAAACTGCGGGACCGGGACGGTCCCCCTCGGACAATCCCGGTCTTTAGGGACTTACCAGGAAATGCCGTGAGAGCTCAATTTGCCATTCACCCAGCCCGTTGACGCGCGGATTTCTCTCTCAAAATCAGGGGCGCAAAGAGCCATAGCGGCCTCAATCCCCTGCTTGACTACCGGCACAAGGGCTTCATCTGAACCCGGCGGTAGGCCGAGATACGCTGCTCCCACCTTGGCCATCCCCGAGGCGACCAGGTCCATTGCGTTGGCCTGGGTGAGGGCAAACCCATAAGCCATCATTGAGGCCCGGAAATTACCCTCAGCAGACGTTATGAGCAGGGTTGCGTCGTTCACCGGGATTCCTGCAAGCGCGGAAAAATCATCAGCATAGGCATTTGCCAAAAGCACAGGGGCCTCGGCACTGCGGGACCAAGCAGCTGCAATCAGTTTGTTTCCAATGGATGGGTCCATCCTCCGGACCAGGAAATCCACACCCGATTCAACAAGATAGTGACAGATATTCAGCACCACGTCGTCGGATAGTTGCTGCCCTAATTGTGATTCGAGCGTCGGCTTGAGCATGGCGGCGAGCACGCGCGCCTTCGCGATGACATACCCCGCGCCCTTCCCGTAGGTAATACCGGAGACGTGGGCCGTGGAGTCCATTCCCCAGGTATTGTTATGACCTACGAGCCCGTAGGCAAATGCCTTCTCGTCCTTGGTGCTGGCCTTGTCCCAGACTTTCAGGAAATTGGCCTGCGTCGTGTCATGCAGATAAGCAGCAAATTCCAGGTATGGTGACGTGAAATTGTTGTTGAAGATGTCTAGTGCATTCGCGCCGTAGATCCTGTTGGACAGGGCCGCCTCATTCAAATGCCCCTGTTCTTTGTAGAGGTGCTCTTCGATATAGGCGTGGGTGGCAGCATCCCAGGAATGGACCCTTCCGGGCATCACAATCGATACTACAACAACCGCCATAACCATCGAAACCAATCCCTTTATAACCATTCTTTTCATGTTAATCTCCTTGCGTGAGTCTCTCACTTTTGTTGCCAGGTAGCTGATTAAGAATTTCCTTCTGCTCTATCCCGCAGGTTTCACCTCCTTTCGTGATTGAACCGCACATTTTACTTTTTACCTGAGAGCAGCTATTAGGAAGTTTTCCAGTCCAACAGGAACTATGTTCACCCAGATGCTCAGCCTGAAGAATAACCGACGGGACCTATTACTGCTTTATGCACTGGCCATACATTGTGTCACAGACAAATCCATTGGCGCATTGGCCCGACGTGGCGGAACAGTTTGTCCGGCACAAACCCGAGACAGGCTCGCACAGATATCCGGTCGCTGCACAGTTGTTTGTTCCGCCAGCCGTATTGTGACTTATGGTAGTGCCTTCACAATAAGATTTAACGCCCGACCCTCCAACTTTGGTACAATTATTCACCTGTTTTTGAAGTACATCTCTTTGTTGCTGGAGAGCATCTTTCTCTTTCTGAAGATCACTGTTCTTCTTCCTAAGGGCATCATTGTCTTTGTCCAGTTGTTGCATATCTGCTTCACACTGTTTTAGCTGATTCTTAAGTACTGCAACCATATCCACAGATTTATCAGTTACTGCTTGTTGAGGAGTTCCTTTTGACTGACTGACTGGCTTTGTCGCGGTTGTCGCAGGATTAGTTGTCGTAGACTTCTGTTCGCTTGACGCTGTCTGAACAAAGCATAGCGTCAGGAAAACTACCACAAGAATAGCAGTCATACCTGCCCGGATATTTCGCTTTGCACCTCCACTACGAGTCATGATTCCCTCCTTCCAACTCTGGTCAAGTTGATTAGATAGCGACACTATTCCCCTTCCATTCGTCATTGCTTCATTTGCCTTAATCCGGTGTAGCTGCATACTTTCTGCGGCCTTTACAGAAAGGCTACTCCCAACATAATCAAATGACAATGATGGCTGTCACATCAGAAATCTGTCACTACATAGACATTGGGCGTATCCTCTGAACCCTTTATAAGCTGTGAAAACCTGCTATGATCTTGAACAGGGGTGGATAGCCCAGGTCCGAGTATTATAAGGAGCTGGCGGTAAAGGAGGAAAGATATTTCCCTTCGGGACTCTTCAGTCGAACGAACACAAACCCTCCGGCGTGCGGAGAGCCTCTGTGAAACACGCCGATTCGAGGCAAGCAAACAAATCTCAAAAGAGCGGCCCTATCCATTCATACTTTCAGCGTCTGTGGCGCCGCCCCCGAGGGCACCAGTCGGAATTATCTGACTCCCCACATTGCTTTAGTCGAAATAATCCGATAACTTGAAGATATCCAGCTTTGGTTTGTCTCTGCGTAGCCCATACATTCAAAGGAGTTACGCCGGCCCCGTTTACGTGGCATGATCCATGTATCTAAGAGTGTCATGAAACCAAGACCCAACCAAGGAGGACCCACAATGAAGAAGATACTGGTAATACTCATAGCAGTCATGATCACCGTTGTCTTTGCCGCAGCAGGTATGGCTCAGGCACCGGCAGCCCCTCCGCCCAAAGCAGAAGCTGCAGCAGCTGCGGTTGAGAAGGCACAGACGACGGACGTGAAGAAGGAAGAGAAGAAGGCGAAGAAGAAAACCAAGAAAGAAGTCAAAAAAGCCAAGAAAGAGGCCGCGGAAAAGGCGAAAGAGGAAGCCACGAAAACAGTGCCTCCGGTTCCTGCACCTGCGAAGTAGCGAGACCACAGAAAAACAGAATAAAGGGGGCTTCAGCCTCCCTTTTTTATTTCTTCCGCTTTAGGTTGCAACTGGGTTGTAATGAGAATGGTAGATAATATATCATTCGGGGAAGCATTGACGGTTCATGTGGAGGAAGGCACGAGCGATATGCAGGAACATCTCGATATAGTGAAGAAGCAATTTGAGCGGGACACCTTTGCCAGATCACTGGGAATCGTCCTGGATGAACTGGCCGATGACACCATACGGATGCACATGCAATTGCGGGACGATATGCTGAACATGTATAGCCGGCCCCATGGTGGAATTCTCTACTCCCTCGCAGATGCTGCATTTTCGGTACTGGGGAACAACAAGAACAATATCTCCGTTGCCCTGGATTGTTCGATCACCTACCACGCAAGTCCGGATCCGGGAACAATGCTGACTGTCGAAGGAAAAGCCCTGACACAGAGCGGACGAACAGCCTCTTTTTTGTTTAGCGTATACGCCGAAAGTGACGGGAGACGGACGTTGATTGCCACTATGAAGAGTGTATCCTATAGAACAGGAAAAATGATCGATCCCCGTGTTAATCAATGAAGTGAGGACCATGCAAGTTCCCTGAGGTATGGGTTCATCTTGGCCCCTATTGCCTTCTTGTCTGTTCCTTCAATGCTTCATCCCATTCGGCCAGCATTAACTGGCCGATGGCTTTGAACTCCTCGTGTTCAGCCATGTATTCAACTATCATCGGTCGTGTTTCTGTGACCCCCTGGGCAACGCGATCGAACACCTCTCCTATCGTCCTCACCGGCAAAGAGAGATGAGTTATAGCGAACCGCTCCAGTACCTTGCGGGGCCACCATTTCTTCGTGCCCCCAAGAGTAAGAGCCGGCACGTCATTTCGGAGGTAGACCTTTGTGGTCACCACATCATAGACGGGCGCCATTGAAACTGCTCCTGTGGGCAAAGCGTAGCACACGCCAAAGTTCTTCAAGTGGGCGTCTCCGTTTCGCACCATGACCGACAATACAAGTGTCGCAAAGAACTGTTCCCTGGCAGCCATCAACTGTGGGCCACTGACATAATCCGATATGCTCTTCGCCACCCGCTCGTAGCTGCTTCGGTATTTTTGGGCGGTGCCGAGAGCCTGCAGGCTGCACATATCTTCAAAACCCAACGAGGCGCCATCGACTGTGCGATCGAACCGGCGCATGACAAAAAGACCGCCGTTTTCGGATAGATGAAACTCCGGGACCGGCAACCCTGCCCGTTTGACTGCTGTCATGCAAAAATACTCATTGGCGGCAAGCTGGGGATAGTCTGCACCCCATGACTTCACTACATAATGAGTGGAGGACGATGTAGCACGCTCCGTAGCGCTTAACAGAATCTTCGGCTGAACTCCCGAGATACCGGAACGGAGAGCATACCGAGCCACCAACTCGTGGAAAAGATCACGGGCGTCAGGGTACGTGAGCAGTTCGTCGAGTGATTCCCGGGTTTCGGCTGCATCCGGCCGCTCATCACTGGGCAGAGAGAACCGGTTCCTGCCTACCTGGCTACCCCCAGTGACACGAAGGATGGACATATCATCCTCTCCAACGACCTTCGCTATGGCTCGCTGAATTGCTTCCAGAAGAGCACCTTCCGGAAGATTCATCTGAAATATGGGGTGAAGATCACGGCTCACCCAGCTTTGCAGTCGGACAGGCATGGTCAGGGAAACCTGCTCCCCGGCCCCTGTATCCGAAAAATAGGCAAATACGTACTCAAGACCTCGTTCGTTGGCGAGAAGCCCAGATTTCTCCGTACCGGCCCAGACCAAAAGCGGCGACGCGGTGCTCATCAGCGAACCTCCTCCTCACGCAATTCCTCAAGTGTTGGAGGCTTGCCGGCAGGCCGGAGGCGCAGCTCCAGCCCTAGGTATTCAAGAAGTCTGATTAGTTTTCGAACACCGATATCCTGTATGGTGCCATTCTCAATCTGACCTATAGTGGTACGGCTCATGCCAATGGCCCTGCCTAGTTCCTCCTGCGAAAGCTTACGCTCCTTGCGGGCCTGTCTGATCTGTTGACCAATCTCGATCATCATATATGATATATATATACTGCATATGTCCTTGTCAAGCTAATTTTGCAGTATATACAGTTCACCCCTGATTAACCCCGCCACTAGAGAAAGAAGCATGGTTAGAATTGCCGGTTCCACCACCGTCGCCGTATTTGCTCTTGTTCATTATTCCAACATGTTACGGCCGACATTTCGCAAAAATGGGAAAACATTTCATGATGACAGGCATGCCCGCGTTTGCGCAAAAAACTACGATTTTTGTAAAATGCCATGGCTGTCGCTTCCTCTCTCACTCCCTCCTGAACGCGGGAATGTAGTACTTGGCCATGCCGATGCGGCCGTGGCCGAGTTCCCTCGTAATTATCCTCAGGGCCTCCGTTTCTCCGACCCGCTCTTTCAGATCGTCGAATCTCGCGGTGGAATACGTTGCACGGAAAGCGTGGGTGCCGCAGTAGATCTCGCCCCTCTTGTCGACAGCCTTGCGAACCGCATCGGTGTACTCCTTCTGTAGCGCGCTCCAGTCCGTGCCGTTCGCCGACAGCCAGGCGTCCACGGTCGTCGCTGCGTTCACGATCAGGGCAAACTCGTTGGGTCGGTCGGAGAAATCAATCCAGCGGTCCCTTCCCCCCTTCGATTTTAAGATGGAAACGATCACATTCGCGGGGTCCTTCACCACCGAGGCGATGACCTTCTTGATGTCCGACACCCTGGCGCCCGTGCCGAACTGGACGATGGCAAGGGCTCTGAACACGTCACCCTTCATGGCCTCGACCACCCTGAGACCATCGGTGAATGCTTGGGTCCGGTTTGATTCCCCGGCCCGCGCGCTCCACTCGACGCGGTGCCCGTCGATGCAACAGAGAAGGTCGTTGCGGCTGAATGCGCGAAAGAGTTTGCAAAGAGCGGCGACATTGAGCCTGATCGTCTTTTCCCGTACCCTGTTCGCAAGCAGGTTCTCGAAGTGCTGCTCCACGTGGGAGGGCGTGATCTGGTGAATCCGCCTCACGTCGGTAAGCACGGTGTCCCGGAAGTTGTTGATGATGCCCACGTAGCGCTCGAAGGTTTCGCAACTGTGGATGTAGGGGCTGTAGCCGCCTGAATTCTTCCTGACCAGCCGCTTCGACTGGCCGATACCCTGTTTGAAGTAGGTAACGGTCTTCGACAGGGCGTAGATGAGGCCGCTATTGGCCCTCAAGTTTGGAACCTGTGGTTTCTCGTACTTCATGGTACACCTCCGTTGCAGTATTTTTCTCTCCGGGCAGACTTCGCCCGTTGGGATAGACGGTTTTTAGGCTTTCCATGAACTCCACAACGTGGAGCTGTTCCCACATCCCTCCAGCAAATACGCCTTCCCCGTGGGCAGGAAGCTGTATTATTTCGCGCACTTGATGCGCCTGCATTTTTGCCCCCGCCCTTTTTCACCGGGGGTGTTCACCTTCTTTCCTTTGCATCCTTCTTCTTCTTGGCGTGAAGCGAGGCAGCCGCCTGTGAGCCTTGCCCATTTGGCGACACCTTGACAGTTTGCGTATGGATTGATTGCCGGGTGCGACTGGAGTGCCTTACTCGCCCTTTAGCTGCAGCGGGGAGGGAACCGCTTCAACATCACTGGACTTTCTTGCGCTCCGACTGTGTGGAGCCCTCTCGGACTCGCGTGATTGACGGCCTATGGAAAGCCGTGGTTCGGTGGGTACCTACAGACTATTTCTCACCTATGTATTACTCCCCTGCCCCCTCGGCGGCATAGCCCGGCTATTTTCCGTATCGCAAATTCGGAGCGAATGTTTGAGGCAAAAAAAATGGATGATTCTTACCCCCCTTGGGTGGCTAGCAGAGCCACCTCGGATCTAAGCGGTAAACCGCGACCGCACCTCTCCGGACATCATTCATGCGGGAGTGGGCGGGATTCATGAGATAGTTGCACTCCCGATGGACCAGCACCGATGGAACCCCGAGGACAAGCGTCTCCCCGGATTCGGCCCAACGCGCCCCGATCTCCTGGAGTCTTGCCGACGGCGGATATGTCATCCAGTTCGGCGGGAGTTCGGCAGGATCGATGATACGGATCGGGGCATCTTCGGTGGAATCATGCTGAGCGCGAGGCTCAAACCATGTAATGTTGTCACCCGCGAGCGGTTGG
>CAYOYU010000034.1:11982-23514 GCA_964408265.1 uncultured Syntrophorhabdaceae bacterium
CCAGCGCCCGGTTCTCGGACGTGTAGACCATACCTACGCCTTTTGGGGTTCCACCGCCCCCCGTAGAGACGTGCACCGAGACCCGACAGGTCACGAACGTGTTCGGTTCGGGCAACGCGGTACACGATCATGAGTAGACGCCGTAGGCTATCCTGCCCATGATATCGCCGACAAGGTCCATTCCCACAACCGATACCAGGAGGGTAAGGGGAGTCTTGTTGCCGAGTGTCATGGAGGGTGTCTGCAACCAGGCGCAGAACTCCGTGCCGGTACCAAACACATCTATCCCCCTGACCGTGAGTTGAGCGAGCTTGATCGCCCTGTCGGAGACCTCCCGGGCAAACGGTTTGTTCTCGGGTTGCCTCTGTATCGTTCTGACGTTCACCGCGAGAAGAGAGGCAAGCACCGCGTTGGAAAGGCACATTGCCTCTCCTAGGTGCCTGAGCTGCTGCTTCTTCACGCCTTTCGCGCCGAGTTCAATCAAGTCGAGATCATTTGCGATCACGACATCAAGGCCAAGTACACTCTCCACTGAAACCCGCATGTGTCTCCCTCCTTCTACTGCGACATCTCTATCTATATTACATGGCCCGTTGCCGCACTTGTCAAATGGTGCCCGGCTACCGGTAAAGAGCGTTAACGCCACTTTACGTTCACCGTGCGGTCCCGTTACGTCTTCTGGCAGGAAAAGAATTGCACGTATCGGCACGTATCGCGGCTTAACGTGCATCGTTAGAACGGTCATGGTGCCCGATTCCCTTCTCCCTGCCGGTAAAGAGCCTTAACGCACCTTCACGTTCACCGCGTAGTTCCGTCACGCCTTTTCGCAGAAAACGATTATAACGTATTGGTGCCTATCCCGCCCCTCCCCGTCCTGTTAGGGCGGTAATACATCGGCAGGCGACACACATTCAAAAGGAGGGTTCAGAATGGTCAAAAGAAGGACGTACCGGTTCAGTTTGAGCGAGGACACACACCACGATATTGTAGAATTCCTCGATTCCATCCCCAGGCCGTTGCGGGGGGCACACATCGCGGAAGGATTGAAGCTGCACCTGACTAGGCTGAAGGGCAACGACGACGGGGAGAAAAAACGGCGCGTCAGCTTCGCCAGTCTCATGCCAAACACCAAGACACAAGGAGGAGGGGAGTGATGATCGTAGGACTCGATGCAGGATTCGGTTACACAAAGGTGGTATCGTTTGACGGGGCGAATATCCAGAAGTTTATCTTCCCGTCCTATGTAAGCAAGTACGTTCCAAGAAAGACCTTCAAGGAATCCTTCGAGGTGATCACGGTGAACGGCAAACAGTACGTCGTGGGTGAGGACGTGGAAGGCAGCCGCCGCGTGGGATTCGATTTCCTTGATACCGACGAGTACCTTGCAGTGGTCGGATACGCCCTCTCCAGGATCACCACTGTCAAGCGGGCCGTCATGCTTGGGCTGCCTCCACAGGCCTACGAGGAGGAGCGGGTGAAAAGGCTCACTGAGCGAGTCAGGGGAATGGAGGTAACCACGGAGGCAGGCGTTACCGGCTACACCCCGCCGAACATCCACTACATTCCGCAGGGGGCCGGTATCTACTTCTCCCACGTGGCGAACGGCGGAGCCCAGGACCACGAGAAGACCGTGGTGGTCATCGACATGGGCTACCACACGATGGACGTGGTGACCTTCGTCAGGGGCTCATACAAGGGCAGCCTCTCGCGGAGCTATCCCCTCGGGGCACGCAGGCTCTACGACCTCGTGCGGGATGCCTATGTCAAAAAGTATTCAGCCTTCTTGCCGGCAGAGAGGGTCAACCTTGTCGAGAAACTGCTGAAAGATGGTAAAGTGTCCCATCTCGGGGTAACGCACACGCTCGACGTCGATTGCATCGTGAATGACTTTTACTTGAACCAGCTCATGCATACGCTGGCGGACTACGTCTCGGATATCGCAGAGCACGATATTGCGGTGGAGAAGATCATCCTCGGCGGGGGAGGCGTGACACATCTCGGCTCCGTGTCGGGCGCGACGGTTGCAACCGATCCGCAATACGCCAACGCCAGGGGATACCTGGAGTACGGGTTGAACCTCAAGCTCTTCTGAACCACCGTCTCCATCCCGACTACCCAACAGGTTCCCGACCTGCGGAAGTTTTTCGTCGCTGAAAACAAATAAGGCAGTCCGGAAGTGGACTGCCTGCGATGACGTGATACGACCTCAATAGCTGAAAAAAAGGGCAAGGTAAGAACCTTGCCCTCTGAACGTGCTACGCCCACGGCGACCGCCCGCGGTTCAGGATCCCTTTCACTTCCGCGATCAGGGCCCTGTGCCACTGGGGGGCGTCGAACGGGGTGAGGCCGAGGTCGACGGCCACATTGTAGCCGTCCCCAACGGCGGTCACGACCGTGTCGTACCCTGCCTTTTGCAACTTCTGGACGTTGAACAAGTTGTGTGTAAAAAACAATTCCGCCATACTCCTCTCCTCCCCTCTCTCTTGGGTTTTTGTGGAACGCGGAGGAACGTCAGGATTCGTGCAACACCCCGACAGATCCTCGTGTCTTGACGACCGCCGCGATTAGACACGATCAGTGCCGACCGGAACGTTCTCTCTCATTCCCGGCCTGTCGCTCTCGCGTACGGCGTTCGTGCGATGCGAGGCAACCCGGTTGCCTGTAATCCTGTGTCTTCGGTGGGAAGCTACTGACAGACCGCCACTACGAGGCCGCTCCTTATGAAGTGGCCGAGCAGGGAGGTGAGCACGTAGTCGTACTTTCCGTTTGTCGTGAGTACTCGTGTCATGGTGACCCCCTTGTTCTTTTGTTTTGGTTGATGTGGCTGGAACTCTCGCTCAGGCGGCAGGGGGAAGAACGCCCGCCTGGAATGAGCGGAGCTCTTCCATTGAGGGCGGTCCCCTGTCGGAAAGGAGGAGAGTGATTGGAAGTCCTGACAGCTCGCATGATGAGCTGGTTTCGGACTTGTTTCGGCAAAAGCCTACAAACTAATAATTATCTATGTATTACTCCCCTGAGTTCTGAAAACAAAAAAGGCGGCCCCGAAGGACCGCCGTGGTTGTGCGCGCTGCTACCTACTTTGCAAATCTCCGTTTGCTTTGCCGCCTCATGGAAGCCCCTCACAGACAGCCGCACGATTTGAACGAATAGAAATCCCCTTCTCCTCCAACTACCACATGGTCCAGGACCTCTATCCCTAGTATCCTGCCCGCCTCGACGAGCCGCTGTGTGATCTTTATGTCTTCGTCGGACGGACAGGTGTCCCCTGATGGGTGATTGTGTGCCAGAATGAGTGATGCCGCAGCCTCAATTACCGCCAGCCGGAACACCTCACGTGGATGGACAAGTGCGCTGTCGATGGTCCCCAGGGCAACGAGCTCAACGTACTTCACCATGTTCTTCGTGTTCACCCCTATCGTCCAGAAATGCTCCTTGTCCTGGTCGACAACCGATTCAGCCTCCAGGAGAGACCGCAACACTTTTGCGACCGTTTCCGGATTTTTCACCGCTTCCTTTGGTACCCGTTGCTTCACTACCATATTGCCTCCTCGATGCGGCCCCCCAGGTGGCTCCCGCCGACGACTGCACCTGTTTTCGTTGCCGTGGTTGTCGCTCAGGCCGCGAGGGTGAGGGTCGTTTCGGAACCGTCCCTGAGGCCTATCTTTATGGTGCCGTCACCTGCCATGTTGAGTGTGACCACGTTCAGCGGGGATACACCCGCCGCCCACAGCCCTTTCAGGAGCTCGGCAACCTCGTAGACCCCCGTGAGCTTTTGGACATCATCGGTAATGTCCTGCTCGAAGTTGGTCCGCTGCGTCTCCCAGGTATCGCCGTCCTCATTTCTCACAAAGTTCACGAAGGTCTGCTCGAAAATATTCCAGACATCCTTCGGCGAGTCGGTATAGTAGATGATGATGCCGGACCCGTGGTAGTCGTCGTCCGTACAGAGCGCCGTGACGGGAGTGTCGCCGATCATGATGCGGTCGGCCTTCTGCCACCGGTAGTTGAAATACAACGGCTCTGCAGAATGGCCGATATCCACCTGCACGTCCTCGTCCTCGATGACAACCCATTCGGGGGCCCTTCCGGCTACGTGGACGCTCGCCAGAAGATCGCCGTCCTCAATGACAAAATCAACCGCGCGGGGCTCCCCGTTCTCGACGAGTGCGGGTACCTGGTTGGCGGGGAGTGTCTGATCTTTTCGCACGATCACATCGCGTGCTTCCTCCGAGCCACCGTCGTTGTGGCTCACACTCCTCACAAACCAGACATCCAGGTAGTTCAGCTCCTCCTGCGACATCACCTCCCGGGCGATCTTCAGAGTCCGCACCAAGTCGCAACCAGGCATTTCACCGGCCAAAGCCTTTTCGATCTCCGCCATCACCGTCTCCACCACCGACCTTCTCAGAAACTCGTAAAACTCCTCGGCCTTCGCGTCCAGCTTGATCGCGGTCCGGTAGGGCAAGACCGGCGTGAGCGGGCTTCCTTCGGTGATGTCGACGTAGATGAAATCATCGTAGTACTTCGAGAAGGGAGAGATATGGATCGGTATCCCGTGGTAGACGACACCCATCTTGCCGAGCGTGTACTCCGGGTTGCCATAGTGAAACAGGTTCGGTGCCGGTCTGATATAGACCGTGCAACCGGGCCTGTATTCAAGTGTCCGGTAGGCTTCACTGCTCCCCACCATGGAGGAAAGCCTCTTCCTCTCAACCGGGTTCCCGTTTATGATGATCTCCATCGGGAAGAACCGTATGCCGAAGATGGTCGATTCCTCCAGCAGCTTCTCTGCGACGCCCTCCTTCAGCTTCGCGTGCAGCCAGAATCCTTCGCGGCAGTACCGGGGTTCGATGAGACCGAACATGCCGTCGCGGTAGCCGGTGACGTTCAGGAACTTCTCACAGTCGACCTCAACGTAGCCGAATCTGCTCTGATAGGCGACCTTCTCGGAGATCGCCATGAGGTAGAATAGCCCCCATCCGGCGGGCATCTGCTCGGCTTCGACCTCTTCGGACCATGCGGAATCGGCGAGGCAGAAGAGCGGCTCGATGGAATCCGCGCCGCGCCCGTTGTCCTCGGCCTCGATGGTCTTGGCTTTTGCGTCCGCAGTGATCGCGAGCTTCGTCGCCCCTGCCCTGCAGGCGTTCTGGGCGATCTCGACTAGCACACCCTCGGGCCGCTCAAAAAAGTGTGATATTTTGGAGAGCAACCTCTCCGTGTTGACGGCGTTAAATGCCATAGGATCCTCCTGAGTTTGTTTTGTTGTGCTGTTCGGTTGGTTCTGCGATGCGAGGCGGAGCGCCGCTATGCCCCTTGAATGTCCCTGCGGTAGGCACCCCTTTGGCCGATGCAGCTTTTCTGGCGCACATTCTTTATCGCACCGGCCACCGTCTTTGCGTTGCCGATCAGTTCGGCGATTTCCCTGTCGTCGTAGCACTCGATGATGTAATCCCATCCGCCACGCTCGTAGTGTTCAAGGGCGTACTGTTTCACCGCCCTGATCAGGTCCATTTTTTCCATGTCTTCCCTCGTCCCTCCTCTCTTGGTTGTTTGGTTGGTTCGTGCTGTTGCATGCCCCGCCCATCGGCTGTCCCGTGAAGACAGCTACCCTACTAACGAGCGAGCGCTATGAATAGATTTCGTGGGCCTACTGAATATTCGTCTGAAGATATATTACGGGAAGGGCGCAGACCCTGGTGATGAAAAGTTGGCCTTGATTGAAGCAGGGATCAGGTTATCAGACGGATGGCTGGTTGGCTTTCACCGGATGTGGACTAGTCAAGAGACAGCATGGCGGTGTTCGAAGAAAACAAAGAGGCTAATATACAAGGGTTGTGACTCGCCGATCGGAAAGTGTCTGCCTAAATGATAACTCCTTCCTGCAAGGCTGGATTTTACTCGACCAATCTGGTGGCGACGGTTACAATTGGCGATGTTTGCAGAGACCGGGGAGGTGGTTATTAGGAAAGGTGGGCAGGCTCCTGTCTTCCTATCTCCTGTACGTCTTCTCTCGACTTAGCCCGTGCCTTCCAATCCCTCTCATTCTTTACCGTAAGGTGGTCAGTATGTCTATGCCCATCTACTCTTTCCTTCCTAATACTGCTTTGCGGTTTGCTCGAATCATGCGATAATGCAAACAAAACACATGTTCACCATTGAGGCAATGTCGGCAAACAGAGAACATTTGGCGGCCCAGGAAAGAACAAAAGGGGGGACCGCATGGGCAGCGACCTTTTTTTCGCCAAATCGATCCTATTGCACAAACGCCCCGCTACCGGAGCTGGGGCTGTCAGCAGTCGTGAGTGGTAGTCAATGACCGACAAACCACCAGAACTCCCTGAACAGCCCGATGCGCATGTAGTCGGACAACGGGCTTGGGATGTCTTCAACTATCGCCGTCCGCAACTTTGGATAGTCAACCCTTCGGT
This sequence comes from uncultured Syntrophorhabdaceae bacterium, assembly GCA_964408265.1. GTDB lineage: Bacteria > Desulfobacterota > Syntrophorhabdia > Syntrophorhabdales > Syntrophorhabdaceae > CAYOYU01. The sequence goes on from CAYOYU010000034.1 coordinate 18,411, forward strand.
TAGAGATTATGGCTGGGATGGGTTTGTCGAAATTGGAACCTCAGGTCTGTCCTTCTTGGTCCAAATGAAGGGTTCCGGTGACCCATCCTATTCCGTCGAGAAGAATTTCGTCAGCGTCTCCCTAAAGGTCAGCACGGTAAACTACTTGCTGGGGCATGATGTTCCCGTCATGGTCTGCATATGCGATACCGGTACCGTTAAGAACCCTGTATATTACGCTTGGCTCGATAATGCAATGCGGCATGTTCAGAGCGAAAACCCGAGCTTCGTGGACCAAGAGACAGTAACAATAAGAATCCCCACGGGGCAGATAATTACCTCGGCCGTATCTGACTCCGTCTATGAATATGTATCCGAACACCGTGAGCGCCTTCGGATAGGTACAGAGATACTTGAAGTGATGGCCGTTGCTTCGGGCTTGGGGAAGAATCAGACAAGGACCCTACCAGCGTCTGATTTGATGGAACAAGCCATAAAACCGACCCTAGTCAAAGCGGGAATTGTTGAACTATCCACGGAAGAAGATTCAAAACAGATGAACATCCTATCCCCAGAAGACCAAAAGCGACTAAAGGAAATCCGAGAAATATCTCTGCTACTCAACTCATTTAAGGACGACGAAGCCCATGAAAGATTAGCAAAACTGGAAAAGGAGGTTGAACAAGCAGACGACGGCGTGAAAGCGGCATTTTATAACAATAGGGGTGTTTTATCACTCCACACGGATAAGAACGATTCATATGCTCTGAAGTTCTTCACAACGGCAGCTCAGTTAAGGCCTTCGGAGGCAAAATATACTGCGAACGTGTTATGGACAGAGTTCTGGCGGCGTGATGAAAGAGGAATAGCCGATCTCGGCGACAGCTGGCAGAGCAAATTGGATGACGTATTTATCTCAAACCCGACCTTCGGCCCCGTTGTCAGGCTAAAGGCTATGCAAATGGCTCGAATCTCAGGTTACGAGGCAGCAACCGATTTCTTAGTCAAAAGTCAGTTGTGGCATAAAGAACCTTTGGATTCTCGGAATTGTCTGGTCGAAATCTTGAAGGATGCGGCTCAGTACGATCAAGCTATAGAGGTTGTGACTCAAACAGAAAAGGAGGGCATCCCACTAAACCCCCTTTTCTATTCCCTTGCTGGTTTTGTGTTCCTCATGAAGGCCGTGCAGAACGATTCCCTGAATACGCATCTGAGATTCTCGACGGGACCCGCCGATATTCGCCCCGACTTGCTGCAAGAATCAAGTCGGTACTACAGTTTGGCATACAAAGAACTTGTTTCGGCCGGTTTACCCCTCCCCTGGGAAGACACCATTCTAAACTACTCTATGGTTCTGAGTCTCTTAGGAGAATATGATGAGGCAGTTAGCGTTACAAAACCATTCTTGCAGCGATACCCAGCGAGTACAAAGGTAAACGACGCCCTCGCATCTGCTCTATTCAGAAAAGGTGAGTATGAAAACGCAATACCATACGCAGAAAAAGCATTTGCCGAAGGACCGGACTCGCACACGCTGAAGAATTTATGCCTTTGCCTGTTCTTGGCCGAGGATTTTGAAGAACTGCTCACCGTGATTTCAGAAAACCGCAAGAACGGATTCGAAGATTTGGATGAAGAATGTCTTCTGCGATCCCTGGGTGCCATTGCTTATCACGAGATTGGAGATGAGGAGAAAAGTCAAAATGAGATACGTATTCTTAAAAAGAATGGATTAGAGACTGACGCCCTAATGGTCGAGTGCAGCATCGCGGGAAGAGACAAGACACCAAGAGAAACCATCATCACTATTCTGAACCAAGCGATTACGGCCCATCCTGAGAACCACATTCTTCGAACGCATATCCTCAGTTACCTGAATCCAAGCATCCTCGAAGATGCCAAGATCATAGAAGACTGCTTCGACAGTATTCTCAAAACTAGAGACCTCCTCCCCGAAGAGTACTCAAATTATGCTCGTGCCCTAACTACTCTCAGCAAATACGAAAAGGCGAAGGATATGTTAGTCCGGTCTGTTAAGCGCTATCCGGGCGAACCCAATCTGATCTATGATCTTGCTCTCGCGGTGGAGCTTACCGGGGATCAGGAGACAGCCTACCAATTGTGCCTAGATTATATGAAGCTCGGGAGCAAGAGCTATGCTGTGTTAAAGAGCACAGCTATTCTGGCCGACATGACGGGGAGAACGTATGAAGCCATTAGACTGTTTTCGAGGGCGTTGAGCAAGAGCCAAGATAGCAATGAACGAGGTGATATCCACTGCCAATTATACGAATTGAAAAGGAGAACAAACAGTTCGCCGAAGGACCTGATTTGGCACATACATCAATTCGGCAAATCGATAGCAGGTGATGATACGGCAAGAGAGGCGCGGTATCTAACGATGTTCTTGGTAACTCCCAGACCAGAGACCCCCGACCTGGAACTGGAGACATGGTTCGAAGAGGCAAAACAGAGACTGCAAGCTTTTGAGCTTAGACATCCCAAGAACCAGATACTTCGGGCTTTTAAGATTGACAGGACGCTTCCTCCCGACCAGCAGGCTTGGGACATGTTGACGACTATTTCTTCAGTTACGCTTCCGGCTAGAATGAGGGGCGCGCAGCTGGAGATGGCTGCTCGCAGCAGCCCGTGGGCTTTAGCCTTCAGGGCCAGCATCCTGTCTGATTCCGTATTTTCCTACTGGTCTCGATGCATAGTATCCAAAGAGAGGTCATCCGCTATCCATATTTGGGCCCCTGACATGCCGTTGGATGAAGAGAATACGACTGCAAGGACAGCAAAATCTGCCTGCGTAGACATTACTACGCTGCTTGTCCTCGCGGAACTTGACAGGCTAGACCTGTTAGCAGCCCTTGAGCAGCTTGTCGTCTGCCTCGGTACAAAGAGAGTATTGGCGGTCGAACTGGAAAACATTCTACGTACCCCTCACCCGTTGAGCAAAAGGATTGACGATTGGTTTCGCGCACACAGAGATACCGTACGTGTGCGAAGGCTTCCGGGAAGCATGTTTGGTGTTCGGGACAAAGAGAACAATTCATCAAACCTCCTACTACCTTCCCAACCATCGCTCGATGTGACGCTGCCCTACGGAGTCGGTGAGACTGTACGACTAGCGGCCCTGTTGGGCTTGCCACTTTATTCTGATGATGTGTTCGCGAGATTCATTGGGTTGAAAGACAAAGGCACTAAAGGTTTCAGTACAATTAGCATGGTTATGGCCCTCCGAGAACAGAATAGAATAGGTCTGGCCGAAGAAAGTGAGATCTTAGCCCAAATGTTGAATCTCAATTTCCGTATTGTACCCTTCAACTCCCATCACCTTAGTTGCAGCCTTGAAAAACTCGTTAAGTCCTATACCGAGAGCGGCACGGTACTTCAAGCGAATAATCTCATTCAAGATGAAATTCTCGGCAGTTTGATGAGACAGTTCGCCGAACCCTCATTAGACGCTGGAAGGCTTTATAGCATAGCCATAGATTGGTGGATCAATATCCTCCAAAATGACTTCCCGATGGGTACTCTTGAAAAAACCATGACCTATCCTCTTTTCTCATTCTCACAAAGGACGGCTGGTGGCGTGCTAACGGCCATGTCGAAGAATGAACCTAATGAAGTAGTAGGAGCTATTCTGGCCTTGTTCCTGTTTCGCACATGTCGAAAAGACAGTAAGCTGACGTCGCGCGCTTGGTCAGCAGCCAAGGCCTGTTGTGAGAACTACCACAAGAAAGAAGATGGTTTCCGAACCCTTATTTTTGAGAAAGTTCCGAAATGGTTTGTATGGATGCTCGACAAAGACGTCAAGTCTGAGAACCTCCATAAGGTTGAGACGTTGGCGACATTTACTACCAATCTGCCAACCGAGGACAGGGAATTGGTGGAAGCCTACATAGTCCGCGATGTCAGACCGAGGTTTCTCAGATGAGAAAATATAGGCCGCTAGATTATCAGACGATGGGTTGTATCATCGACTGGGTGAGCTAGCGGAAGAAAATGGGCCGGGCAGCAAATAAGACCACTGAAAAGAATTGAACATGTGAAGATGGCCATTCTAGACAACTGCGGATAGTGCACCCTACCTGGGTGAATTAACCTGAAAACGGGGCGGGTGAATTATCTTGGAAAATGACAATGTCCATCTAAGTTCTCTTTTTCTCAAAAAATATTTCCCGTCTGTTGTTTGCTTTTCTAAACAATTCGTGTAAGATGTCTTGTAGGGTCCGTACAATGAAAAGAACACTTATAATAGACACATCTACCCTCCTGCAGAATCCCGCCATCGTAGCGCAATCCAAGGCGAATACGGTGGCAATTCCGGTGGTGGTCCTGAAGCAGCTCGATGGCCTCAAGAAAAGTTCTGTTCAGGCAAAAGCCTACGCCTCTAGAAGGGCCTCCAGGAGCATCGAGAAGCACCTGAAAAGCGGCGGCGACGTGCGGATCGTCACCGACTGGATAAAGATGGACCTGCTCGACAACAACTCGGATAACCAGGTCATCGGCACCGCCCTGTGGCTAAAGCAGAACGGCTACGGCGAGGTGACACTCCTCAGCACCGATACGAATATGCGGATCGCAGCGGAGGGGGCGGGGATAGCGACGGGGAATGGGAGGAGCGCGTGGAGCACGGCGAAGTATATCGTTGTGCCCGTAGTGATGGGCGTGATCTGGTTGGCAACTATACTATCGTTGTCTGCTGCTATCCCAAACTTTGATAGCGGGTTCTTTTCCTTTATTCTTGGGATCGTTTACGTTGTGATTACCACAGCAATATTGACGCGCGGAGTACCAACAGGCGCATACCGCAAGGAATATCGAGACGACTGGGACGATTGGCCGTATAACAAGCGTAACGAAGTTGGCGATTCGCCAGCCATGGCATCCATGTTTCCCAACCCGCTCGACTACAACGGGCGAATCCAGCACCGCCGCCGGTAACAGACTACATCAGCCTCAACTCATTTTCAACATAGCCTTGAGGACATCCCTCTCTTTTCCTTCAGGGATGGCATCCACACCGTCGAGGTAGACACTTTTGTGGCCAATCACCTCCGCCACATCATCGAAGGCGTTTCGGGGCTGTAGGTAGACGGCCGCCGCGTCCAGCACG
>CAYOYU010000034.1:23524-26526 GCA_964408265.1 uncultured Syntrophorhabdaceae bacterium
CGGCGCACAGGCCTTCCTGTCCACCGTGCCCTTCCGCACCTCAACTTGGAAAGAACCCTTTGATGCGCTCACGACCTCAAGTCCAAAACTTTTGTTCACGCAGTCAATCTTTATCACCATGATCCTGATGCTCCTCCCCCGGGTTCTTCGTTCTGCGGTTTGTGGTCTCCTCTTGCCACATTCGGGGGAATCGAGACCATCTCCTGTATGATACTCATCTCTGCCCTATGTGCTATGATTTGCTGCAGTTGATTAAAGTTGCCAAGCATCCGACCCGCCTTCTCCTCGGGCCTGAGGACCGTCTGCCTCATGGTGTTATCATAATCCTTGACCAGGGCCGCTCTTATCTCGTTGGCTGTCAAAGTGTGCGCCGCCTTCTTCGCGCCACCCGCATCTACTGAGACGCCGACAATTTTGGACAGTGGGCCAGTTCCAACCTTCAGCCCCCCATCCACCGAAACTGATTCCTGTACGAACTTCTCGATGCTCCCCCACCCGCCAAGCGTATCCGCGGCCCTATCGATCAGCGCCATCCCCTCGTTCGTGGGCACGTCCCCCTGGAAGGCCCGTGCATAAGTCTTCGAGAACCCTTCCCTGTCGTTCCTCACGATCATGCCCGAGAGGTCATTCCCCACGTTGTAGTTGGTGCTCATCTCCACGTTCGTCCTGTCGTTGTATTGGGTCGTCACGTTCCCTGTTGTCGTCCTGGAACCGGTCTCGGTGACCGTCACCGCTTCCATTGTGTTTTTGTTCCCTATCAGTCTCTGCGAATGGTCGTATTTGTGGCTGCGGCCCCCCTGCGTGGCGGTGGCGGTGGCAATCTCCCCGGTGGCCCCGTTCCTCTCCGCAGTGATCGCGACCGGCCCGTCCTTCATCGCCTCGACACCCCGGTAGAAACTGGTCCCCTTCAGCGATGAGAGCAGTTCCAGGGCCTCCGCCTTCGACACGTTGGCGCGGTCGCTTATGCCGGTATTCGTCTGCTCGGCGAAGGTCCGGTAGCCCGATACGAGCCCCGTCTCCTGGTTGACGCCGGAGGCCGCGCCCGTTATCGACAGGCTCCTGCCCGTGCCCAGTTCGACTGCATTCGCCCGGAAGCCATCCCCTGTGAAGGCAATCTCACCGTTTAGCACCCGCATGTTGCCGGATCCGTCATTGAAGGTAAACCAGCCCTGCCGCCTCGAGGTCACGTCTTTCATGTCCGCGCCGAATGTGCTGCTGAACGACCCGCCGCCTTTCACCCCTTCTGAAGTGCCATAGTTGAGTACGCCGTCGAAGGTGTGCGCTGTCATCTGCGTCCCGTCTCCCAGGTTCCATGTCGCGCTGGAGAACTGCTTTTCCCTCCCCACCGAGTCGGCGTAGCTCTCGCCCGCATCAATGCCGGCATCCTTCGCCGCATCGTACCGGTCCTTCATGGCGAGCTGCCCCATGGTGTCGCGCGTGAGGCCGAGGCCTGCGCCCTGAGCAATCGCGCCTGCGCCAAGACCGGAGGCCGCTTCGAGTCTCCCTGCCTTCATCGGTGCGTCCACCTTCATCGCAGCGGCCATATTCACTTCCGCCGTATTCTGTACCGCACCGAGCGATCCCCACCTGTCCACGCCGTGCATCGTGCCGCCCCGTTCCGACTGCCCTATTCCCGCCGCGTATGCCGAGGCACCCATGGTTCCAGCAGAATAGTTTGTCATCGCGCCCGTCCTGTCCACGGTGGAGGCAGCACCCGCCCGTGATCCTTCATGGGTGCTCATGAGGTTGCCCGCCATGCCGCCAATTCCCTCGGCCCCTTTCATGATCCCCCAGGCGAGTCCCGGCACCGAGACGCAGAGAAGCCCTATGTACCCCACGATCTGGCCCGTCTCGGTCCTGAGCTTGTCCACGACCTCGAAGTTAAGCGGCAGGGAACAGGTGCCGCCCACGCACTGCTGGAGGCTTGCGACGGCTTTCAGGAGGTAGAAGTCGGACACCGCGTTGAAGAGCACGAAGATGGGTATCCACAGCTGCAACCAGAAGACCATTCTGACGTACTTGAAGAGCAGACCGAACCCCGCAACCGCGATGAACACGGGCAGGAAGGCGCCGAAGAGGTAGATGGCGGCCTCGGCGATCTGCCGCATCACGAGGAGCATCCTCGCGCCGGTCCGTGCCGCCTCGAGCCACGCCCCTCCCTGACGCCTCTGCGCGACGTCGGAACTGCTCGCCTGTGCGTATTCCGATTGCAACTTGAGATATGCGGAATAGGCGGAATTGAGCACCGCAAGCTGGACGAGTTTGTCCTGCGCGCCGAGCTGGTTGCCCGGGAGATACCGGTCGACGATCTCGTAGACCCTGGCTGGCACGGTCGTATCATCCTCCCTCGTCCCCAGGTGGCGTGCGCTGAACCGGGCGATCCACTTGTCCATGAGCGCGGGGTTGTACCACTTCGCCACCATCTGGTCCGGTGCGTTGGCGCACGTGGTCTCGTCGGGCTGAAAGGGCCCTACATACTGTTCCAGGAGAGGGGTATTCGCGTCGGCGAAGGGGGCTTGCCGTAGCACCGGGTCGGCAAGGAGGTACGTACCCCGCGACAGTGCCAGGAGACCTGCCGCCCTCGGATCGGTCTCCCCCTCGATGTGCGCGAAGTTCCGGTACAGGCACAGGCTGAACCACGATTCGAGGACGCCCCGCGTGGAGACCTTGCCGTTCCCCGCGTCGTATTCCGCTTCCGCACCCGGGGGCATGAGCTCGAAGAGCTGATTCAGGTACCGGGGGCCGATGGCCACGCCGCCGCCCGTCCTGAAACGTACCGCCTCTACCGGCGTGATCAGTTCCTCCACGACCTCGCCCATCCGGTCTCCCATGACGGAACTCGCGTACCCGATGAAGGCCATGGCGTAGGGGACGCCCGTGACCACCCGTGACTGGCAGGCCTACCTGAACCAAATGCACAAGGAGCCACCCTGGGAGCGAGCCTGGCGTTACCGCTTGATGATGTCGCAGAATCCCCGCCGCTGAGGACGGTCATAAGGCAG
>CAYOYU010000034.1:26549-26809 GCA_964408265.1 uncultured Syntrophorhabdaceae bacterium
TCACCGTGAAGGGGTTCATGAACAGGCCGACCGCCACCATTCCGAGAAAACCGTTCCGTATGAGGAGGATGATGGGCGCCATCGCTCCCGCATCGACAGCAGCACCGGCCCCGGCAAAGGAGGCCGCGCTCGACCCCGCGAGCGCCCGCATGGTAACCACGGCGATCCCCCCGAGAAACGCGGCGATGAGAAACACCTTGAGGAGGCCGAGCACCACCCCGCCGGAGCTCGGACAGGCGTGGCGCCCCGGCGACGTCGCC
>CAYOYU010000035.1:0-1720 GCA_964408265.1 uncultured Syntrophorhabdaceae bacterium
GTACTCTCCTTTCGTAAGATCAATCCTTAATAGTTTTCTCATACGTTCCTCCTCTTAGATTTGTGCAATACTTGTCATTCAGCTCTTCTCTCGTTCTCTATCCCGGTCTTTCAGCCTCCCCCGATGGGAAGGAAGATATTCACTTCATCGCCGTCTTCAAGCTCATAGGTAAGCTTTTGGGCCAGACCCCTCACCAGGAAGAGCTTTGACTCACCGTCGGGAATATGGAGGACCTGGATAAGATCACGGACTGTTCTTCCTTCAGTCAATACCACCTCTAACCCGTGGTCATGGTCATATCCGGGTATGTGGCTTCTCAGAGTTCCGAATAACTTGGCATTGATCCTGATGGATTCCATTGTTTCTCTACGTCTCCCCCTGTGTCTTGCGTTCCCTTCCGATAACCCTTGGAATGTATGACCCAAAGCTCTTCTGTCGTATGCATCCCGTAAAGACCCCAATTTGATAAGCGCTGTGCTCAATCCCATAGTAGACCAGAAAAAGAGGATATGCAAGACGAGGATGCTTCACGCCATAATCCACGAGGGAGGTAAATAGGAGCATGCAGATGGAGAGGTACCATAAGGGGTGAAAAAAGATGCCGGCTATGAAAAGGAAGGACATGTAGTAACGGATCAGATGAAATGAGATGAAATAGAAAAAGGAGACGTGACTTCGGAAGACGGAGAAGCATACCTTCCACGGGGACATGGAGATATTCATCCTGCCTATTCGGTATGTTTTCATCCCTGCCTCATAAAGAAGGCATGTGGCGGCAGGTATGAGAAAGAGCGGCGAGAGGAGAGTAACGGCCAGGCAGAGGGCAAGAAAGGAAACCGCAGCGAGGGGCGGCAGCTGAAAGGTCTTCTTCTTGTCCTCATGGAGCCCATAGAGCAGTGCCTCTGAAGTTCCGTAATCAGCCCGTCTCTTCATCATTCTGCCCAGGTGGTTCCGGTGCTTGTGCTTTACAGACCCTACGGGGACATAGAGCAGGTCATGCCCCTTGCGGCGCATTCTCCAGCAAAAGTCGACGTCTTCGCCTACGTGCAGGCTCTCCGTGATCCCGCCGGCGTCAGTGTAGACGGTTTTGCGTACCAGAAGGTTACAGGTGGGCACATAGGCCGTGGAGTCATCGCCTGTCCCCCGCATGATATGTCCACCCATGTTGAGTGGCGAGCAGGCCCTTTCATACCTATCCAGTGTGGACTCCCCGAAGTACCCGTCAACGAACCCGCCCACTGCTCCAACCCGATCCCATTGAAAATAGGGCACCAGTTCTCTAAGCCACCTGTTCCCGGCAACGCAGTCGCTGTCGATGAAGGCAAGGATCTCCCCGGCCGCCTCTTTGGCGCCCAGGTTCCTGCAGTATGACTGACCCATACTCTTCCGGTGGGACAGGAGCGTGCATGGGAACCTGTCAACAACAGCCCGCGTCCCATCTACTGATCCGTCATCGACTACGATCACCTCGATCTTCTCTTTCGGATAGTCCTGGGCAAAAACAGATTCCAGACATTCAAGAAGTTCCTGTTGTCGGTCCCTGGTGGGGATGATAACCGTAACGAATGGAAAAAAAGAGCTGTCGTCGGCGGGTTCTATCTCCAGGATCCCCCTCTTGTTGAAGTAATCGCAGATCTTGTGGAGTTCTTCTTCCCCCATCATCGGGATATCCGCTGCAATATCCTGCAGGGTCCTGATCCCGTCGCAGAGTTCGAGGATC
>CAYOYU010000035.1:1730-4804 GCA_964408265.1 uncultured Syntrophorhabdaceae bacterium
CCGAGATGACAAGGAAGGAATCGCCGCGTTTTTCAAAACGGACCTCTCTCCTCAATCTGTAGCGGAAAGGTATCATCGCCGGTCAGTCACTCTTTCTGAGATGGTTCAACCACCCCTCTCTGAGGAGCGTCTGAAAAAGTTCTTCCACCACATGATCTTCCTCTCCCGCTATGATCCTTCCCTCCCTGCCCGTAACGGTCCCCTCGATGAGCTTCTGGATCCGCATAAAGGCAGGCAACGAGGAATCGGGAGCAGGGGTACGCTTCAACCGTGCCTTCGGAAACCGTAAAGGACCATAGGAAAGGAGCGCCTTCTCCCGGTGAAGCAGGCTCAGGGGTATTCCAAGGTCGGCACAGTCAAAACAGGGTATTGCCTTCTCAATTGCATCGAGGAGCGGCGGGAGGGGGGAATCGCCAGGAGGCTCACTCGAAGCTTCCATGGCTACCACGAGGGGGATAGGGGTCTCAATGCGCTCATGATAGCCCCGGGCAAGCCTTTTTAAGGCGATGACACTCCTCTTCTGCACCCCTACCTCAAATTCTTCAGCAGAACCGATATATGGCAGGTCTAAACGGGAGGCAAGGAGAGCTCCCATCTGACCACTGCCTGTATCCAGACTCCGGGCTCCCGTCAGTATACAATCAAATTCCAGTATCCTCGCCATGCGGGCAAAGATAAGGGCTTTCCCGTTGGCATCAATCCCATCGAGTCCTTCGTCCCACACACGCACCCCCTCGTCGCACCCGAGAGCAAGGCCTTCCCGAATCCAGCGCTCTCCCGATGGCGGGCCCAGGTGGATAAGGGTTATATGGGACCCGGGCAGGTTCTTTTTCAGCTTCAGGGCGGCCCGCATTGCCGACTGATCGGCGGGATTGAGCATGGGGACGCTCCACTCCGTCCGGAGTCTCCCCGTATGCTCATGGCATACAAGGGGAATCCTGATATCGGGGACCTCTTTTATGAAGACAAGTATCTTCAAGAACTATCCTCCTACGTCAACCTGAACCTAACCCCGAAACCTCCCTTGGGGTACTGCTATTTCCGGGGCTCTCGGCGCCCCCTCCATGAGCCAAGCTCACGGAGCCTTCCCTTCTCGCGACAGAAGTCGCTGGTTCAATCATCGGTTCCTACGTCAACCTGAACCTAACCCCGAAACCTCCCTTGGGGTAATTCCATTCCAGGGCACCTTTGTCGCATACAAGCAGACAGGTGCCGCACTCGAGGCAGGGTTCGTAGGCAAAGTCAATCCGGTCTCTCTCCGCATTCCATTGGTAGCAGCGGGCAGGACAGGCAAAGGTGCAGGCCCGGTGCGTACAATGTCCACAGACGGTGCGGTTGACTTTGATATGTGCCTCGGGGTGGACCCGGTAGCTGACAAGATCGAAGATGTCGTCAACGATCATAGGAGGGACCTCCCGCCGTTCACTATGTCGGCAATGAGCTCTTTCACGGGCAGAGCTGCCTTTATGGCGTCCCAGCCGATACGGCCCATCTTCTTTCTCGGCTTTCCGTCAGAACGATACAACTCTTCGAGGATGGTCCCTACAAGGGCAGGGTAGACAGAGAAGAGACGCTCGTTGTGCATCAGATCAACTGCTTTCTCGAAGGTCTTCATATCCTGCAAGACAAAACTTCCTTTGAGACGTGTTTCATATTCTGCCAGGCGCCTTGATGAAAAATCGCCTTTTTCAAAGGCATCGCAGATCGTCTCCGCAGCGTGGAAACCGGAGGTGGCGGCGAGATTCATTCCTTCCTGATTGAGCCCGTTGGTGTAGCAGAGCCCTGCCGCATCACCGGCTATGAGCATACCGTCGGTGAAGAGTCTCGGCACCATCTTGTATCCGCCTTCAGGCAGGACATGGGCTGAGTATTCCACCAGCTGCGCGCCCTTGAGGGTCTTCCTGACCGGATCAAGGGCGAGGAACCGCTCGAAGAGGTCATAGGGAGCGCTGCCGCTCTTCTTGAGTGCATCGAGATGGAAAACAAGGCCTACGGAGAGTGTCTCCGTCTGTGTGTAGATGAAACCCCCGCCACGGATTCCTTCCGTACACCCTAAGAATTCCTGAGTTGCGCCCTGGCGGCGGACGAGGTTGAACCGCGCATTGATCTCCTCTTCAGGGAGGCGAAAGAGGGCCTTTACCCCTAAAGCCATATCGGAGGGTTTCGGCTCTTTTACGAGTCCTGCCTTCTTCGCAAGGAGCGATAGTACCCCGTCACCCACCATCACCACGGGGGCATTGATCTCCCCCTTGTCCCGACCAACCCTCACCCCGCATACGGCATTCCCCTTATAGAGAAGGTCCTCCACAAGGCACCCGGTAAGAAGGGTTGCCCCCGCGGCCCGTGCCTTTTCAGCATACCATCTATCGAAGACCGGCCTGAACAGGGTGTAACCGTTGTAGGGCGGGGTATCGAAGTTCTTCGACTCGAATGCAAGGGATGTGGACGAGGTATCTGAGAGGATGGTGAGTACCCTCTTCACCACGTGGCGCTCCCATGGGGCCTCATCGCAGAAGCCCGGCAGAAGCTCTTCCATGACAGGGCAGTTGGGGAGCATCCCCCCAAACATGTTCTTCGACCCGGGCGCGTCACCGCGCTCGATGAGAAGCACATTAAGCCCTCTCTGGGCCATTCTCAGGGCTGCGGTAGTCCCTGCAGGACCGGCGCCGACTACGATCACATCATAGGCTTTCATACAAGACCTTCATCGCTGTACCGTTTTATACGCTCGATCAGCTTGGGGAGCAGGGTATCAAGATCGCAGACGAACCCCACGTCGGATACCCCGAAGATAGGCGCCCTGGGATCTTTATTGATGGAGAAGATCTCCTTTGTCTGCTGGATGCCCGCCACATGGTGGGGGGACCCTGAAATCCCCAGGGCAATATAGAGATCAGGCATGACCGTCTTCCCCGTCTGCCCGATCATCCTCTCCTTGGGCAGATGACCATCGTCGACAACAGGCCGCGTGGTAGCCACAGAGCCCTCCAGCAGATGGGAGAGCTCTTCGGCAAGATCCAGGTTATTGCATCCCGATCCTGCACCGATGATGCGTTTCGCATGGAGGATATCCA
>CAYOYU010000035.1:4814-18145 GCA_964408265.1 uncultured Syntrophorhabdaceae bacterium
GTAATCGGGGGGAATAAGTTCGACGGAGGTGGAACCCACAACGCTGGAGGGGACATCAATGCTGACAGTACGGACTGCAACCGGCGAGGAACCTCCCACCTCTCTCTCATCCAGAGCTTCCGGCAGGATAGTCGCCACTTCAGGCTCTCCCGCAAAAGAGACCTCCTGTTCGAACTGGCCGCCACAGACGTATCGTACATAGCATAGTGCACCGTCTCTGATCCGTATATCGACGCAGTTCGTCGCTGCAGCGGTATCGAGGTATGACGCAACCCGAGGAGCAAGCTCACTCCCTCTGTCGGTATGGGCGAAAAGGAGAAGCCTGAAAGGAATATCCTTGAGAGCTTCCCTGGCTGCCCAGGCAAAAACCTCAGGGCTGTATACGCGGAGACCTTCGCCCTCCACCTGATACAAGAAAGCAACCCCGCATTCCTCAAGGATATGGAGATCCGGCAGGTCAGTTCCCAGAACAATGGCGCCCAGGCGGCCCTCGAGCCCGGACGCTATTCTGTTCCCTTCCGTGAGGATCCGCCGGTTGATCGGCGTGCCGGTTTCTCCCGGAGTCTCAAGGAAGACTATTACATCCTTCTCACTGCTCATACCTTCCTGCCCGCCACATACCCTTCGTAGATCGCCATGTCCACTTTCCTCGGGGCCACACAGTCGCCTGCACGGTAGAGTTCCTTCACATGGCCCTTCAAGGCAAAGTAGAGCGCGTCATCCACCTCGTTGCCCATGGCAGTCACCACCGCATCATAGTCTGAAAAGACCTTCATCTCATTGGTGTAGACATGTATGGCGTGCACCTCGGTACCCCGTATCTCAATCACGGCAAGGTCGGGGGTCAGGGTTGCCCCTTTCTGCATGAGTCTCTGCCTGGCAAGGAAGAGATCCTGACTTGGTCCCAACTCGGAGCCTACGAAGAGAGACGACGTGATGATGTGAACCGTCTTACCCTGTTCCAGCAGATATTCTGCGGTACTCGTGGCCTGGTGGTGGCCGTCATAGTCGATGAAGAGTATCTTCTCTCCTATATCCCCCTCCTGCCTCAGCACCTGCCACACGTTGAAAGTCCTTGGTCCGTCGCAGCCCTGGACCGGGCAGGCCTTCGGCCTCGATCCTGTTGCGATGATCACTGCGTCGGGGTTTTCTCCCAGAACAAAATCGGCTGTTATTGCCTGCCCCAGCACCATGGGCACTTTGAGCTTCAACAACTGATTACGCTCGTTTCTGATGATGACGCCGAATTCCTCTCTGCCGGCGCCTTTCATGGCAATGGCGACCTGTCCTCCGAGCGCGTCTTCCTTTTCGTAGAGGGTGACATCATGTCCGCGCACGGTGGCGATCTTGGCCGCCCACATGCCTGCAGGTCCTCCTCCGACGACCATAATCCGCTTCTTCCATCTCGTCCGGGGGAGGTGCAGTTCATCTTCATTCTTTTCATTTCCCACGAAGGGGTTCTGCACGCAGCCAATGGGCCTGTTAAGGCCGACGCGGCCGTAACAGCCCTGGTTATCGGCGATGCAGTACCGGACCTCGTCCATTCGCCCCTCTCTTGCCTTGTTTATCAGGTTGGGGTCGCACAGTTGAGCCCGCACCATGCCGATCATGTCGGCCTGGCCGTTGGCCAGGACCTTCTCTGCGAGTGTGGGGTCGTTGATCCGTCCCGTCGCAAAGACGGGAAGTTCAATTACTTCCTTGATCCCTGCAGATAAAGGGATTGCATAGCCTAAGGGCATATGCATGGTACCGCCCACAAGGTAGAGGTTATAGAAGGTGGAGAGTGAGAGGTCCATGAAATCGATGGCGGCTTCCAGGATCTTTGCGATCTCTTTTGCATCGTTCAGGGTGATGCCTCCCCAGGGGAGCATCTCATCTGCGCAGAGGCGCACCCCGAGGGTGAAATCGTCTCCTACGGTCTTTCTCACCGCCTTTACCACCTCGAGGGGGAAGCGCATGCGGTTCTCCAAGCTTCCGCCGTATTCATCGGTGCGGAGGTTGGTGAGAGGGGACATGAACTGCCTGGCGAGAGAGCTGTGACCGTACTGGAGTTCTATCCCGTCGAATCCTCCTTCACGGGCGTGAAGGGCTGATTTACAGAAGTATTCGATAACCTCGGCAATATCCTCAGTCTCCATCTGTTTGGGGACTTCCCTGAAGAGCACATCGGGGACAGGAGAGGGTGCCCAGACAGGGAGCTTCGACAAGGCACCGCTGCACTGCTGGCCGTTGTGGTTGAGCTGGGCGAATATCCTTGTCTCATACTCATGGACTGCCCGAGTGATCTTCTTGTATCCCGGTATTACCTCGGGCCGGAAGGCCTCCACCAGCTTCTCGTAGGCCCGATCAGTGGGATGGACCGACTGTTCTTCGGTGATAATGAGCCCTGAGCCTCCCCGGGCCCTCGCGGCGAGGTAAAAGACATGCCTCTCCGAAGGGAGGCACTCCTCGGCAAAGTTCGTCAGGTGGGCAGAAAAGGAGACCCTGTTCGGCACAGTAACTCTGCCGATCTGCAATGGCGAAAAGAGGTATTTAAAGTGCGATGACATCATGTACCTCGTTCTGTAGTCCCCGGTCTTCCTGGAGGTTGACCAGGCACTCGGGGTCGTGGTAGTGGAGTGAATCGGTGAGAAAATATGCCACCGCCGGACACCCCCCGTGGCACAAAGAGAATCGCGGACATCTCCGGCATGATTCTATGGCTATGCTCCGGATACTTTGGAACACTGGAGAGTTCTGCCAGATTGCGCTGAGTGCGTCAACGGTCACGTTCCCTGCCAGGAACTTCTCGTCCTGGAGGAAGGCGCAGGGATAGATGTTTCCGTCAGGAGCAACGCTCAGGGTCATTTTTGCGGCACCGCACATGTTGAGGCCCAGGTCGCGCCGGCTTTCCGAGGCGATAGAAAAGAAGGAGTCTCCTGTGCGCACGTCCGTGTGGGAGCCAAGAAAGAGCGCCAGTTCAAGGAGTTGCTGGCGGTCGAGATGGCACATATCCCAGGCCTTTCTGCCGTTGCCTGCGGGGCGGAACCGGGAAAGTCTCGTTTTTGCCCCGTACGATTGTGCAAGGCCGTAGAGGCCCCTGATCTCCCGGAAGTTTAAGCGGGTCACCACGGTGTTTATGCTGAAGTCGGGGATCCCGTACCGGGCGAGGAGCTCTATCCCGTAGAGGATGCGATCGTAGGACCCTTTTCCTCTGATGCGGTCGTTGGTCTCACGGGTTGCACCATCGAGGCTCACCTGAAGGTAGAGGAGATCCATCCCTTTCAGTCTCTTCACCAGCGTCCTGTCGAGTACGGTCCCGTTGGTACTCACACAGGTGGTAATCCCTTTGCTGTGGGCATAGTCCAGTATGTCGAGGAAGTCTTCCCTGAGGAATGGTTCGCCTCCCCCGAAATTGACCTGGAATACTTCCATCCTGTCAAGCTCGTCGATGAAACGCACACATTGCTCAAAGCTGAGTTCTCCGACGCCTTTTTCCATGAGGTCCGCCGACAGGCAATGGAGGCATTGCAGGTTGCATCGGTCCGTTATCTCCCAGGTCACGTTGACCGGCGCGGTAAGGAGTTCGTTATGGGCGGATTTCTGGTTCATCGATGAGCCTCTTCTTCGCTAACGCCCGGCAGATACGTTGCGCCTTCTCCCAGGCCGTTTCATCGGCGCTATTCACTACCAGCCTGCGGCCACCCTCCGGGTCACGCCTGATGTCGAGCAGATTCCCTGATCTGACGAAGGTGAGCTTTCCTTCCTTGCTGTTGTAGAAGAGCAGACCAAAACTTTCTTTTCTGGCTCTCACTCCGGGCGGCAGAGAATAATAATCCCTCTCCACCTCCTTATGGAGAGAGGCCTGAACCCCTGATGGGTTCTCCAGCTCCCCCTTGCGGGGACAGGCACACGGTGAGCCGGGTACCCGCTTGCGGGTGAGGGAGGCTCCGGCAGCTTTGCTGCTGGAGGGGGCCTGTCCTCCCGTAGGAGGGGCGACGTGAGCCCCTGATGGGTTCTCCAGCTCACACGGTGAGCGAGAGGGGGAGGCTCCGGCAGCTTTGCTGCTGGAGGGGGCGACGTGAGCCCCTCTATTAGTAAACTCCACAGATGCCATCCACAGTCAGATCTTCCACTTCAATCTCCTCGAGGATATCGATCCTGTCGGCGTCATTCTGCTTCTCTTCTGCCGGCTGCACTTCTTTTTGGTCCCTGTTGTTCATCTTCCTTTCTCCTTCTCAAACAGAATTCTAGATGTGGGGGGTGGGAACCCGCCTGAGCTTTGAGGGCGGGTTCCCGGCTATGCAATACCAGGAGCGGGGGAAATCAATCCCAGGCACAGACCCAGCGTCCGTGGATCTGTCTCTTTACCATGGCATCGGCAACATCGTTTATCTCTTCGAGTTTAAATTTCTTTGTTATCAGTTTGTCCAGTTTGAGATCGTTCTTCATCACCATGTCCGCATACCGCGGGATGTCGATATGAGTAGAAATCGACCCGTAGAGGTTCCCCATAATGGCTTTCTGATGAAGGGGCAGCAACCCCAGGGGGATATTCGTGGTCTGTTCAAAAGGAGTGATGCCGGGTATGATAACCCTCCCTCCAATACCCGTAGACCACCATGCCTGGATAATGGCTCCGGGGTCGCCTATTGCTTCAAAAGCAAATTGCACGCCTCCGCCGGTAATCTCCTGAATCTTGGGTACAGGGTCTTCCTTTGAATTGCAGATGAAGTGAGTCGCGCCGAACTCTTTTGCGAGAGATTCCTTGCTGGCCTCAAGGTCCACAGCAATAACCGGGCTCGCGTGCCTCATAACGGCTGCCCTGAGGACATTGAGCCCCACGCCACCGAGACCATAGACGGCAACGGAATCTCCCGGCTGTACATTGGCCGTATTCGTCACCGTGCCCCAGCCCGTTGGTACACAGCAACCCATGAGGGCGGCCCATTCCAGGGGGAAATCCTTCCTGATGGGGATCAGACCCCCTTCCGGGACAACGCTGTAGTTTGAAAAACCGGAGACAAAATTCCCATGGAGGACCACGTCCCCATTCTTGTCTTTGAGCCGTGACGTCCCATCAAGCATCATCCCTGCAAGGAAGAACTGGAAAGAACCGCTGCAGATATTGCCCATTCCTCTTCGGCAAGCCGGACAGACGCCGCACGGAACCATCCAGGTACCCACCACGTGGTCACCCTTCTTGACGTTCGTAACGCCGGGACCAACCTCTTCCACGATACCCGAGCATTCATGCCCCGCCACAAGGGGCAAGGCAATGGGGATCTCCCCTAACTGCAGATGGAGGTCGGAATGGCAGTATCCCGTGTAGGCATACCGAACAAGGGCCTCTCCTGCCTTCGGGGGTTCGAGTTCCAGTTCCTCAATGGTGTATGGCTTGTTTGGTTCCCTTAGAACTGCTGCTTTGATCTTCATAATAACTTCCTCCTTTTTTTGAATGTGGTAATGTCAAAACGTGCCAACGTTCTGTGCCTTCCAGTTACGGCTTTTGCTCTGCGCCTGCATCAGCCGGCCCGGGCGTAGGCGGCAAAGGCCAAAAATCCCAAAAGCCGGTATACAATACCCACACCGGGAACGTTACCCCCAGCATAACACCGCCTATGGCGAACATGCTGCCGGGATACACCATGGCCTTTGCACCAAAGTGCCAGTTGCAGAAGGCTAAAACCACATAGTATCCGGCAATGCCGAGAACTATGCCCAAAATGGAGTTGACAAGACCTCCAAGGGGCTGTTTCATGGTGCTTCCCGGCCACGTTTGAAATACCGTGAGGAGCATGAGAAGTCCGAATATGTAGCTGATTCCAATAACCAGGAATTTGAGAGGTTCGATGTTCATGACATCAATTCCTATTCTAAGTGCTATGTAACCGATAATGCAACATGAAAGGGTGAATACGATGCCCATGACAGGCTGCTTCATGAGGGCGGGAAATTTCGTCAAAGGCCACATGCCCGTATGCACCATGATCCACATGGGAACCATGATCCAGAGCAAATAGGCGATCATTGTCTCCCATGGTACCGGCCCGTGAGGCGCCAGTTGAGCAAAGACCGCGAGGGGACCACCCTGAGCATAAAAGGGGACGCTTGCTATGGGAGACGGATTCACACCGGTCGGGTATGAAAGAAGATCGAAATTAAATAAACTTGCTACGACCCAGCCTCCCATAACAAAGGCGGTCACAAGCGTCATCAAGCCCTGTGCCGGGGGAGACATCTTATGCCATGGCCACGTACCGAAACCAATTATATGAAAGAAGACAAAGACTATCGTTGAGATGAGCGCAATGGCAACAAAGGGTTGTACGACCCAGCCGCCCCGGTAGCGCAGAAATGCGATGCAGTAGATTGTGCCCAATGTCATTGTAAGAAGGGTCAAGGCCAGACCGCGCCACGCCTGATGCAGATTCTGTGTGGGAGGATACTGCCCGCCCCAGACAAGACCGATGACTGCCATTGTGGGCACCATCGACATGGTTATGAAGGTGAAAATGCCGTTGAACTTCTCAAGATCAACCGCGGCCGACAGGGTGAAGGCCAGTCCAAGTGTGACAGCCAAAGCAAAGATACCCCTACCCGGCTGTCTGACGGTCCAATCGTTCTTGACGCTCGATCCATCCATAGATTACCCCTCCTTTTTTGAGCTGGGCTGGCATAAGCCGGCGCTCGAGACCGACCTGCCTGCCCGGAGCATGGTTTTCCCATAGCTCCCCCTGAACTTCGTTGCGTCCATTGTCGTCATCCGGTTTCCACATTATCATGGCGGAGAAGACGAGTCTATCCGTAGCTTTACTGATTTGATCCTGAAAGTGCCCGTAATTTGATTAGTCTTCTTTGGGTATAATGCCCTTCTTTAATGCATACTTTATAAGATCCGTCTGGGTGCGGAGGGAGAGCTTTCGCATCATGTTTGCCCGGTGTGTTTCTGCCGTCCGGGGGCTTATGAAAAGTTTGCTCGCAATCTCGGCATTGCTGAAGCCTTCCGTGGTAAGGTGAAGCACTTCTCTCTCCCGAGTACTCAATGTTTCATAAGGGTCGAGAGAGGTGTCTCTCGTCTTTTCCAGGTAAGCTTCCATAGCACGCTCAGAGAGCGGCGGACCAAGGTAATGGCGGCCGCTGGCCACCTCGTGAACCGCATGAATCAGATCGGTGATGTTCGATTCTTTAAGGACGTACCCATAGGCGCCGTTTCTTAAAGCCTCCATAACGTAAGGCTCATTCATGTACATGGAAAGAATGATCACCTTTGTGTTCGGAGAAACCTTCGTAACCTGACGGGTGACTTCGAGGCCGTTGAGGCCGGGCATCATCAGGTCAACCACCAGGACACCCGGTTTCAGGCGGGTGGTAAGCTCTACCGCCTTCAGGCCATCGCTGGCTTCTCCTATGACTGTGAAACCGGGTTCACTCCCCAGCAGCGCCTTTACGCCCTGCCTTACGATATGGTGATCGTCTGCAAGAATTATGGTAACTGTGGTCATAGTTGTTCACCATCATATTCTATGGGCAGCTCTGCAGTCACGCGGGTACCGGAGCCCAACTGTGTTTCGATTGTGAAGCTGCCCCCCAGCAACACCGCCCGCTCCCGCATCCCGTGCAGACCGCTCGTATTACCTGCTTCAGGGACGGCACCGGTGTCGAAACCGATACCGCTGTCCTCGATTTGCACCCCAATCATTTTTTCGTCGGACCATAAGCGCACCACCGCATCGTTCACCTTCGCATGGCGGGCAATATTCGTCAATGCCTCCTGAACTATCCGGTAGATAGTCGTTTCCACCTCCATGGGGAAGCGCCTGTCATTAAGTCCCGAATGCCTGAAGGCCACGCGGATATTCGTCTGTTTGGCAAAACGTTCAAAGTGCCAGGGGAGCGTGGGCAGAAGCCCTAAGTCGTCCAGCATTGCAGGCCTCAGGTTGAGGGATAACTCACGGACGAGGGTCACCAGTCTATTCACCGCCGATTTGGCTTCCAAGGCGCCCGGCGTTGTTTCTCCTCCGGACTGGAGGATGTTCATCTCAAGGGCAAGTTTCAGACCGGTCAGTTCCTGGCCGATCTCATCATGGAGCTCACGAGCAATGTATCGCCGCTCGGCCTCCTGCACCTCAACCAACCGGAGTGAAAGGGCCTTCATTTGAGTATGCGATTGACGCACCTGGTCAAAGAGACGGGCGTTTTGGGTGGCAACACCGATCTGTTGCCCGAGAGTTCGATAGAAGGCAACCTGATCATTACGCA
The DNA here is from genome assembly GCA_964408265.1 of uncultured Syntrophorhabdaceae bacterium. Lineage (GTDB taxonomy): Bacteria > Desulfobacterota > Syntrophorhabdia > Syntrophorhabdales > Syntrophorhabdaceae > CAYOYU01. The sequence goes on from CAYOYU010000035.1 coordinate 13,056, forward strand.
GTTTTGCCGATTCTTTGTCAATGAGGAATACGATGCCCTGCATTTCACCCTTTGCAAAGAGGGGTATACAGAGATGGTCCTGCCATTTATTGAGAAATTTACTCAGGAAAAGATTGCCTGATCGCCCATAATCTGTGTGATCCCGTACGAGGGTAACCTCGTTTCCGCGGGTAATTGTACCGGCACCATAGCCCTTCAACACGAAGGTCTCAAAATCATCCCGCATCGTGTCCGGAACCCCCCAGGCCATCTCCATCCGCAGCCTGTTCGTCAGTTCATCGTAGAAGAAGATGCCGCCCGCAGGGATTTTCAGCTTTTCGACAAACACTGTCCTTAAAGTGTCCACGATTTCGGGAAGGTGAAGAGAGCTACTCACCGATGCGATTATGTCGTTCAAGACTTCCAGCTCCAGATTCCGTTCCCTGATCTTGTCCTTGGCTTCTTTGCTCTTGGTTATATCCTCACAGGTGATAAAGATTTCCCCGGTTTCCAGTTTGACCGGGATGATGTTGATATGCTTTTGACTGCCATCATTGCACGTTACACGTCTTACGTAGGGCCTCCCTTCTCCCGGCTTCAAAGATTTCCGGTCATCTTCCCATTTCACTGTTGCCCGGCGCCGATAGGATGGGTCAGGGTATGCAAGCGTAAACCATTCTTTCATATTTGATACATCGGGCAGATCATAGCCGAACAATTCTCTGAATTTGGGGTTTACGTAGTTGATGGCGTCATCTGCACCTATCATTACCTGGGCCATCGGAGAGTTTTCAGAAAGGATCTGGAACTTCTGCTTTTCCGCCCGGAGTTCTTCCTCGGCCCGCTTACGAGCCGTGGTATCGGTCAGTACGGCAAGGCTTTTGTCTCCGAGATAAGTAACCCGGAACTCCACATCCTTGTGATCTCCGTTCCTGCATGTTATCCGCCATTCCACGTCCTTGCCCCGGCCTTCCGCTAATCTGTCTGATTTCCAGAAGTCCACGACCTTCGCCCTGTATTCCGGGTCAGGGTATGTCTTCCGAACCCAATCCCGGCTGGTCGGGACATCTTCGAGGGAATACCCGGTAATGGCGGTGAATTCAGGGTTAAAGTATACGAATCTTCCGTCGTTATCGTATAGCGCAATGCCATGGGGGTTGTCATTCATCACGGAGAAGAAGACTTCTTTTTCCTTCATCAACTGTTTTTCCATGGCCTTGCGTTCGGTAATATCGCGGACGTTGGCCAGGATAAAGTCGCCGTAGGGCAGTGACACCCTGGTGAGGAACACCTCCACATCGAATACGAAACCGTCCTTGGGGCGTCTGGCCTTCCACTCAAAGAACTGATTTTCACCGGATAAGACCTTTTTGAAGACAGGAAGCAGGTTGTCGAAGGTGTGGCCTCCGGCCGAGTAGTCGGGGATGATGTCAAATTGTATTGCCTCTTCCCGAGTGACCCTGTACATCTCGAGCATCTTGTCGTTCACATCCAGTACTTTTCCATTGGCGTCATGGAAGAAGATGGCATCATAGACGTTATTGAAGACGGTTCTCAGGTAATCCCTGGTAGCGTGAAGCTCCTGCTCAACCCTCTTGCGGTCGGTGATATCGCGTACGGCTGCGAGTATCAAATAGCCATCCGGCAGCGATACCTTGGTGAGGAACACTTCCACGTCGAATATGGAACCGTCCCCTGGTCGTCTGGCCTTCCACTCAAAGAACTGGTTCTCGCCGGATAAAACCTTATTCCAAATAGGAGGCAGCTGTGCTACGGGGTTATCAGGGGCCGAGAAGTCGCGAATAATGTAACTGTTCATGGCCTCTTCGCGAGTGACCCTATACATCTCGAGAAGTTTATCGTTTACATCTACCACTTTTCCACTGACGTCATGGATAAAGATGGCATCATAGACGTTATTGAAGACGGTTCTCAGATAATCCCTGGTAGCGTGAAGCTCCTGCTCAACCCGCTTGCGTTCTGTAATGTCACTGACGACAGCAAGGACAACTGTTCTTCCTGCTATACTCACGGCCTTCAGCTTTACATCTACCCAAAACAACCTGTTTGATTTGTCTTTTGCCAGCCACTCGAAGTATTGAGGTCCCTCTGTTACCGCTTTTCTTATCCTGGCAAGCCCTTCTTCCTGGGTATAGGGCGTAACGCCGGCGCTCTTGGAGCCGATATTAAGTTTTGTCATCTCGTCACGGGTGTACCCATACATCTCACATACCTTTTGGCTGGCGTCCAGAATGACTCCGGTGTCTGAGTCAAAAACAAAGATGGCCTCGTTCGCAACGTCGAAGACACCGCGATAGCCGTTGGTCTCCAGTGTCCGAATTGCATCGCCTGCGAAAAGATGATCCTTTTGCCTGTGTCTGCTTTCCTTCAGCGACCTGCGCAATTCCTGAAGTTCCTCTATCAGTTCGGCTTTGGTTTTCTGTTTGTCATTCATCGATGGCTACCAATAGAGGCTGTTGTCACCTCGCGACCACTAATTACCCGGCGTCATTTATGCGGCCTTGCAGGCGGTCCCGCCTCGCTTGCCGCGATCATTATATTGAACATATTATTTCATTATAGAGCGAAACCGAATTCTTTCACAATCCCTCAGTTGATACGAACCCTGAAGACGGCTCCAAATAGACCGGAACAGAATGGACTACACAGAAATGCAAAAGGGATATCATAATAGAGGTCTCAGAGGAATCATGAGCAGCATCAGGGACCTCCAAATTTGGTCTTTTGGGGCCTTCAAAACCACTCTCTCTCAAAAGACCGTCCGCCCCCGGGAAAGGGAAGAAGATGGGGGGAGGTAGGGATTTCACACAATGAGGGGACTGTGTATGCTTCTACTTCCCGGAGGCGGATCTATCGTACATCGTCTATTCCAGCGGGCGGCCATTTCCGCTGCGCTTCAGCCCATAGCACTGCGAGCACGCAGATAAGTGCTCCATACGCCATAGAAACCTATCCGCCCATAGCCTTCCATGCCAATTGGGCGATATCCATGATGTTCAAAGCCATCTTCTCCGCGTTCTTCGCCATGGTCATGGACCGCACGCAGGAGGGACAGGCGGTAACCAGCGTCTTCGCTCCGGTTTCAGAAGCCTCTCTCACCCGGCGTTGAGCAACGCGCAGAGCCAGTTCCTGATTCGACGCAAGGAGGTCTCCGCCGGAGCCGCAGCAATTCGCATGCTCCCTGTTGTCTTCCAATTCCGAAAAAGTGATACCAGGCATGCTCTGGATAATGGATCGCGGCTGGTCGTAAATGCCTCCTACCCTCCCTAAATCGCAGGGATCGTGGTAGGTCACGGTATCATTCAACTCTTTGAAGGCTATACGCTTTTCCTTGAGGAGGCGCAGGATAAGTTCTGTAGAGTGGAGCACCTCCACATCCAACTTCTCCGACGTCATGTGGGTGAATTCCTTCTTCCACATCCGGTAGCACCCCGGACAGGTGACCGCCACCGTTCTCGCACCGGTATCTTTCACCGCCTGGACGTTGTGGCGCATGAAGGTAATAGCCTCATCCGGGTGGCCTGCCGAGATCAGGGGATAGCCGCAGCACCACTCTTCGCCGCCCAAGAGGGTAAATGCAATTCCGGCCCTCTCCAGTATCCTGGCGAAGGAACGGGCAATGTCCTGCACCATGGGATAGAAGGAAGTGACACACCCCACAAAATAGACCACCTCAGCCGGCTTTTCCCCGGTCTGTTGTTGCAGTTTCAGGGATTTGCTCCAGTTAAGCCTCTGATCGTTCTTCTTGGCCGCCGTGTTCCTCGTTTCATTGAGCACTTTGGCCACCATCTTCAGGCTGTCCAGTTCTGCCCCTTCCTTTACGAGCCGGCTCCGGAGATCCGCCCACATCTCCGGCGAGTTAATCCCGACGCTGCAGTCTACCCGGCACCGGCCGCAGAGGCTGCAGTCAAAGACATCCTTTAGGTATTCCGGACTCATCATGCTCTTGTCCTGAGACTCTCCCGAGGAGAGAGCCCGGGCCATCAATATTCTACCCCTGGGCGTAGAGGAGACCCATTCACCTCTTGTGGGGCAGTAGTTCATGCAGTAACCGCACTGGACGCAGGCCTCAATGCCGTTGTCGCAATTCGAGGCCACCTTCGGTGAGGGAATAACCCGGTCAAGTTGCGCCGCTGCCTTCATCCCCAGCTTGTACATGAGGGGCGCGAACAAGGGGGAGACATCGGGCCATACTCCGGGGTTCATGACTCCCTTCGGATCGAGGTCTCTCTTCATCCTTCTGAGTGCCTGCGACCGCTCCCTGGAGAGTATCTTGCCGGCATAGGGGCTGTTCCATACCCCCACACCGCCGCCCGGTCCGCCCCCAAGAGACAGCGCCAGATCGAATATCCGGCTCGGTACATGGAATGACAGGCTATACTCCAGCTTTTCACGGCTGTCCGTGACGACCATGGCCATCATCATGGCCTCTTTTTTCGAGATTATATGCCCCAGGAGTCCGATCCGCCGTTTGCCGATTTTTGCAAGGGAGGTGTAGAACTCTCCCAATCTGGTCAGCGGCACGTGGACGCCTATAGGCATTATGGTAGGAACCGCCCTTCTGATCCTGAGCATATTGAAACGATGGCCCCATTCCTCCCGGGCACCATCCCTTAATTCTCCGCGATAGGCACGTGAAAGGCTTTCGACGGCCTCTTTCCCTTGCCGCTCCTCATCGGCACTACCTTCATAGGTAACGAGCACCGTGCCCCCGCTTCCGGTCGGGACAGTGACTTCATACCCCGATTCTTTCACCAGGCCAAGGTAGGAGTGGTCAGCAACCTCTATGTCGTAGGGTGTCGGGGACCTACCGGCCAGATCGGCAACGAACCGGAAGAGATCATCGGTGCGCGCAAAATAGAGAAGGTAGTGCGCTGTGCGCTCGGGCAATCTGCGCACTTTCAACAGAACCCGGGTCATGATGCCCAGGATCCCTTCACTTTCGAAAAAGGCTTCCAGGCCCTGACCCTGTTCATATCAATATAAATCAAACACTGGATCAGATGCTTGTCACATTCAACTGCGGTGGCGTGGTATCTATCCTCCCAGAATGAGCCATTACGATTCTTTCGCTGATTATATACCTGGGC
>CAYOYU010000035.1:18155-26684 GCA_964408265.1 uncultured Syntrophorhabdaceae bacterium
TCATGATGCCCAGGATCCCTTCACTTTCGAAAAAGGCTTCCAGGCCCTGACCCTTTTCATACTCCCTCTGTGACCCATCGGGGAGAGCCACAGTGCCTGCGAGAAGCTGATCGAAGACGGGACCGTACTTCAAGGTCCCGATCCCGAGTCCCGATCCCATGATCCAGCCGCCCACCGTTGCAGAGAACGCGGAGGAAGGATAACTCATGAGGGTAAGGCCTTCCTTCCTGAGTCTCCGGTCAAGCTCCCACCAGGTAATGCCGGTACCTGCGCGCACGGTAAGGTTCTCTTTGTCTATTTCGGTGACGTCCTGGAGAGAACGCAGGTCGATTACCACACCACCCTTCTTCGGCACCGCGCCGAACAGGCCTGATGTACCGGCACCCCGCGGAACCACCGGTATCAGCTTCTGTGCACAGTGACCGAGGATCGCCGCCACCTCCTCCGTACTGACCGGTTTTACCACGGCAACGGGCGTGGTGGTGAAAACCTGCCTCACCCAGGCGGGGATGGCTACGATGTCACTGGCATAGAACCAGCATTCGAAGGGACTGGTAGTGACCCTGTCACCGACAATCCCTTTCAGATCACTTTCCAGTTCTATGACGTCCATGCTCATCCTGCTTTCCGTACCTCTTCCCGGGAATGGACGAAGAGGTCGGCAGCCCTATAGGAACTACGGACGAGGGGTGCTGCAGCCACCCCTTTGAACCCTATGGTGACGCCTATCTTCTCGTATTCTGAAAACTGCTCGGGCGATACAAACTCAAGGATGGGATGGTGGTTCACCGATGGCTGAAGATACTGGCCGATGGTGAGGAGATCACAGTCGTGGCCGACGAGATCGGTCATTACCTGAACGAGGTCCTTTCTCGTTTCGCCGAGGCCTACCATGAGCCCCGATTTTGTGGTGATGTCCTTGTCGAGCATCTTCACCGCAGCGAGGAGGGAAAGTGAGCGGGCATATTCAGCCTGGGGACGGACCATCGGGTAGAGGCGGGGGACCGTCTCCACGTTATGGTTGATCACCTCAGGGCGTGCGGAAACGACCTTTTCCAGGGCACCCATGGAGCCGCCAAAGTCAGGGATAAGCACTTCCACCTTGACGCCCGGCGCCCCATCCTTAAGGAGCCTGATAGTCTTTTCGAACTGGGAAGCGCCTCCATCGGCAAGGTCATCACGGGTCACCGAGGTGATGACAACGTACTGCAATCCCAGGGCTGCCACCGCCTCCAATATGTGCTGCGACTCTGCCCCGTCAACCGGGGCAGGGAGCCCCTTCTTCACCGCACAGAAGGTGCAGCGCCTGGTGCAGGTATCCCCGAGTATCATGAATGTGGCGGTTCCCCGGGCGAAGCATTGGCCCATATTGGGACAGAGCGCCCCTTCACAGACGGTATGGAGGCTCTTCTCCCTGAGCAGGCGCTCCATGCTGCGCAGAGCTTTCGGTTCGGGGATCTTCTGGGTGAACCAGGGGGGCAGCCGTCTTCCCCTTTCTATCATGCCGTCCTCCCGCAAGACAGGGTTGACTCCGCCGAAAACTCGAAAACATCTGAAAAATGGTGAATCAGCCGTTCGAGGACAACGTCCTTCGATAAGGTGGCGCCCAGAATCTCGGACATGGAGGTGGCCCTTCTATCGGAAAAACCGCATGGGTTGATAAGACAGAAGTGATCCATATCAGGATCCACATTGATGGCGAACCCATGCATGCTGACCCACCGTCTGACGCCCAATCCTATGGCCGCCAATTCCTCCCTGTCCACCCAGACCCCGGGATGAGTCTCATCGCGGCCTGCATGGATCGAGAAGTCGCTCATGGTCCGTATGATGGCCTCTTCAATGTCATGAACAAACCGCCGGATATCCTTTCCCCGGAGCCTCAGATCCATTATGGGGTAGCCCACTATCTGGCCAGGGCCATGGTAGGTGGCGTCGCCTCCCCTATCGATAAAGAAGAGTGATACCCCCTTGTCCTCCAGGTGCTCCTTCGCAACCAGTACATTCTCGATTGCGCCTGATTTCCCGATGGTTATTGTAGGTGGATGCTCCAGGAGGAGGAGCACGTCGGGAATCTCCTCCGTGATCCGCTGCTGGTGAAGTCTCCTCTGCAGTTCGTACGCCTTACCGTATTCGATGAGCCCTAATTTCCAAATGATACCCATGGCTCCAAAACCATCCCCCATCCTCTTTCCGTCCTTTTACCCGCTTTTAGCGCTTCATAGCAAAGTGAATCGCTTCGCCGGTTACATCCTTCGCAGCCTCCCACAAGGCTTCGGAAAGGGTGGGGTGTGCATGAAATGTCCTCCCCATATCTTCCGGGGTCACTTCCAGTTTCAACGCAAAAGCTGCTTCCGCGATGAGGTCCACGGCACGCGGGCCGATGATGTGAATACCCAGTATCTGATAATACTTTTCATCGACAACCATCTTTACCGATCCGTTTCTCTGCCCCAGAATCGTCGCCATACCGTTGGCAGCAAAGGGGAATCTTCCAATGCGTATGTTGTACCCCCGGTCTATGGCCTCGGCTTCCGTTAAGCCCACTCCTGCAATCTCGGGAATAGTGCTCGCCCAATAGGGGATCCCCGTGTAATCTACTTCGCTGTTCAACCCCATTGCATTATCTGCTGCGGCAAGCCCTTCGGCATAGGCGACAGGTGTCCACATATGTTCCATGGTCACGTCTCCTGCGGCGAAGATTCCCTGCACGCCCGTCTCCATTCTCGTATTTGTCACGATTCCTTTCTTTTCATTCAACCTCAGACCGATCTCCTTCAAACCGAGGCTATCGGCCTCCGTCTCTCTCTCTTCGGTCATAACAACATAATGGGTATTCACTATCGATTGCTGGCCCTTTACATCTATCTTCACATCGACTGTGTCGTTCTGCGCTTCCGAGATGCCTGTTACCGAAGCGCCTGTGTGGACCTGTATCTTAGCCCTCTTAAGCTCCTTTTCCAGGACCGCAACGGTTTCCCTGTCAAACTGGGGCAGAATGGCCGGCGTCTCGTCAACGAGGGTGACCGAGCAGCCCAGTTTCGAAAATATACCCGCAAAGGTCACGCCGATATACCCGCCTCCCACAATCATCATGCTGGGGGGAACCGCTCCCAGTTCCAGAGCCTGCGTTGTGTTGATAACCTTTGCCGATGCCGCGGAGAATGACGATTGTTTACATTTCGAGCCGGCTGCAATGATAAACTGCCGCGCTTCGAGGGTCCGTTTCGATCCGTCCTTCGACTCTATCTCCAGTTGCGTTGGAGAAACAAAGCGTGCCTTGCCCTCTTCTATCTTGACTCCGTTCCCCGTAAGCAGAAGTTTTACCCCTGCCACCAGGGTTTTGACCACCGTCTCCTTGCGTGCCTTCGTCTTCGAATAATCTATGGATAGATCCTTGTACAGGATCCCGTACTCCTTAGCCTCTTTGCCTGTTTCGAGCAGTTCGACGGCCCGTGCCAGGGCCCTGGTGGGGACACATCCACGGTTCAAGCAGGTACCGCCCAGACTCTCCTTCTCCACGAGGATGGGCATTCCCCCGAGCTGTGCAACGCGTATCGCTGCGGCATAGCCTGCAGGACCGCCTCCTATTATGACTACATCCCTTTTTTCCATGATTTCTTCCTTCTTTTTCTTTTCGCTACACCAAGAGCAACCCGGGCGTGCCCAGGAACAACTGCAGCGTTCCCATAAACATCTCAGCCCCGAACCCATTGATGACCCGGTGATCGAAGGTCAAGCTGAAGGGCATCATGGGAGCGATGACAATCTGTCCCTCTTTTACCACCGGCTTGTCCATGATCCCGCCCGTTGCAAGGATTGCTGATTCCGGCTGGTTGATGATGGGGGTCTGGAAGAAGCTCACCGCACCTTTCCCGAGGCTCGTGAGCGTGAAGGTGCCGCCGGTGACATCGTCAGGGGTAAGCCTGCCCTCTTTGGCCTTATCATTCAGTTCCCTCACGTTCCGTGATATTTCCGTGAGGGATTTCTGGTCCGCATGTTTCACGACCGGTACGATCAGCCCTTCCGTACCCACGGCAGCAGCGACGCCGACATTGATATCCTCCCAGATCTTCAGTTCGTTGTCGATGAAGCTGCAGTTCATATCGTAATGTCTGAGAAGTGCCCGCGAAATGGCGAAGACGAGGATATCGGAGAAGCTTATCCTCGCACCGATGAACTTCTCATGCTTCACCAGAGACTCACGGAACTTCACGGCCTCTGTCAGATCGAATTCACCCATCACGGTCATCTGGGCCGTGGTGGAGAGGCTACGATACATGTGCTCGGCAATGCCCTTGCGCATGCCTTTCAGGACGATGGATTCCTTTACCCGTTTGCCCTGGTAGGTCTCAGGCGCTGCGGTCTTCTTGGGTGGTTCCGGGGGCTCGGCGATTGCCTTCTCCACGTCCTCTCGCGTGATCCGCCCTCCGGGGCCTGTCCCCGTGATCTTGCTGATATCGACCATCTTTTCTTCCGCCAGTCTGCGGGCAACGGGCGTTATGCGGATTTTGCCGCCTGCCGCCTCACCGGCACCCTCGGCAGATTTATACTGGGCCTTGTTCGGCGTGACAAAGGTGGTCGTGTCAACGACCCCCGGTGCTGCCTGCTGTCCCGTGCCAGTCTGAAGACCTTGGAGCTCCTCTTTCGTCTCAGCGATCAAGCCCACAATGGACCCTATCTGGGCCTTGCTGCCGCCCTCAAGAAGGATGTGCACGAAACCGGAACCCTCGGCCTCCACGTTCCATTCGGTCTTCTGGGTCTCCACCACAAGGACCGTGTCGCCCTGCTCCACCCTGTCGCCTTCGCTTACCTTCCACTCAACAAGATTTACTTCATCGACGCTCATTCCGAGCTTCGGAATCGTTATGTTCACCGCCATGCTCTCACCTCTTCCGTGTTATCAATCCTAATCTCTTACGCTCCAACCAGGGCCTTGTACGTGTCCGCGGACATAAGAGACTCCAGCTCCTTAGGTTTGCTCAGTTCGATGACGATCATCCAGCCTCTGCCGTATGGGTCCTGGTTCACTATGGCGGGCTCGTCCTTCACTGTTTCGTTTACTGCCGTCACCACGCCGGTGACCGGGCTGTAGAGGTCGTTCGTTGCCTTCACCGACTCAATGACCCCGAAGGGCTCCATGTAGACCACCTCGGTTCCCACTTCGGGCAGTTCGATGAAGACTACCTCTTTCAGCTGTTCCTGGGCGAACTGGGTAATGCCTACCGTGCCTTTTCCATCGTCTTCCATCCGCAACCATGTGTGTTCCTCGTTGTACTTCAATTCCTCGGGATACATTCTTCCTCCACCCTTCAGCTTTTAGTGTCCGTTACCTGGTCCTTCCAAGAATCTCTCGCCCGGACTCCGGGCACCTTAGGGATCCGAATACGCCGCTTCTCAGGGCCTTACCAGGACCTTGATAAGGTCCTTCTCTGCGAGGAGTCTGCTGAACCCCTTCTCCTCCAGGCCCGCAAGGGGAATCACGTCTGAAATCAGCCTGTCGGCGTTGATCCTTCCACGCCGCAGAAAGTCTATGACATATGGAAACTCATCGTAGTACCCCAGGACACCCTTCATCTCAATTTCCCAGAGCACCAGCATAAAGGGGTTTACGGGTACTTCTTTGTCACATATACCCACAATCATCACCTGCCCGCCGGACTTGGCAAAATACATTGCATTCTGAAACCCGAAGGGCACTCCTGTGCACTCGTAGACCACATCTGCTCCCACACCGCCGGTGAGCCCATAAATGCGGTCTCTTAAGCCCTCGCCCTCTACGGTAGGGTCGAAGACTACATCCGCCCCCATTTCGAGGGCAATCTGCGCCTTCTTGGGCGATACCTCGAGAACTATGATCTCACCGGCACCGGCAAGCCTGAGGAATTGGATAACGCCAAGTCCTATCATGCCCGCTCCGAGGACCACCGCTTTGTCTCCCGGTCTTAACGAGGAGAGGCGCACGCCGTGGAGGGAGGTCGCCAGGGGCTCAACCAGTGCCCCGTGCTCAAAGGAGACGTTCTCCGGCAGTTTGAAGAGCATCTCATCGGGGTATTCCACTTTCACATATTCTGCGTAAGCCCCGTCATGTGCAGGGCTGATTCCTATGGCCCTTTCGAATGCCTTGGTGCAGAGCGAGTACTGCCCCTTTTTACACTGATAGCATTCCTTGCACTGAGGGATTGGTTTCACAACCACCCGGTCCCCCACGTGCCAGTTCTTTACGCCGGGTCCCGCCTCTGCGACAACACCGGAACACTCATGACCCATGACCGTGCCTATGGGAACCATAATTCCGTTCACGTACCCATGGACGTCAGAACCACAGATGCCGCAATATTCCACCTTCACGAGAACTTCGCCCCCGCCGATCTCCGGCTTCGGTTTTTCCTTGAACTCTATTTTCTTTATATCAGTGAATACGGGTACTCTCATAGCGCCACCCCACTTTATAGATTTCGCCCAGGCCCTTCCTGAGCCGACTCACGCATCGCCTAGTTAAATGCCGCTCCTCCGTCCACGTTCAGGGCCTGTCCCGTAATCTCCTTTGCCTCTTCCGACGCGAGAAACACTACTGCATTGCCGATATCTTCCGGCATCTGGGCCCTTCGCATGGGAATCATCGTCTGTACGGCAGCCCCGAAAACCTGGTCCGGTGTCAACCCCTTGAATGCAGGGTATGACATGGCGAGGACGTTGGCGGCCTCCTCCCACATAGGCGTCCAGATAAGCCCGGGGCAGACCGAATTCACGTTTACATTGTACGGCGCAAGCTGAAGGGCTATAGACTGCGTAAAAACAATCACGCCCGCCTTGCTCGCACTGTAATGAGGGATGAAATCGACCCCCTTCCTCCCTCCTAGTGAGGATATATTGACTATCTTACCGCTCTTCTTCTCCTTAAAGTAGGGAGCAACAGCCTGATTGCAGAGGAAAACACCCTTCAGGTTCACATCGATCGTCAGGTCCCAGTCGGCTTCCGAGATGCTCTCCAGTATCGGTGGCTCATCGGAATTCCTGCGGTTCACGAATCCACTCACCCCTGCACCACATACCAAGATGTCAATTGTACCCATCTCCTTGACCGCCTTCGCCATCAGGGCCTCACACTCAGCCTTCGATCGCACATCCGTCTGAACCGCGATCGCTTTCCCTCCCGCAGCCCGAACCTTTGCCGCGGTCTCTTCGGCCAGTGCCAGCTTCACATCGCTCGCTACCACGTGCGCACCCTCTCGGGCCAGACAAAGACAGATGCCCTCTCCAAGGCCGCCACCAGCTCCTGTTATCACCGCAATCTTATCTTTAAGCCGCATCATAGTCCTCCTTGGGTTTAAAGAACTTTCTTCACTGCCGCAACGATGGAATCCTTGTTGGGCAAATACATGTCTTCCAGTACCGCGCTACCTCCTATTGGAACCATGGGAGCCGCGACCCTCTGCACCGGGGCATCGAGGAGATCAAAATAGTCTGAGACGGCAAGCGCCGCAAGTTCCGCACCAATACCGCCTCGTATCCTTCCTTCTTCAACCGTTATAAGGCGACCTGTCTTTTCCACCGACTTGAAAATCGTTTCTTTATCGAGGGGAACTATAGTTCTCGGGTCGATCACTTCAATATCAATACCGTCCTTCGCCAGTTCACCGGCGGCGGCCAGCGCCTCATAGACCATAAAGCCCAGGGCTACGACGGTTGCATCCTTGCCGGGTTTTCGTATCACTGCTTCGCCGAAAGGAATCGTGTACTCTTCCTCAGGGACCTCGCCCATGACTCCGCCGAGAATAAGCTTCTTGTGTTCAAAGAAGATGACGGGGTCATTACTGCGGATAGCGGTCTTAAGGAGTCCCTTGGCATCATGGGGAGTGGAGGGCTCGACAAGAATCAGGCCGGGAGCCTGGATGAGCTGGGACTGAAGACACTGGGAATGTCCGTAGCCCATACGGAATCCTCCGCCCGTGGCTGTCCTTATGGTAACGGGGATGGAGTACTGGCCGCCGCTCACATAGCGCCACTGGCCGAGTTGGTTGCACAGCTCATCCATGGCCAGCATGGCAAAGTCACAGAACATCAGTTCCAGTACGGGGCGAAGACCAAACATGGCTGCACCCATGGCAACACCGGTGATGGCATTCTCTGCGATAGGCGTGTTGACGATTCTCTCCGTGCCGAATTCTTTCACCAGCCCTGTCGTCTGACCAAAGGCGCCCATGGTCACATCTTCACCCAGGACGAAGACCGCCGGGTCGCGGCGCAGCTCTTCCGCCATTGCTTCATTGAGAGCCTGCATATAGCTGATTGTCTTACTCATTAGAGCACCCCCTTCTGTTCGTAAATATCTGAGATGAAATCGTCCGCATCGGGATAAGGGGCTTTGAAGGCACTTTCCACAGCGGCATCAACCTCGGCCTGAATCTCTGCGCGGAGCTTGCTGTCTTCCTTGGCGGAGAGAATCTTCTTCTCGAAGAGCTTCTTCTGGCAAAGATCTATGGGGTCTCTCTGCGCCCAGTAATCAAGGTCTTCCTGCTTTACATA
>CAYOYU010000036.1:0-14289 GCA_964408265.1 uncultured Syntrophorhabdaceae bacterium
CTCGTGCCACTTATACTGGTCTATCGGTTTGGCCATTCACATATCCCCCTAGGGTCGTTTAGAATTCTCGTACAAGCGAAATGTTTCTGCGCTATGTTTCGATACGCAGAACCGGGCGTATCCGAGCGAAAAAACAGGTCTGATTTTAACACGGTCGGAGGGTAAAATCAATCGTTACTTTGACCGGGGGTTTCGCATGGGATGCCCGCAACAGAGGTTGCAGAAGCGCCTCTTAAGCGGAGGGAACCTGATGAACAAAATACGGTAGGGTGCTATATTTGTATTGACAATGCCTAAGGGGGTATTTAAGAATTAGACAGAAAGGGGGTGAGATATAATGCCTTTATATATGATGATAAGTACCCTGACGGACGAGGGTAGGAAGACGATCAAGAAACATCCTGACCGAATCGAAGAGGTGAATAGGGATGTGGAGAACATGGGTGCCAAGGTGCTTGCCCAGTATGCTTTGCTGGGCCCCTATGATTTCATAAGCATTCTGGATGCCCCGAATAACGAAGCAATCGCAAAGATATCAATCGAGCTTGGGGCAAGAGGAACTATTCAGATTGTGACTTTGCCTGCAATACCAGTAGACGAATTCATTCAGAAGATGCTGTAGCATTTGGACCTCATTCGGGACCGTGAATAGAAATTCTGTCACATGGGAAATATTCACGGTCCTCGCAGGATTTAGAAACCTCTCCGATAGTTTCCATAAATCATTGACAAGAAGACTCATTCATTCTACATTTACTGCATGTCCTCCCTAACCTATAAAGAATCCGGCGTAGATATTGAGAAAGCAGATACCTATATAGGCAGAATCAAACCAAAAATACATAGGACCTTCAACCAGTATGTGCTCAATTCCGTGGGGGGTTTCGGTTCGCTCGTCGAGGTGCCCAAGGGCTATAAACACCCGGTGCTTGTAAGCTCAACTGATGGAGTCGGCACAAAGCTCAAGATCGCCTTTATGGCCAACAAACATGATACGGTTGGTATTGACCTGGTGGCGATGAGTGTGAACGACATACTTACCCTAGGGGCCAAGCCTCTTTATTTTCTTGACTACTTTGCCTGTGGCCGACTGGAGGAACGAGTCTATCACGAAGTTATATCCGGTGTATGCGATGGGTGTGAGACCGCAGGATGTGCGCTTGTGGGTGGTGAGACGGCAGAAATGCCCTCGTTTTACAAGGACGACGAATACGATTTGGCCGGTTTTGCCACAGGCGTAATTGACAAAGAGGAAATTATCGACAGGACAACGATCAAGAAAGGCGACCTGATCATTGGGTTGCCCTCGAGTGGTCTGCACAGCAATGGATTTTCCCTTGTGAGAAAGGTTTTCTTTGGAGTGCACAAGTACAAAATAGATGATACGGTTCAAGGGATCGAGGGTAAACTCGGCAACGAATTGCTGAAACCTACCAGAATATACGTGAATGCCGTGCAGAAGGTCCTGGAGAATTGCAGAATACTTGGAATGGCCCACATTACTGGTGGTGGGCTGCCTGGAAACATTGAACGGGTAATTCCGGACGGATTGTCGGCAACCATCAACCTAGCCATCAAGGAAATACCTCCGGTTTTCCAGACCATTATGCGGCTTGGAAACGTGCCTTTTGACGAAATGTGTTCAACCTTCAACATGGGGATAGGTTTTGTTCTCATAGTGGATAGTTCTGACGAGAAACTTGTTCTCAAAACGCTCGGTGAGGCCGGCGAGCAGGCGACCACAATCGGCTCCATAGAGGCTTCGGTCGGTCCTCAAAAGGTCCTTATTAGACGCGATCGTTAGGTCAAGGTCCTAAACTCTGACCTCTTCATGTACCACTGCCCCAAGAGAGACTTTTCCCTCCCCTAAATTATCTGACTGTAATGTGTACGTGCTGTTATGAGGAGCGGGATTCCCCATCATCAGGCTGCCGACTTTAAACTTATCTGTGTCCGAGATTAAGCGGCTCCAGGGTGTTCATGGTCTGTCATAAAGAAGACCATATGCATCAGGGATACAACATCGCCCTGTTCCGTGCACACTCGTATGTCAATGCGGCCGATTCTTTTTCCTTTATGGGTCAAAGAGGCTTCAGCGTAAATAGCGCCTTCCCTCAGTACAGGTTTCATGAATTGCACCGTGGATTCGACAAGCAGAGCTCTTCGTCCGAGACTGTTGCCACAGGCTCCACCGATGTGGTCGGCGAAGGCGAACAGAATTCCTCCGTGAAGACTTCCAAAGACATTAAGATAATCTTTCTTGACATGCAGTTTTCCTCGTGCGAAACCCTCTGTTACATCCGATACTTCTATACCAAGCAGTTTCCCTACGGAACAGTCGTTAAACATGTCCTTTATGTGGTTGTCGTACATGGTGTTCTCCAGAATCATCTGTCGGTCCCCAAGGAATCAACGAAGATACTTTTCCTTGGGCTCTTGTCATAATCTCTCATACGATAGCACATTCAAATTGTGACTGATAAGTGAAACCACCAAAATCTTGCAAATTATGAAGTTTAGTGGTAAGAATTGCTTAACATCGTGTAAGGCCGGGTTTGCAAGAGAAGTGAAGTGAAAATCTTCTGCTGTCCCGCAACTGTGATGGGTTCAAGCCACGCTCCAACGAACAGCCACTGTCCTCTTTAAAAGGATGGGAAGGCGAGCGGGGTTCATCCCTAAGCCAGGAAACCTTGAGCCAGGCTTCTTAGACGACATCCTTACGAGGCATGAGGAGGTCTCCTATGAAACGCATCACTCTTGTTCTTGGCGCAATATTTTGTTGGTTGTCATCGGCTGGTCAACTCTTTTCTCAGGATGGGGCATTCGGACTTGATGCAATTGTGGTGACGGCATCGAGGGTCGAATCTCGCGTCAGAGAGGCCCCAAGCAATATCACCATCGTATCGAAGGATGTTATCGAGGAGGAAGGAACGAGGACTGTTGCTGACGCTCTTCGTACCGAAGCCGGGGTCTATTCTACAAACATCCTAAACAACCCTAAAACTTCTACCATAGATATCAGGGGGTATGGCGAAACAGCGCCGCAAAACGTTTTGGTCCTGATAGATGGGCGCAGGGTCAATAACGTAGACATCTCCGGAGCTGATTTTTCCCAGATTCCTATGGAGATGGTCGAACGGATTGAAGTTTATCGCGGGTCTGGAAGCGTTCTTTTCGGTGATAACGCTACAGCTGGAGTCATCAATATTATCATGAAGAAGGGGGAAGGCAAACCATTGGTCACCACGCGGGTGAATGCAGGAAGTTATGGATTTTACAATCCGTCACTGAGTCTCTCGGGCAAGGAGCAGAAGCTCTCTTATTACGTTGTCTCTTCCAGTGTTGACTCTGAAGGGTATCGTCATAATAATAACTTTTCCGGGAAGGACGTCTTTGGGAATTTCTCTTTTGATCTTTCACAGCGGTTGACCGTTCTTGCGAAGGCGGGTTATCACAAGGATAGATACGGTTTGGCCGGAGCCCTAACGAGTTTTGATCTTGACACGGGGAGGCTGGATCGCAAAGATTCCGATTCGCCTTTTGACAACGCGAGAACAGAAGACAGCTTCTTGGACCTCGGAGCCGACGTCAAATTTGACCGGGATACAACACTATATTTGGGAGGGTCTTACCGGAACAGAAACAGCTCGTCGCATTGGGATTTCTTCAAGTGGGATACTAAGAGAAACATGCAGACTTGGGGGTTCACACCAAAACTTGTTAGCACGAAGGAAAACAGTTGGATCAAGAACTCCGTCGTCGCAGGTTTTGACTACTACCGGTACACCACTGAGAGCGATGACGTTTCCGCCGGCGTCCCCTCCACTACTGAAATTGATAAAACAGACTATGGGTTCTACATTAATGATGAAGTCACATTAATGAAGAATCTTCTCCTTTCGGCTGGCTACAGGGTTAATAAAGCCAAGTATGATTTTGATTTTGTGGACAGATCCGGAGCGATGGCGCCCATGAAAGACTCGCTAAACGTTGAGAAGGAAGCCTTTCGCAGCTCCATCAACTACCTCTTCTCCGAGAAGGGAAATGTTTTCGTCAGCTACGCAAAAGGCTTCAGGCTGCCCGCTACAGACGAGTTCTTCAGTGCTCTGTCGGTCCCTCCGGTGAATCGGAACCTGGAGGCGCAGACCTCATACCAGGTCGACATCGGACTCCGCTGGAATCCCCTGAAGACTTTAGGTGGAAGTATCACCCTATTTCAGTCGAAGACTGATAATGAAATCTTCTTTAACCCTATCACCTTCACAAACAGCAACTATGAGAGGACAAAACGTGAAGGGATAGAGACGAGCATCTTTATCGTTCCAGCAGATCGTATCAGATTCAGCTTGAACTATTCATATATAAAGGCAACCTTCGACGGCGGGGTATTTAATGGCAACGATATACCTTTTGTGCCGAGAAATAAACTGTCTTCCAAGCTCACCTACATTTATGACAAGTTTACTTTTAATCTTATCGGCACATACACGGGCGACAGATACATGATCAGCGACCAGGAGAACCGGTTCGGCAAACTTCCCGGCGTTACGACCTTTGATTTCAATGCCGACTACCGATACAAAGGGCTGGCCGTCTTTCTCAGTCTGAAGAATATCACTGGCCAACGGTATAATGATTACGGATCCATATTCGCAGGGACAACGTACCTTTATCCGGCGCCGGAGCGCCAGGTTGTCCTGGGAATCCAGTATTCCTTTGGAGGCTGAGCATGGGAGGTTTGACCTTGATTATCGGGGGAGTCCGCAGCGGGAAGAGCACCTACGCTTTGTCTCAGGCAGGAAATATTCCTGGACAGAAGGCTTTTGTTGCCACGGCGGAACCCCTGGATGAAGAGATGAGACTGAGAATTGCAAAACATAGGGAAGAACGGGCTCTCGCATGGGACACCTTCGAGGAGCCATTGGAGATTCCGCCGTTGCTGCAGAGATTGGTCGGTACATATGATGTCGTGCTTGTAGACTGCCTCACCCTCTGGGTCTCGAATCTCGTCATGGCAGGCAGGAATGTCGGGGGGGAACGCCGGGAGCTTGAATCCGTCCTATGTAACCACGGAGAATCAAGCCTTTTCCTTGTTTCCAACGAGGTGGGCATGGGAATTGTTCCGGAGTATCCTTTGGGCCGAGTCTACAGGGATGCTCTTGGACTGGCAAATAGCGGGATTGCGAGAATTTCTGACCGGGTTGTACTCATGGTGGCAGGAATCCCCCTTGTCATCAAAGGTGGGGTATGAAGAGAGGAGAAGATTCGGACCGGATTCTGGAAGAAGTCAAAGAAGGCCTGATGCGTGCCGTCGGGCACCAGGCACCGCCTTCCATTCTATTCTCCGGGGGGCTTGACAGTTCTATCCTTGCAGCGCTCCTGAGTAAGTTCCATGAGAATGTGTCGGCAGTTACCGTTCTTCTGGAACCAGGTGGAGACGACCTCGGGTACGCGACACTTGTGGCAGAAACCCTTAAATTGAATCATATTTGCCTGACCGTGAGTGTTGCGGAAGCTCTGGCGGTGATTCCCGAGGTGATAGGCTGTCTCGGGAGCTTCGATCCGGCCTTGCCCAACGACCTTGTTGTTTATTTTGGTCTGAAAGCTCTCAAAGACAGCGGCGCGCTGTCAGCAGTGACCGGTGACGGAGCAGATGAACTGCTGGCCGGTTACGATTTCATGCAGCATATGTCTGACGCTGATGAGTACATTCGAGCTATTGCTCCTCGTCTCGCCTTTGGCTCGAATCTGATAGGCGAGTCGCTGGGACTTGGGATTGTACAGCCCTACCTCGACAGACGTTTCATGGACATGGTTCTTGACGTCCCTGCGAGTCTGAAGATAGTGGAAACCAATGGCAGGATGATCGGCAAATGGATCTTGAGGGAGGCGTTTTCGGGCTTGCTGCCGTCCGAGGTACTGTGGCAGGAAAAACGTCCCTTGGAAACAGGGTCTGGTATGAGTCGGCTCAGGGAGGTTCTTTCCTCTATGGTAGATGAGCAGAACTTCTCTGCTGGCTTCCAGGGCATAGAATTTATGAGCAGAGAACACTTCTACTACTACACCGTCTATCGTGATGTTGTAGGGGAGATCCCTCCTCCTGGTGAGGATGAGATCGCTTGCCGCAATTGTGGTGCAGGCATGCCCGTCCATGCTTTCCATTGCCGCGTCTGCGGATATGTATTCGATTGGCGAAGGGCGGGTGCGATTCTATGAGCCACGCAAAGTATGTGGTCACACTCGGTATCTTTGCCATTATTGTGCTTGCTTTTACGGTACAGGCCAAAGATCGATATCCAGTCAGAATAGTCTCCTTGGGTCCTACGGTCACGGAGAAACTATATATCCTGGGGGAAGGAGAACGGATTGCAGGAGTTACCACCTATTGTGTGCGTCCACCCCAGGCACAGAAGAAAGAGAAGGTAGGAAGCGTAACGCAGGTGAGTGTGGAAAAGGTACTTCAGCTCACTCCCGATCTGGTGATAGCTACGTCACTAACCGATCCCAAGGCTATCTCGAAACTCAGGAGTCTTGGGATCAGGACAATGTTGGTTAAGGAACCGGATTCTTTCGCTGAAATGAATGCCCAGTTTATCTCCATCGCGAAGGCAGTGGGCAAAGAAGAAAAAGCAATAGAAATCGTGAGAGAGGCGGAGAAGAAGGTGGAATCCATAAGAAAAAGGAATTTTGGCACGAAGAGGCCAAAGGTCTTTATTCAAGTTGGAACAAAACCTCTCTTCACTGCGACAAAAGGTTCATTTATCAATGATTTCATCGAATATGCGGGGGGCGTCAATATCGCCGGCGATGCCTTTAATGGTTCCTATAGTCGGGAGCGGGTGGTGAAAGAAGACCCTGACGTCATTCTCATCGTAAGCATGGGGCTGGCCGCGGAGGACGAGAAGAAGGCGTGGCAAAAATTCTCGTCATTGAGTGCGGTAAAGACCGGAAGGCTCCATATCCTGGATCCATACAAGGTGTGCAGCCCTACCCCGGTAACCTTTGCGGAGACTCTGGAGAACGTGGCGGTTGCCCTTCATCCGGACGATCACCCTGTGGAAGGCAAGCGGTGAGAAACAGAGGAGTCAGGTGGACTGCTTATCTTATCATGCTGGCCTTGGTGGCGGCAGCGGTCTCTCTATTTGCCCTCTGCATAGGGGTCGTCGGTTTTTCTCCTGCTGAAATACTTCGACTCATCAGCCAGGGAAGAGGCGATGCTGCATATAGTATCCTCGTCGACATTCGACTACCCCGGGTGATTCTCGGCTTTGCCGTGGGTGGAGCGTTAAGCCTTTCGGGTGTGATCCTTCAGGGTCTCTTTAGGAATAGTCTGGTCGAGCCCTATACCCTCGGTATCTCGGGCGGGGCTGCGCTCGGGGTCAGTGTAAACAGTCTCCTGGGGCTCACCAGTCTGATCGGTTTATACTCCCTCCCCTTCCTTGGTTTCCTTGGTTCCTTCTCTGTTATCCTTTTTCTCTATATGGTAAGCGCCAAAAAGGGAATTCTGAGAATTCACGGACTCCTCCTTACCGGTGTGATGGTCAATTTTATATCTTCCTCTATCGTGATGCTTGTGATGGCTCTTTCCAGCGCCGACGACCTGCAAGCGATTGTCTTCTGTCTCATAGGGTCCCTGGCCGAGACCGACTGGTATCTTGTGTGGGCTATTTTAGCGGTGGCTCTAGGGGGGCTACTGGTATCATATTTCTTCTGTTTCGACCTCAATGCACTGGGTCTCGGTGAAGAAGAGGCCCAGCATCTGGGCATTTCCGTAGAACGGACAAAACGTTTCCTCCTGGTCCTTGCCTCGATTCTAACGGGAGTTTCAGTCTCCGTATCTGGTGCCATCGGCTTCGTTGGCCTCGTGGTGCCTCATTTTGTCAGGATGATTGTGGGTGTAGACCACAGGATACTTCTGGTATCGTCCTTTCTCGCCGGGGGAAGCTTCCTTATCTTTTGTGATGCCTTGGCGAAGATTGTGGCGTCGCCCGTTGAACTACCAGTTGGTGTTGTCACTGGGATTCTCGGCGGAATACTCTTCATCTACTCGTTGACGAGGAAAGAAATCTCTCTCGGGGAACGTTAATGCTCGAGATTCAGAATGTAAGTTGCGGTTACGACGGGTTCAGCCTGACAGGGATTGATCTCACTGTCGAGAACAGGGAGTTTATCGGAATCATTGCGCCTAACGGTTCCGGCAAAACGACACTCCTTAAGACCATTACCAAAACGGTCCGGCCGCGAAGCGGCAAGATTCTCTTGGATGGCAAAGACATAGCCAGTCTGACGCCCAGAGAATTGGCGCAAGCGGTGGCGGTGGTCTCTCAACTTACCGAGTCCAATCTCCGGTTTACGGTAGAGGAACTGGTCCTCCTGGGTAGAATCCCGCATCGTGAAGGATTGAGGTTTCTCGAGAGAAGACATGATCTGGAGGCCGCCCGTGCGGCCATGGAGCTGGCGGGAGTTCTCGGGCTGAGAAACAGGCAGGTGGAGAGCCTGAGTAGCGGTGAGAAACAGCTGGTCTTCATTGCCCGGGCTCTCGCCCAGGAACCGCGACTTCTCCTGCTCGATGAGCCTACGAGCCATCTGGATATAACACACCAGGTGAGATTTCTGGATCTAATTAGAAGGCTAAACAGGGAAAGGGGGCTTACCGTTGTCATTGTGCTCCATGACCTGAACCTTGCCGGCCAGTACTGCGACAGGTTGATTCTCCTGAAGGACGGGTCTGTAAGGAAGGATGGCCCTCCCCTGCAGGTTTTGACCTATCAGACCATTGAAGAAGTCTATGATACTGTGGTGGTGGTGCTTGAGAATCCTGTAACGTCGAAACCGTACGTCTTCTTGGTGTCCGAAGCAGAGCGGCTGAAGGGTCCGGTAAGGGGAAATTGACATTGCAGATGCGATCCAATTAAAAGGAGTTTGACGGGAGGCGGCAGGATGAGAAGCATTCGAATAGAACCGGTATCAGATAACTATATGGAAAGGGCTCAAATCAGGCTTGACAGTCTGACTAAACCGCCGGGCAGCTTGGGGAGACTTGAAGAATTTGCCCGGAGAATAGTAGCCATTCGGAAGGATGAAAACCCTTCTATCCATAAGAAGGTGATATGTGTCTTTGCGGGAGATCACGGTGTCACGGATGAAGGTGTGTCTGCCTTTCCGAAAGAGGTGACGGCCCAAATGGTTTTTAACTTCCTGAAGGGGGGTGCGGCCATAAACGTTCTGGGGAGGCATGCGGGGGCTGAAGTTGCGGTCGTAGACGTTGGGGTAGATTTTGATTTTGAGGGAATTGACGGGCTCATCCACAGGAAAGTCATGCGGGGCACCAGAAATTTTGCAAAAGGGCCTGCCATGACCCGTGAGGAGGCGGAGCAATGCATCGAGGTAGGCCTGAATCTTGCCCATCGTTACGGAGATGCCGGTTACAGCTTATTCGGTACAGGGGATATGGGCATAGGTAATACGGCTTCCTCGAGTGCCATAACGGCGGTAATCACCGGGCTGGCTGTCTCGAAAGTTACAGGCAAAGGTACCGGTATATCGGATCAAGGGTTGCTCGGAAAGATCAAGGTGATAGAGGAAGGAATCGAGAGAAACCATCCGGATTCCATGGATGCCATTGACGTATTGGCAAAAGTCGGTGGAACGGAGATCGGGGCTATCGCGGGTCTTATATTGGGTGCAGCAGAACAGCGGATTCCCGTGGTTGTCGACGGTCTCATATCTTCTGCGGGAGCGTTGATCGCATATCTACTGGAGCCTGCCGTAAAGGGGTATATGTTTGCAGCCCACAGGTCAGTGGAGGTGGGTCAAACAGCCATTTTGGATTGGGTCGGCCTTGAGCCGGTTCTGGATCTCCAGATGCGACTCGGTGAAGGCACCGGTGCGGCACTCGCTATGCACCTTATCGAGGGTGGGCTGAGAATCTACAAAGAGATGGCTACTTTTGATGAAGCAGGAGTCTCGGGAGAAATAGGCGAATAGATGAATTTGATCCTCCTATCCCTGCAGTTCCTGACCGTAATTCCCGTGCGGGTAAAAGGGGCTGTCTCAGAACCGCAGATGAAGGGATCTATTGTCTTCTTCCCAATGGTGGGGGCTATTCAGGGGGTAGTGGCAGCCCTTGCGCTTCTCCTGTCTGTGAGAATCTTTCCTCCTGACATTGCAGCCGCGCTGGTTCTTTTTTCCCTGACCGCCACCAACGGGGGCTTTCATCTCGACGGGCTTGCGGATACGGTAGACGGAGCATCCATGAAATCGACGGGAGACGCCATCAGGGACAGGAGGAAGCGTCTGGCGGTCATGAAGGACAGCAGAATTGGCGCTATGGGGGTCATAGCAATTATATTCTCGGTTCTCTTCAAGTTTCTTTTTTTGAGGGCCCTGATCCTGCAATTCGCCAGACCCGGGTTTGCCTTTCTGATTACATCTCTGCTTTTCCTGGTACCCGTTCTTTCCAGGTGGGCCATGGTCCCTGTCATGTACCACGGCAAAGCCGCCAGTTCCGAAGGGCTGGGCGCTTTCTTCAGCAAGGCTACTGACGGGAGGATATTTTTCCTATCATCTGCTCTGCTCGCAGTTATATGCTTTGTGGTGCTGACCTACGTGGGTGGCACGGAATTGATTCGAGGTCTGACGGTCTTCTTTTCCAGCGTTGGTTTGCTCTATATTCTGGGAATCACTTGGGTAGCGGGCTGCAATCGCCGGTTTGGAGGGATTACCGGGGATACCATAGGGGCTTTTAGCGAGGCCGCAGAAACGGTGGTCCTGATGATATTCTTCCTATGGACGGGGTTGAAATAATCGTCGAGGTGATACTTTGGTTACAAGACTTTATCTCATAAGACATGGCGACACAGTTGATGAGGAGACCAAGAAGATCTATAAGGGGAGACTGGACATACCTCTATCCACGAAAGGCGCCGCAAGGATGCGCCAGACAGCGGAATTCCTGTCGACGGTTCCTCTGGCTGCGATCTACGCTTCGTCCCTTTCCCGGTGTGTTGAGAGTGCAAGGATCATCGCTAACCGGAGCAATAAAGAGATACATACTACCGATGCCTTACAGGAGATCGATTTTGGTGCCTGGGAAGGCATGAGCTTTGACGAGATAGCACAAGAGTATCCCGAGCACTTCGAGGCCTGGATGAAGGATCCGGGCATCCATACACCACCTCGGGGAGAACCATTGGAGAAGGTCCGGCAGAGAGTGATTGCCGAACTTCAAGGGATCGTGAAGAGACATAGTGGCACAAGCGTGGCAGTGGTTGCTCATGGCGGGGTTCTGAGAATGGCGATCTGTTCTCTGATGGGAATCGCCCCTTCGAAACTTTTCAGTATCGGGCAGGATTATGGTTGTATAAGTATCGTAGATGTGTACAAGGATTTGAACGTTGTCCTGCGTCTCCTGAACCTTACCTTTCCCCTTGGTGAAGGAGGTTCCGGCACATCCGTTCCCGGAGCCGCAATTCCGAACGAATGAGATGCTGGCGGTGATGTTGACGGTATGGGGGGGAGACCTCAAAAACTGTTGAACACGCACCGTTGATATGGTATTGAAATAAGACTGCCGACGTAGCTCAGGGGTAGAGCAGCTCACTCGTAATGAGCAGGTCGCGGGTTCGAATCCCATCGTCGGCTCTGCTTCTTCACAGATTGATACCCCCTGAATTGTGAAATAATTGAAAGATGTGAAGCAGAATTCTTCCTGCCGTTAATACCTCGTCCAATATGTTAACCGCCTTCAAACCTTTGTCCTTAATATATCTGACTATCTTGAGGACATCACGCTCAGAAATGTCGAGATAATCCAGCAGAGTGCCGATGGCCTATCTAATATTGCCGGGTATCTTCGGTTCCATGATATCCGTCCCGGCTTTCCTTTTCTTCTTCGCGCGCTTTCTCGACTATGGTAGACTTGTTATCCTTAGAGGCTACGGGAAAGATACACATGTCAGAACATCCCGGTGCCGGATACTTGAGAGAGGCGCTCCATGAAACATCTTCTGAAGTCTCGATTACTTACAATCTTCTTCCTGCTGCACCTCGGGGCTTTTTTTGCTGCCATAGTTCCTGGTCGCGTTGCTGCGGACTTCCTGCCCCTGGACCCAGGGTGGAACTTCCTCTCCTTTCCAAAACTTCCTCAATCTGCCCAGACTCTGATAGATGATGTCCTTCCGGCGGACGTTAAGGACAAAGTGCCGGTGGTATGGGGGTTTGACAATTCCACAAAACAGTGGTGCCGGTGGAAACCTTCAGGCGGCACTTCGAATACGCTCATAAATTTCGAGACCGGGAAAGGGTACTGGCTCTATTTCAACGGCGCCGGAGGCACTATTGACATGTCCGCCTGGACTGCCCCCGAGCCGCCTGTTGTAATCCCGCTCTATCCCGGGTGGAACCTAGACGGGTATCACGGGATAAGCGGTGTACCAGTGACGAACTCCCTCGGGGGGCTTGACGGTCAATGGTCCATGGTATGGAACTGGGATAACGGGGAATGGAGAGGCAGACACTCATCCGCAGAAATTCCAGTTCCCCCTTTGGATGCTTTCAACCAGTCCAAAGCCTACTGGATCCGTATGAACAACGGAGGTTCGTGGACGCAAACCGTATACGGTTACGAAGGACCTGTTTCACTCTGTACCAGTGATATGATTGACCTGCCTTCGGGGGGCAACGGAGAACCACTCGAGGTGAATAACAAGACGTACTGCGTGAGAGGGGGAGAAGGCAAGAACGTCTACAACTACGGTTTTGTCAACATCCACAACAACGGCAGGCTGATCTTTGAGGATGCTGCCATTGACTTCTGGGCCAAGTCGATTCTCGTGGAATCGGGAGGCAGTCTGATCGTGGGAACCGAGGCTCACCCTATTGGCACAAACAATTCGGCCAATGTGGTAACAATTCATCTCTACGGTGACGAGGGCCCCGCGAGTCAGACTGCGATTTCCTGTAAGACTACCACGGGTACCACGACCAGCGACAAGACCTGTGGCGTGGCAAACAACACCTGGACCGGAACCCCCTACCGGCAGCAGGGGGACCTGCCCGGTGGCGTGTACGACACCTTCTACGACTACAAGACGCTGCCTACGGATACCCCCGATGACGTTCGCGGCAACTGGTTTGGTCTCAAGGTTCTGGCAGTTTCCTATAATGGCACGCTTCAGATGTTCGGTAAGAAAGGCGCTTTGTTCCCCACATCATCCGGGACAAGTTGGGCACGGCTTGATGCAAACGCGCAACCGGGAGATACCCGTCTGACCCTTGACAGGTCGGTGCTGAACGACTGGCAGCCCAATGATAAGATTGTGGTGACCACCACGGATTACCTGCCTGGTCATTCAGAGGTCTTCACCGTCTCAAGTGTTGATGCAGACGGGAAGACCGTTAATCTGCAGGAAACAGCCGGATTCAAATATGCCCACAACGGCGTGAAGTATGATCTCGGGAAGCACCATATTCCCCAGACTCTCGAAATTACAGCCACTTCGGTGGAGACACGGGCGGCCGTGGCTCTTCTCTCAAGAAATATCCGCATTGTCTCCGGGGGAAGCACCTACGGCCAGTCCTTTCCCGATACGGGTTGGTTTGGCGGGCATACCATCGTTCGCCAGGGGTTCAAACAGTTTCAGGTCCAGGGCGTAGAGTTCTACCAGCTTGGCCAGGGCGGGAGGCTTGCCCATAGCCCGGTGAATTTTCATCTCACCCGTTTAACGCCAGCCAACACCTTCGTGAAAGACTGTTCGGTCTGGGATTCCATGACACGCTGGTATGAACTGCGGGGGACCCAAAACGTGCTCCTTGAACGGAACGTAGGTTTCAAATCGATAGGACACGGATACTTCCTTGCCGACGGGGTGGAGACGGACAATACCCTGAGGGGAAACATCGGAATCTATGCGCGGCCCGCCCTCGACTATAAGGACAACACCCGAAAAGCGCCAGGAATTTTCGCGTCGAAAGGATTTGAAGGGGCCGAATTTCTCAAGTACGGAGGAGACGCGATCCACCCCTCCGTCTTCTTCATTACCAACGGCTACAATACCTTCGAGAACAACATGGCGGCGGGCGCAGGTGCATGCGGAGCCTGCTACTGGATAGCCCCCGTGGCCACGGGTAAGCTCTCCCACGGCATGGACTGGAAGGACTATGCGAACATCCAGTCCATAACGGGTGGTACAGCCCCGCTCAAGACATTCAAGGGGAATTCCTGCTCTACGGCGCAACATTCTTTCATCACCATTGAAGGCCCGGGCACCTGCCAGGGGATATACACAG
>CAYOYU010000036.1:14362-25082 GCA_964408265.1 uncultured Syntrophorhabdaceae bacterium
AACGAGGCCTTCGATGCCGTTTATTCGAATCAGGGTCTCTATCTTGAATTGAACAAGGGGGCAAGCTATCAGCCCAGAAGGTGCGTGAGCGGTCAGTACGGAATGCTCGATTGCACTCAGAACTGTGCCAAGGGATTCACGAAGGGATGTGCCATTACCGCCATCGAAGACTATACGTCCTCCTTCCATTGGGCGAGTACCAACGTGAGCGCCATATGGCTGCGTACGAACTGGTTCCTCTTCACCGGCGGTGCACTGACGGACGTTCTCAATGGAGGCCTCGCTATGGTCTCAGGCGGCAGCTACGACCAGGTCATGAACGGATACTGGGGGCTTACCAGAAAGAGCGTCTTCATAGGCCATACCCAGGACAATAACCATTACGCAGGCAATGCGGGTCCTGTTAATTCGAGTACGGGCCTTACATGTGCCGGAACCGGGGGATACTGCCTGCTCAGGGATGAGGGTATAAGCTTTCCCACTGAGAACTTCTCCGTCTATCAGAGGCTCTATAATATTTACGACGGTCCCGTCTACCAGGAGAAGAATGCCTTTCTCCACATAAAGGAGACCAAAGTGGATTGCACGGACAATACGGGAAACTGCAACAGCACACTCATGTACGGGTCAGGGGCCCGGGGCATGGGCATACCCAAGGCTAAAGAGGCGACAGCGGATGGAAAGATACAGGTAAACGACTGCATCCTTCCCAATGCGGCCATAGGCTGGAAGCAGCCCAATGGTTTTTACTATCCGCCCGCCTTCTATTCGAGCAACCTCCATTTCGATGATGTGGACCTTCGCCATTTCATCATCATACCTCTCTTTGAGGCTGGTACCAGGCAGGTGGACGCAGGCAAGGTCCGGGACCAGTACTGTACTTACCCGGGTGGTGCTAAAAGTCTTTTTGCGGCGTCTTTTACGGACGTGGACAGGCAGACCGAGCTGAACGACGATGACGGCACCTTGAGCGGACTCAAGGGGACCATTTCCGTAAACAATGACCAGTTCTTCTGGGTCCCTATGAAACCCTATGAGTGCTTGGCGGAGCAGACTTGCTTCCAGGTGCCCTACGATTATGTCACGGCCGTCGTCTATCCGGACTGCGCAGAGAAAAACCAGTGCACCAGCTGGGCTGCCACCTGTCAGGACACATCCTGTTACGGGGTGCCCATCTACAGACAACTCCTCAACAAAGATGAACCCCAGGGGATAGGCCAGAGTCTTCGCATGGCTGGCGCAGGTATCAGTCAGCGGAGCACAATGGTCTACAACAATGGGGTTTACTATATCGATACCGCGTCCTCTTCAACAAAACAGGGCACTAACCTCAGCCTCTTCGAGGAGAAGAAGAGCTACAATTTCTTCCTCATATATGCGAAACCGACGACGAAGGTCACCTTCCAGATTTACGTGGGCCCTGGATTTGACAAGAGCACCGGCCTCAGTATGGTGCGGGTGGGCAGCCAGCAGCCTGACCGCGATGCCGATGGCGTGGTCCTTAGCAGGGGCTATCCCAACCCCGGCCTACACTTTACTGTAGGATCCCTGCCCCATTCCTGGACAACGGATTACACCTCCGGCATGTTGACCGTTACCATGGACATGACGGGAAGCGAATTTACAAACGAATTCAACCTGGGTAAACAGGAGTCCTGCAAGCCTTCCTCGTTCTGCTCTTGGCAGGATAATGCCTGTAAATGTTCTCATGATCCTTTGAATCCTCTCACTGCCAGCTGCGAAGATGCCATCTGTGGATGGTCCGTGAAGGCTAGCGAGTGTCCCAGTGGTGGCTGTTATGGATTTCGTGTTACCCTGCCCGCCGGCTTCGTGGCCGACGATAACACCCCCGAAGGGACCGAATCTATTCACAGGCCACCTCCTACGAACTTTCTCGACGCCTCCAGGAGGTCGGACTGGTGCCTTTCTTCCTGGGGGAAGACTTCTCAGAGCGGGGCAGGACAGTCAAGCTGTGACTATACTGGCACGCCTGCGAACCCGCCTCTCTGTCCGGTGCAATGAACCACACCGGCAAAGGAGTCGGGGCAAGAGTACAATCTGTTCTTCTTACCGGTGCGGCAGGCTTTGCCCTGATTCTTTGTGTCATGGCGGGGCTGCCGCGAGGTGTTACAGGGACCCCGTCAGGAACCGTCTCGGGCATCGTCATTGACGAGCGCGGACCCGTCTCGGGGGCCAGCGTAAGGGTGCAGGGGGAAAGCAGTTCCGTCTTCACGGACGCTGCCGGCAACTTTACCATCACCGGCATTAATCCCGCACGTATTATCGCCGTCAGTGCATGGAAGGACGGATACTATTGCTCCGTTGCCAGGAACATCATTTCTCCTGCCACAGGAGTCCGTCTCACTCTTGTCGCCTACCAGATAAACGACAACTCCAAATATGAATGGATACCTCCTGAAGGGAAGGAGGAGAAGGAGAGTTGTGCAAAGTGTCATAATCCCGTCATCATCGAAATGTCCCTGCGTGATGCCCATCTCAATTCCGCGAGTAATCCCCGTTTCCTCAGTATGTATTACGGAACGGACACAAAAGGGAACAGAAGCCCCCTTACGCGGTACGAAAAAGGCAAGACGGTGAGTGCCTGGACGAATATGCTTGTGCCGTTGCCCCCGGACTCTTCCAAACCCTACTTCGGGCCGGGCTACCAACTCGACTTTCCAGGTACAATCGGCGACTGTACCTCCTGTCACGTGCCTGGCGCATCGGTTCGCGGAAACGTGGATCCGACTACGGTAAAGGGCGCTGACAGGTATGGTGTTCACTGCGATTTCTGCCACAAGGTGGCCAATGTGCACCTCCAGGAGACGACAGGTATGCCCTTTCCCCGCCGCCCCGGGGTCCAGGCTATGGACGTGAGGCGTCCCTTTCCGGAAGACCCCAGGCGGTTCCAGCTCTTTTTCGGCACTTTCGAAGACGACAACGTGCCCGAAGAGGATACGAATCTGCCCCTGCTCAAGGAGAGCAGGTATTGTGCCGCCTGCCACTTCGGGGTATTCTGGACCACCCTGGTCTACAATTCGTACGGCGAATGGCTTGCCAGCCCGTACAGCGACCCCAAGTCGGGCACGGCCAGGACTTGCCAGGAATGTCACATGCCAAGCCCCACGGTCTGGAAAGGGAAGACTGTCACGAATGTGGCACCCGGCAAAGGAGGAATCGAGAGGAACCCTAGGTCGATTCATTCGCACCACATGACGGTGGATGAAACTCTCCTCAAGAATTCACTCACCATGACTGTGGAGCCCCGGTCGACGAGAGGTAAGGTTTCTGTGAATGTGACCCTTTTCAATGACAAGACGGGTCACCATATCCCCACGGATTCTCCGATTCGCCACCTCATACTTCTCGTGAACGCGAGAGATTCACAAGGAAATCGTCTGAAACAGCTTGAGGGGCCCACGTTACCTGAATGGTGCGGCACCGGCGACCCTGCAAAAGGGTATTACGCTGGTCTCCCGGGGAAGGCATATGCCAAACTCTTGAAAGAGCTATGGACGGACGCCTTCCCCACAGGAGCATACTGGAACCATACGGAGGTGGTGAGCGACAACCGGCTTGCCGCTTTTGCCAAGGATGAGTCGATCTATGTTTTTGCCAAGCCTGCCTCCGGAAGCGCGATCATAACGGTGAGACTCCTCTATCGCCGTGCATTCAAGAACATCATGGATTGGAAAAGCTGGGACGTTCCCGATACTCTCATGACACAGCAAAAACTCAGGCTGAAGAAGTAGCTCCTTCTCCCGTTCCGGCCTAAAGCTCTGTTGCCGCTTGGGTTGCCAGCCGATAACTTCCGGTGATGGCCGAATCCAACCGTCAGTTTCTCTATTTCCCATTCATTACACTGTTATCCTCCAGATTATATAAAGAACTCCTAGTGACTGCTAAATATGGGTCTGCGGGAAATCCACTGAGGGCTTTAATTCATAGGGGGCTGGTTCGCTTTTGTTTACGTTGACTCCGATAGGATAAGTGATTTATGATAGGTGGTGAACGCAAAACATATTTTCTACAGTCTTGGGGCGAAGAAATGACGCACACCGCCCACGAAAATGATGATCGAAGAAGAGTCAAGGCTTCCGTAGATACAGACCACAGCGTAAACTTCATCGATCTCTTTGTGGACTGCACGGGAAAACAGTCTGATATCAATATCGTTCCCGGCAGAATTGAAGCCTTCTCTGACTACTTGAGGGATATCCTTACCCCAATCGTCTGTCCAAACTGCAGTTCACCCCACGTCAGGAGGAGTTCCAGGAACAGCCTGAAGGGATGGATTGTCAAATTTACCGGAAGACGGGCCTACTACTGCACGAAATGCAACTGGAAGGAGTACATAAAAGTGCAGAGATGGGAATGGGAAGTGGTCGGGACGGTAGCACTCTGCCTGGCTATCCTCGCATTTGCCTCAATCAAGTGGGCGACGCACTGACGAACTGCCTTATATACTTTCATCGGTTATCTTCAAACGCATTGTCATCTCCTTGAGGATGGAAAGAACAATGTCGGGGTTCTCTCTGAGTATCACTTCGAAATTATCCTGAGAAATGCGCACAAGTTGCGTATCTGCTTCTGCAACGACGGCCGAAGCAGTCCTGGGAGTATCAAGAAGCATGGACATCTCGCCGAAGTAATCACCCTCTTCCATAATGCTGATCACCTGGCCGCTTCTCTCAATGGCGACAGAACCCCGGAGTACATAATACATGATTCTGCCTTGATCTCCTTCCCAAAACAGGACATGTCCCGTGGCGTATGTCTCGATGAATTTCCTCATAAGGAACAGAGCAGTCCTGTCTGAACTTCTGGCGGGGACGAAGAGTTTCTTCAATAGAATGGCGTCCTTCTTGTTTATGCTGACAATAATCTCCGACCCGAAGAGGATAACAAGAAAGCAGTAATAGACCCATATGGTCATTATGAACAATGTTTTCAATGAGCCGAAGGCCAACCCATACTGTGGGTTAAGGCGGAGAAACAGGGAGAAGAGCTCTCTCATGGTGATGAGTAAGGCTGCGGTAACCAATGAGGTGATGATAAGGTTGACTACATCGTACTTGACAGGGAGAAAAGCCCTGTAAAGGATCATCATACAGACTGTTGAAATGATGATAGAGCTGACGAAATCGAAGAGGATTTCCAGAAATGATGTATCAAGGGGCAATTTATCTGTCAGGGAAGAATAGGATATTTCAGCCGTCAGGAGCACGACCAGCAGCACCAGCAGAATACAGGCTGTTGCACCGTTCAACAACTGTGTTTTCCAGAGGGAAGCCGGTCTGTCTACGCGAAAAATTTTCAGAAACGCCGTTCTGAGGGTATCAGCGAGGGACATGAGAGATATGAAGACCATGCCGAGGCCCACGGCGCCCCAGGTAACTCTGTCATGAGTGAAGAACTGATAGGCTCCCAAACTCACCTTATCAGGCCAGGGGAAGAGATGCCCGATGAGGCTCTCAACGCCGTTCATGAGCGTCTGGGAAAGAATCCCCCAGCTGCCGATCAGATAGGAGAGAAGGAAGAAGAGTGGGATAAGGGCAAAGAAACCATAGGTCGCTAAGGCCGCAGACATTTCAAAACAGTTGTTGGAGGTAAAGGATTCTATGGATTCCGTCAGTACGACTTTAACGATATATATGAATCGCTTCGTGGCGTCACGGGTCATTTCTCGTTCAACTCATATGCTTCGATTGGGCCATCCTCCCGAAATCGCGAATGCTAATAAACGGAAGCATCCTGGAATCTGCGCCGCAGGAGTCGCACGGTTATAAATCAGCAGTATTACGTGCGATTCAGCGCTAACCTTTATCCGATGACCGCGGGAATGGTATCTTTATGGCTCCCGTCGGGCACTGGGGGGCGCAAAACCCGCATTCTTCGCAGAACTCCGCCTGAATCACAACCCTGTCGCCTTCTATCAATAACGCCCCAGGCGGACAGACTTCAGTGCAACTTCCACAGGCGGTACAATCTCTGACACTTATTAAGGGTATCATAATCGCTCCATTCCCAGACGATAGCCGTCGTGTATAGCATTGTTGAGCCGGCGTGGCTTCTTGGCGTCGCCAATGAGGTGCCCTTCCAGGGGAAGACCCTCGAGAAGGTCAGTCGTGTCAAAAGGTTCCAGATAAGCCACAATGATCGCGTCGGTCTCCAATTCCTCGCTCCCTCTTGGAGAACTTAGCGCCAGAGTTCCTCCATCAGCCCCGATAACTGACGTTCCGGTCAGGAACCTCGTTTTCTGTTGTTTGAGAATTCCTATGTACCGCCAAAGATAAAAGGGATTCACATCCCGGCCCAACTTGGCCCCTTCTTCTACGATCGTGAGGGCGTACTGACCTGTCCGCGCCAGATATACGGCTAGTTCTATCCCGAGACCGTTCCCGCCGATGATCGTTGTCCGTTGAGGGGGTTTGATGCCCTTTGAGATTATGTCATGGGGCGTGAGCAGCAGATTTGCTTGAACAAAGGGAAGATGCCTCGGTCGACCACCCGCCGCAACTATGACGATATCCGGCTTTTCCCGGAGCAGTGTCTCCCGGGTGCATTCTTTGTTCATTTCAAAGGCTACGCCATGGCTTTTGCACTCATACTCCAGTTGATTGATTGGTCTCAGGAGTTCCTCGCTCCCTACGTCCACTGCAGATGCCAGCAGAATACTTCCGCCCAGGTTTCCAGCTTTTTCATAGACCGTCACCTGGTGACCCTTTTGTGCTCCAACAGATGCACATTGGAGACCTGCCGGACCGCCGCCAATCACAATGATCTTCTTTTCGACAGGTGTGCGGCCGAATCCGTGATACCCCCAGCCAGCCTCTCCTTCATGACCTACAGTGGGGCGGACAGAACATGCAATGGGTTGATGATAGTAAAGTCGAGAAAAACAGAGGTTGCAGGCAATACATGGAATGATCTCCTGCTCCCGGTCTTCTTCCACTTTCTTCGGGAGATCGGGATCGGCTATCATTGGTCTACAGGCCTCCCAGAAGTCGATCGAACCCCCTGAAATAGCCGCTTCCGGGATATGAGGGAGGAATTGCCGAAAAGCCATCATCACGGGAACAGTCACATATTTCTTGATTTCTTTGGCTACGTATAGCCAGTGCCCCATGGGTACGTCGCGAGTGATAACAGGAATAGACGATTCATGCCACCCCACTGTTACACTCAGATAGTCGGCTCCTGCCTTCTCGGCTATGTGGAAGCTCTCTACGCTCTCCTCAAAACTGTTGCCCCCTCTGTCGTCAAGGAGTTCATGACCGCAGAGACGGATGCCCACTGGCACCGAGTCTCCCACCTCAGCCTTAACGGCTTGGACTATCTCAACCATGAGACGACAGCGCTCCGTAATTGTCTTGCCACCATACTCATCGGTCCGCCTGTTGGTGTACCGTGAAATGAACGTGGATATGAGGTATCCCACTATACCGGAGAGCTCAATCATGTCGAACCCCGCGTCAACGGCCCGGCGCGCCGCCTTTACGTGGTCCATGATAGTCTGTCTTATTTCTGCAGGACTAACCTCCCGGGGCTGTTTAAAATAGGAGAGTTTCTGATGCACAGCAGAAGCCATAAGCGCATAATCCAGGTCTACCGCCCCTTCCCTGCCGCAGTGAAGGATCTGCAAGGCAGAGAGCGCCCCATTGGTTCTTATGGTCCCGGAGATGCGGGCCAGACCTGGAATGAACCGGTCATCGTAAATGGCCATCATGCCCCTGAATCCTTTTCCTTCGCCCCGCGAGTCCGGATAGGCGCCCTGAGTGGTGACAATTCCGGCACCCCCTTTGGCCTGGGCTTCCATGTAAGAGACTTCTCTGTCGGACACGTAACCATCGGCAAAGGGGAAATTTGTTTCAGTGGCTGCATACTTTATGCGGTTTTTCGTTTGAAGTTTTCCGATAATTCCGGAAGAGAAGATATGGGGATACCTGTTCATGCTTATTCCTCACAGAAACACGCGGTTTTTTGGGGATGAATTCTTTATTGTTGCTAACATAGGGGCCGAAAAGATGTCAAGAACTATGCTTCGTCCCACCCCCCCCTAGCGCACTATCGGTGGTTCTCTGAAGCCCGTGACCTCGTGGCCATTGACAACGCACTTCAGCTCCGTTATTTTTAGCGTGGGATTTGGAATTTGACTTCTTCTAACACCAGAAAGTCGGGAAGCAACTACGCGATGGTGGTCATTTGTCTGGCATGCCTTCTCTTCACCGGCTGTGCCGTGGGGATGAACGGCCGGGCTATTTCGCCGAGCGGTCATCTGAGCAAACAACTTGACGCTATCGCTCACAAGAACGGTTTTTACTCTGAAGATCTGGGTTTGTCGGTTCGATCGGTGAAGACGGGGGAAGTATTGTATGAGCTGAATGCCAGGAAGAAGTTTATCCCCGCTTCTAACGTGAAACTTATTACAACTGCGGCTGCCATGGAAATACTCAAACCTGAGTTCAGGTACCGTACGGTTTTGTCTGCGAATGGGATAGTTGAGGCAAGCACTCTGAAAGGCAGCCTGGTTATTAAAGGGTCCGGCGATCCGACCCTTGGGAGCCGCTACTTCGCTGCAGGTGCAACGGTATTTCACGATTGGGCCGATGCCTTATTGAAACTGGGGATCAGGAAGATCGACGGGGCAGTTCTTGTAGATAATTCCTGTTTTCAGGGTCTTTCCTTAGAACGGGATTGGAGCACGGAGGAAGATGTATTCTGTTATTCCCCGGAGATAAATGCCTTCTCCTATGGCGACAACTGCGCCAGCGTTCTCATCGTACCCGGCGTCGAGTTAGATGCTCAAGCTCTAACGCATGTGATGCCAATGACGGAAGAAGTGATCATAGTGAATAAGGTGAGTACCGATAGAAAGGGTGGTTTACCACGAATCCGACTGAAACGGTTAGGCTATCCGAATGTCCTGGAAATCTCCGGCACACTCCCTTTGGGGGGCGAAGCGCTGGAACTACCGGTGGCTGTCAGAAGTGCACATTTCTTCGGGGCATCCCTATTTCTGGATGTGCTCCGAGCGAGTGGAATCACCGTCACGGGTGGTATGAATATTCTCCGGGCGGGGAGTCAGACGGATGGAGCTGATGAAAAGCTCATCGGTATATACCATTCGCCGCCATTGTGGCAAATCATCCCGGTCATTAACGGGCTGAGCAGGAATCTCCCTGCGGAGCTATTGTTCGAAGCGCTTGAGCGTGAATCGTTTACCACAAAGGAATATGGAACAATTTCAACGTCTTCAATTGGAGGCTTCATGAAGAAGGTGGGCTTTTACGAAGAGGAATACTCCATCGTGGATGGTTCCGGCCTTTCCAGGTCGAATCAGCTCAGTCCCAGCCAGATAGTCAGAGTTCTGAAGTATGTGGCAGATACCCCCTACTTTGACCTTTTCTACAGATCGCTCTCGACGGCAGGTGTGGATGGTACCCTGAGAAAGGCCATGATAGAAACCCCCTGTGCAGGCAATCTGAAAGGTAAAAGCGGAACCCTGCAAAATGTGAGAAACCTTTCCGGCTATGTCACAACTGCTGACGGGGAACTTCTGGCAATATCCTTCATGTTGAACGGTGTTGTTGAAAAGAAGGAGGCAGCGGACAAACTTTATTCGGAGTTTTGTTCCGAAATTGCCTTGTTTTCCAGGCGACGTGATGGAGAACGTTAAGAGCCAAACGAGGTTAAATGGGACTGCCGACTACTTTCAGAAGAGCGTCAAATACCAGGGGATCATAGAACCCTCGTTCAACGTTCTTGCGAATTTCGCTCAGAGCGGTACGGGTGTTCCAGGGCTCATGATAGGGGCGCCAGGAGGTCAAGGCACTGTACGATTGACATACAGCGGTAATTCGTGCACCAATGGGGATGCCGTCTTCTCTTAGACCGTCAGGAAAGCCGCTACCATCCCAATTCTCACGATGATGCCTCACGATTTCAAGCAGTTCAGAATCAACGTATCCCAATCTTTTCAGTATTGCCACGCTTTCCAATACATACTTCTCCAAAAGTTTTGCTTCCTGTTCCCCGAGGCCCACAGGGTTATTGAGAATGTACTGCGGCACAACTTGTTTGCCGATGTTCTGCAGGTAGCCGGCCTGTAGAACAGACTTCTTTTGAGCATCGCCGAGACCGAGCGCTTCCGCGACAACGTAGGATAACATGCCCACCACATGTCCGTGTCCGATGGAACCATCGAGTGCTTCGACGGCAAGCACCATGTCTGCGGGAAGTTGGATATCTGCTTCTACGCTCCTATAACGTGAGCAGACTGCGGGAGGTATAACTAGGGGATCATGCCATCTATTCTTGATTCCCGTGACCTGATAGACAGCTATCTTGTGCAGTTTACCTTTAAGTTGGATCTTTTCGAATTCATCTTTCTTCAGATTTGCGTCAGCATATGCCAGGCGAAGCGTGGTAGAGTCAGGATCGAGCGCCAGGGCACGCTCAAAGTAGCGTATTGCAGCGGTGGCATCCCTCAGCTCATAGTGTATTTTCCCTATTTCATAGAGGAGCCCAGAGCTTTCGCCTTCAGCTGTCAGTTTTTCTTCAAGTACTGAGATTTCGTCAAAGAGTTCCTTGTCTTTCTGCCGTCCATAACCTGTTTTTCGAAGCTTGTGCGCGTCAACGAAATTCTCCACAGCCGCATAGGTGGTTTCATCGATGAAAATCTGGCCGGGTGTGCAGATCTCTTCCAAACGTTTTGCCA
>CAYOYU010000036.1:25092-26521 GCA_964408265.1 uncultured Syntrophorhabdaceae bacterium
GCGCTGTACGATTGCCTTTTCACACCCAACATACCGACAATTGTGGGTCCAGAGGAGATACCGACTCGCATGTTCCAGGGCACCCCCAGAGTTCTCACTTTTTCCTGCATCTTCCAGCCCGCCAGAACTGCCATCAGCGCATGCCGGCTGTAATCGGTGGGTGCGCCGAACTCCACCATGATTCCGTCACCCATGTACTTATCCAAGTGGCCATGAAACATTTCCACAACGGGTTCTACGTTTCCCAGGAACCTGTTCAGTTCATCAAGGACTACTTCTGCATTGTTCTGATCAGAATATGTTGTAAAGCCGGTCAGATCAGTGAACATTACGCTGATATCCCTTTTTTCGAATCGCAACTTCCCGTCCGTTGCCAGTTTGGCAACCACCGGATCCATGGTTGCATAGAGTGTTCTCTCCACTTTTTCTTTCATTTCTTCCACGAGGCGGGTCCTCTTGAGTTCCTCATAAAGCTTCTTAGTTTCGTGGAAACCTTTGGCGAGTCTTTGCTGGAGGGATGCCACACCGGCGCTTGTGATAATGAGAAAACCGCCCCATGTGCCTATTAAAATCATTATATCCAGTTGGTTCTCCCCCACCGTAAACCATTGAGGCTGGATAATAGCAGCAAAAAATATCAAAAGGATACAAAACAGACTTCCCAGCACCGCCTTCCGCTTGCCCATAAAATAAGCCGCTATAAGGGACGGCAGGTAGAAAAGATTCAGGAAGGCAATCTTATAGGG
Organism: uncultured Syntrophorhabdaceae bacterium; assembly: GCA_964408265.1. Lineage (GTDB taxonomy): Bacteria > Desulfobacterota > Syntrophorhabdia > Syntrophorhabdales > Syntrophorhabdaceae > CAYOYU01. Next base: position 25,839 of record CAYOYU010000036.1, read on the forward strand.
AAAGAAATAGAAGATTAAAAGGACGAAAAGGACAGTAAAGACGACGAATAGGACCTCAATATTGCGAACTATCAGGTTTCGCAGTTTCAACGGCCATGAGCCGATGAGGTCCTGTGAGAAATCTTCAGCTTGCGGACCGTCGGAGTTATCAGTTTTTGATGACATCAGTCTTCCTGTAATGGAGATTATTGCCGGAGATAGAATTGAGATGACAGCGGGGCTCCCGGCATATCATTGGTTGCTGTCTATAACACTTTGTTGTGTGCCTGTCTTTCTATTCTGTATCACCTTTGCCGAATTCTTGTCAATCCATTACAATCCGGTGACAGTGCATTGGCGGAACACAGCCTTTGTTGCCGTTCACCCTCTCCCTAACGCTTTACAGTATCTCTGTAATCGGCAGGGCGGCTATATCAATGAATTTTGTCTGGCGGGGGTCATCTTTCCCCATGAGGTCGATAACTCGGGAGAACACATTTTCAATCTGTACGTCTGTACCGTCAACTTTGCGGCGGATTCCGAACCGGAACTTGCTTCGTTCATCTTGGTCCAATTTGTTGATTAGATTCTTGGTGGTAAAGATGGCTCCGTAGCGGGCAATATCCGATAGCCGTGCGGCATAGTTGATGGTGTCCCCGAGGGCCGTGAACTCTATGCTCGTTGAGGCGTGTATGGCGCTGAAG
>CAYOYU010000037.1:0-323 GCA_964408265.1 uncultured Syntrophorhabdaceae bacterium
GGGGACATGCCTTCTCCTGAGTCGAGGTATTTTGCGGGCAATGAAGAAGTTCTTGAGCTTCACCAGATGCCTCATGCCGAGGGGCACAAATCTGTCGCCGTCCCGGAAGCTGCGGACCTGAAGGTCTCCCAGTTTATCAGCGTCAAGATAGCCTGTGTACAGGTCCTCAGCAGCAACAGGGAATCCGATTTTGCCGGAGAAGAGTTCCACATCAAGACTGAGCATAAAAGCATCAAGCCTGTTCTCCCCGAGGCTGACCGTGAAAACCCCTTCAGTTGGAGGTACGGGGCCTTTGTTAGTAAAGAGGACCTCCCCGTAGACTC
>CAYOYU010000037.1:333-23204 GCA_964408265.1 uncultured Syntrophorhabdaceae bacterium
TTTATACCATGGGGCAGCAGGCCTACGAGGCTCGGCCCCTCTCCGGCGATTATCTTCTCTGCGAGCCTTATGTGTTCGCGAAGAGGAATAAAACCCGCTGTCATTCCGGAGAGGACCCGGGAGAGCACCCGGAACCTCGTTTCGGGGTCGAGGGCACGCAAGCCTGCCACAGGGAGAGAGGTGTCGCCGTTCTGGACCACTCCATTTTCCCGAAGGAAGGTCTCTGCCCCGCTGTCGAAAACTGCGTTCACCGGAGTGAGGTCCTCAAGAAGAGAAACGATTTTTTCCCGGAAAGCCGGATTGAGCTGTTCCATAACGGGCAGGAGATGTTTCCTCAGGAAATTTCTCTCATAGGTCGTCTTCAGATTGGAGGAATCGACAACGAAGGATATCCCGCAGGCAGTGGCATATTCCTCGATCTCCTTCCGGTAGGTGTAAAGAAATGGTCTGATTATGCGTCCCCTTTGCAGGGGTATGGAAGCAAGCCCCCTGATCCCGGTACCTTTTGTGAGCCTAAGCAGGAAGGTCTCCACCTGATCATCAAGGTTGTGGGCGATGGCAATCCTGTTGTACCCGTGGGCTTCGGCCGTCTCTTCGAAAAAACGGTAACGCACATCCCGGCCTGCATGTTGAAGGGAGAGGGAGTGGCTAGCCGCATAGCCTCGCACATCCTCCTCTCTTTTAAAAAATGGCAGGGAGAACCTTTCTGCAAGATTCTTTACGAAGTCTGCGTCTCTGTCGGCCTCTTCACCCCGGAGTTGATGGTTCACATGGGCAAGACCAAGCTCGCAGCGTATCTCCTTCGTCAATTCCACGAGCACATAGGTGAGGACTGTAGAGTCAATCCCGCCCGACGCCCCGAGCAGTACCCTGTCCCCGGCCTCAATGAGCCGCTCCTTATCAATGAGTCTTTTAACTTTCCGGATAAGATCCATGGTTCAATTCAGAAGGTAAGAAGGTAAGAAAAGACTTGTATCACAGCTTCTCAACTTCTTACCTTCATTATCCTGCATCGTGGATCATGGATCCTCAGTGGCAGGAGGAGCAGTCGGAGGAGCTGCAGGAAGCACAACCCGAGCCTCCGCCGGAAGAAGGGGACTTGAACTTATATCCCACGGAGAATCCGAAGGTGGACATCTTTCTGGTGGGGTTCTTCTCACCACATTCCGGACAGGGTGGTTCCTCATTCCTAAAGACGATGAGTTCAAACTCATTCCCACATTTCTCACAAACATATTCATATATGGGCATTTCCTTTCCTCCTAACCCTTTCTCGCCCTCGTCTCCTTGGAAAGGTCCAAGACAAGACGGTGGAGCGATTCCATATAGGCAGACCTGATTTCGGCGTCCTTTACCTCTACGTCGAGGGCCTGTCGCGCATACTTGAGGGCCCTGGAGGGCATGTTCTTGTAGTAGAAGTAGAACGCCGAAGCATAGAAGTTTAGGAATAAAGCGGCGCTATTCTTGTTGTCGAGGGCGAGGACCCGTTGCGTGAGGAGACGGGCATCCTGATAGTACTCGCTGTCCAGATAGCTCAGCGCGGCCTTCATCATGAGAAGTGGTCTGCCGCCCCTGTAGAGATCTCCAAGAAATTCTTCGTATCCCTTTCTTCCCAGAATCCTCCGGAATGTCTTTTCCTGCTCATAAATAAAACGGGGCAAAAGGTAGTTATCCCTGTAAAGCTTAATAAGGTCTCTCATCTGGTTAAGAAGTTCCGCGAGGAGAACCTTGATCTCCTTAAACCCCTCTTTCATCTTCCTTTCAGCCTTACCGATGAAGCCCTCGATTTCACGGACGAGCTTCCTTTCCATAATGGTAAGATCTTGAGAGGCAAGGTCCTGCTTCGGTTTGTAGTACTCGAGCTGATACAGATTTTCCCTCAGTTTCATGGCTTCGTGGAAGATGTAGCCCACAGTTATGTCATAGAGCTTCTCTTTATAACCAGCATCATCGGAATTTCTGAAGAGGTCGTGGGACATTTCCTTGAGCCGGAAAAGACAACTCTTGCCCCGGTCGTCGACGAAATCTTCGATAGTAGAGAAGCAGAGTGTGCCGTTCTTATAGAGTTCCGTGCACTCTATGCACTTGGTATAGACGCACATCGATTCCTTGATGAGGTCAATCTGTCTTTTCTGTAGGTTCGCTGCCTTCATGGCCCGCCTCATTATCCTCTATCATGCTCCTCAACTCGTCACCCTCGATGGTCTCCTTCTCAAGAAGCGTCCCGGCAACTTTTTCCAGAAGGGCTTTGTTCTTGCCCAGGATGGTCTTTACCCTCTCGCAGGACTCATCGATGATGCTCTTTATCTCGTTGTCGATCTCCCTGGCAGTAGCTTCGCTATATTCCTTCACCCCTCCCATCTGTCCTATATCCATGAAAAGAGGCTTTCTTTCCGCTTCGAAGGTCATGTAGCCAAGCTTCTCACTCATCCCGTATTCTTTAACCATGGACTTGGCAATATCCGTAGCGCGGAAGAGATCATTGTGAGCACCCGTTGATATTTCTCCGAAGACGCTTTCCTCGGCTATCCGTCCCCCTAGAAGGACGCAGAGTCTCTCGCGCAGTTCAGTCTTGGTCATCAGGTATCTGTCCTCGGTAGGCAGTTGCAGAGTGTAGCCGAGGGCAGCGATGCCCCTGGGTATGATGGAGATCTTATGGACCTTGTCGGTGGTTTCAAGGAACTCCGCCACCAGGGCATGGCCTGTCTCATGGTAGGCAACAATCTCCTTTTCCTTCTTGTTCATGACACGCTGTTTCTTCTGAAGTCCCGCTACAACGCGGTCGATGGCTTCTTCGAATTCCTCCATGCTCACCGCGGTCTTCCCCTTTCTCGCGGCAAGCAGGGCCGCCTCATTGACAAGGTTTGCCAGGTCGGCGCCAACAAAGCCCGGTGTTCTTGCGGCAATCACCTTGAGTTCCACTCCCTTACCGATCTTCACCCCTCTCACATGGACTGCAAGTATCTCTTCCCTGCCCTTTATGTCGGGTCTGTCCACGAGCACGTGCCTATCGAACCGGCCAGGTCTGAGAAGCGCAGGGTCAAGGATCTCCGGCCTGTTCGTAGCGCCCATGATTATTACACCGGTTTTCGTGTCAAACCCGTCCATCTCCGCAAGGAGCTGGTTCAGGGTCTGCTCTCTCTCATCGTGGGACGACAGCGGGTTCATACCCCTTGCCTTGCCGAGTGCATCCAATTCATCTATGAAGATGATGCAGGGCGCCTTCTCCTGGGCCTGTGCAAAGAGGTCCCTCACCCGCGAGGCGCCGACGCCGACAAACATCTCCACGAAATCGGAGCCGCTCATGCTGAAGAATGGCACTTTTGCTTCGCCTGCCACTGCCTTGGCGAGAAGCGTCTTTCCCGTGCCTGGCGGTCCCACAAGAAGGATGCCCTTGGGGATTTTCCCGCCGATAACGGTGAACTTCCCCGGGGTGCTTAAGAATTCTATGATCTCCCTCAATTCCTCCTTGGCCTCATCCACACCGGCCACATCGTTGAAGGTGATTTTGATCTCATCTTCCCCGTAGATCTTGCCCCTGCTTTTGCCGAAATTGAGGACGCTGGAGGGCGCTCCGCCCATCCGCCTCATGAGGAAATTCCAGATGAGGAAGATGATGGCAAAAGGCAGAACCCATGATAGGAGCGCCTTGATAATCTTGTTCTCGTAGTATCCGGAGAACTTGATGTTAGATTTCTGCAGCTCCTTGACCAGATCGGGATCCTCCACCCTGCTCGTAAGGAAACGCGTCTTCTTGTTGTCCTCCGTGGTGAGGCTCCCCTGGATGGTCTCACTGTCGATGACCACGTCGCTTATCTTTCCCTTGGGGATAAGTTCCTTGAACTCGCTGTAAGGGATTGTCTTCACTTCGCTTTTGAAGATGTAACTGTTGATGATGACCATTGCGATGAAGGCTATGATGAAGTAGAGAAAGGTGAAGCTTCTGGTCTTCTTGTTGTTATTCTCTTTCTTACCTCGAAGCTCCAGAAAAATGTTTCTGCCCTTGGTCGATTTCTTCGTACTTTTGGGTCTTTTCGTCGCTGTCATAGCCTAAGTGTAACAAAAAGCGGCCTCTATTTAAATAGTTTTCGGGCAGAGGCCCCCTTTGCATGTCAGGACTCATCTACCCCGGACACCATGGGAATAGAGAAATCCTGTATTATACTTTAAGACAGATGAGGGCGGACGGTAGGGGTCCACGGGTCCTGCGGATGTCGCTGAGGACAGATTTCACCGTGTCTGACCGCAGTCGCTACACTACAATTAAGGAGGGCACCATGAAACTGACAGATAGAGGGCCGGGGTCCCTGTCCGACAACGTCTTCAAGCTCATAGGGACTGACTGGATGCTCATTACGGCCGGCACTGAGCCGTCCTTCAACACCATGACGGGAGCCTGGGGAGGTCTCGGCATCCTTTGGGACAAGAAGATCTGTTTCTGTGTGATACGTCCCACCCGCCATACGTACGGTTTCATGGAAAGGTCGCAATTCTTCACCCTCTCCTTTTTTGAGGATCGATACAGGGATATCCTCACATACTGCGGCACGAATTCCGGGAGGGATGTGGATAAGGTCGCACAGACCGGTTTGACGCCCGTCATCGACGGCAACTCCATATACTTCAGCGAAGCGCGTCTCGTCCTTGGTTGTAAAAAGATCTACACTCAGGACATAATTCCCGATAACTTCATAGATCCAGGGATAGAAAAATTCTACCCCAAGAAGGATTACCACAGGATGTACGTGGGGGAGATTCTCCGCTGCCTGCAGAAATAAGGAAGAAATCATGAGGCCGTCGGTGAAGGCTGCCCTTATGTCGGCCCTTCTTTTTCCGGGGATGGGGCAGATCTACCTGAAACAATACCTCCGGGGGTGCGCCTTCCTTCTTCCCGTGCTGGGAGGAATAACGGTCATGATCGTCGCAACGGTCAGCGCAGTCTGGCGGAGCCTCAACAGGATACAGGCAGACGGCGGGGCGATCGATCCTGCCGTAATCGACCGCATCAGCCAGGGCACCGACTATTTCAGCGCCATCTCTTTTGTCATTATGGGCATCTGGATTCTTTCCGTCATAGACGCCTACAGCGCAGGAAAAGGAAAGGATCCTAAAGACTCCGGGAACCGGGGCCCGGCCGGCTCTTAAAGCTGGATGATCTTCGCCTCGATCATTCCATCGATGGCGAGAATCTCGTCGAGCACATTCTTGCCAATGGAAGCATCAAGTGAGACAAAAGCAACTTCTTCACCGGAGGTGTGGCGGGAGACGCCGAAGCCGCCGATGTTGATCTGATTGTTGCCGAGAATCGTTCCCACCTTCCCGATAATGCCTGGTCTGTCAAAGATCCTGAATTGAAGAAATATGCCTTCAGGAATCACATCGAGGCGGAACCTGTCGAGAAGAACGATCCTGCCCACCTTGTCGGAAAAGACGGTCCCCGCAACGGTCACTTCCTCCCTGTCAGTTTTTAGATTAAAAACTATAAGATCATTGTATTTGTCGAACTGGTCAGTCTTCGACTCTTCCACGTCGATATTGCGGTCTTTGGCCAGATAAGGTGCATTGATGAAAGTGACGGTATCCTGGATGTTAACCCCGAGGAAACCTTTCAGCCCGGCGATGGTAAAGGGCTGGTAGCTGAAGGGCACGTCGAATTTCCGCTCACAGAGGTCCTCTTCGAAGTTCTTTCCCACCATGACCATTCTGATGGCTTCCGGCCTTCCCTTGGCCACCTGGGCGGCAAACTTTCCCATCTTTTCGGCAAGGTTGAAATAGAGCTGGAGGTTTTCGGGAAGCTGCGATTTGAGAAAAGGTATATTAACCGCATTGAGATAGGGTTTCCCCTGCAGCGCGTTCAAAACCTGTTCCGCTATAATTACCGACACCGCTTCCTGCCCCTCCATGGTATTGGCGCCGATGTGGGGAGTGGCAAGTACATTGTCCAGGGTAAGGAGCTTGTTGCTCTGCGGCGGCTCCTGTTCGAAAACATCAACACCTGCCGCAAAGACCTTTCCGGACTTCAGGGCTTCATAGAGATCATCTTCGTTGACAATTCCACCTCTGGCACAGTTGACGAAGATCACATTGTCCTTCATTATGACCATCTCCTTTGAGGTGATCATATTTCTCGTCTGGGCCGTCAATGGGGTATGGAAGGTTATGATATCGACCTCCTTCAAGAGGTCTTCAAGACTGTCATAAAGTGTGACACCCACCGACTCTGCCTTGCTCTTCTTGATATAGGGATCGTAGGCGATAACTTTCATCCCGAAACTTTTGGCCCTGATGGCGACGTTCGTTCCTATCCTGCCGAGGCCCACGATACCGAGGGTCTTGTTGTAGAGTTCGAGACCCATGAAGCGTTTTCTATCCCACTTGCCTTCCTTGAGGGAGTCATTGGCCAGGGGAATCTTTCTGGCAGCTGCGAGCATTATGCCCATGGTCAGTTCCGTAGCGGCAAGCGTGTTTCCCGTGGGTGCATTCATCACTATGATGCCCTTCTTGCTTGCCGCCTCCACATTTATATTGTCAATGCCCACACCGGCGCGGCCTATGATCTTCAGCTTTCCCGGGTTCTCGATAAGGTTGGCGGTAATAGCGGTTCCGCTCCGGGTAATAATCGCGTCATATTCACCGATTATCTTCTTCAATTCATCCCCTTTAACACCTATCTTCACATCCAGGTCCACCAACCCGGACCTGACCAGTATGTCCAGACCCTCCTCGGCTACGTTCTCTGTAACAAGAATTCTGTATGGTTTCATCATGCACCTTCCTGAGCTCAATGCTATAGATTCAAAAACAGCGGCGACGCACTCAAGAATACCACTGGAGCCTTGATAAATCAATAAATTCCAGAGCATGGGGAGAAGCTGACCCGTCCGGTGTTCCACTCCCGATCACCATCGCCTCGATACCTCTATACCCAAAAAACGCTTGACTTGGACGTGCAAATATATTAATTTAGACACATTTTCAAGGGTGAGGACTATGAAAACGTATTTTCCAAAAGAAGAAGAAATAAAGAAAGAGTGGTTCGTTGTCAACGCGGATGGTGCGACCCTGGGCAGGCTTGCAGCACAGGTGGCCTCCATTCTCCGGGGAAAGACCAAGCCTACCTATACGCCCCATACGGACGTGGGTGATTTTGTTGTAGTGGTCAATGCCGAGAAGATACGGCTTACTGGCAACAAGTTGTCTCAGAAGATGTACAGCAGACACACGGGTTATCCAGGGGGAATAATACTTACTCCGGCGAAGACCATGCTCCAGAAGAAACCTGAAGACTTGATCACCATCGCAGTGAAGGGTATGCTGCCGAAGACAAGCCTCGGGAGACAGATGCTCAAGAAGTTGAAAGTCTACAAGGGGGGCGCACATCCCCACAAAGCCCAAATGCCGAAAGAATTGGAGTTAAAGGATGCCTGAAAAAAGGTACTACGCAACAGGAAAGAGAAAAACCGCCGTAGCACGGGTTTGGATTAAGCAGGGCAACGGAGAATACATCATCAACGGGAAACCCCTGGAACAGTATTTTCCGCTCGAAGAATTGCGACTGATGGTCAATAAGCCCTTTCTGCTCACAGGCAACATCGGGAAGTTCGACATCATAGCGAACATATACGGCGGCGGCATTCCGGCCCAGGCATGGGCTCTGGGCCACGGTATAGCGAAAGCGCTTCTGGAATTCAACGCGACCCTCAGGGTAACCCTGAAGAAACAGGGGCTTATCACAAGGGATCCGAGAGCCAAAGAACGGAAGAAATACGGGAAGAAAGCGGCTCGCGCAAGCTTCCAGTTCTCGAAGAGATAATTTTCCATGTGGAAGGTTGGGATCATAGGAGCTACGGGTTACACCGGGCTCGCGCTCATATCTACACTTCTGACCCACCCTTCCATCAAGATCTCTCTCATAACCTCGAACACCTATAAAGGCAAGTCCATCTCGGGGGTGTTCCCGCTCCTCAAAGGCCGCTTCGAAGAAATCCTCGTCCCCACTGACGCCGATTATCGCGGAGCCTGCGACGTCTATTTTCTCTGCCTGCCCCACGGCAATTCCATGCAGACCGCAAAGCACCTCTTCGACGCAAAAGCAGTTATCACAGACCTGACCGCCGACTCCAGACTCGCAGCTGTGGCAACCTACGCGAACGCTTACATTCCCCATGTGGCCAGGGATCTGATCCCCCACGCCGTATATGGCCTTCCCGAACTTTACCGGAAACAGATCCGTGAGGCCAAGCTCATCGGGAATCCCGGATGTTACCCCACTTCAGCCATACTTGCCCTCTATCCGTTGTTGAAAGAAGGCCTTCTTTCCGGAGACATCTTTGTTGACTCCAAATCGGGTGTCAGCGGCGCAGGACGTGAGGCCAAGCTGGGGAGCCTTTTCTGTGAAGTTTCGGAAGGATTCAGGGCTTACGGGGTCGGCAGTCACCGCCATGAACCGGAGATCCAAAAAGAGGTCCGCAAGCATACCGGCCTGCAGGTGACCTTTACTCCTCACCTCCTTCCCATGAACAGGGGCATACTATCAACCACTTACAGCAGGCTGAAGACCCCGGTGAAGACAACGGATCTGCTGGGCCTTTACAGGACAACCTACAAAGGTGAACCTTTTGTGCGGATTCTGGATGAAGGATCTTATCCGGATACGAGGTTTGTCCGGTTTTCCAACTACTGTGACATCGGCCTGAAGGCCTTTGATGACGGAAGGATCATCATCATATCGGCCATAGATAATCTTATAAAAGGGGCATCCGGCCAGGCTGTCCAGAACATGAACTTATGCCTTGGCCTAGATGAGACAGCAGCATTAACATCATTGCCTCAATACCCCTGACCCTAATTCTATTACGACTCGCTATGTTCTTCCGCTTTGACCTGCCAGAGGTGTTCTGTCGTCTCCTGAAGACGCTTGGCAAGGGTGATGAGCAGCTTTTTCGCAATTGTGGGATGGGAAACAACGATGTCGTCGATGCCTTTCGGGATATAGACGATCTCGCTGGCTCCGATGGCAGTGATTGTACAGGTTCTGGGTTCGTCGAGAAGAGCACTCATCTCACCGAAAATAGTACCGGGTTCGGTGATGCTGGCGATTTTCACCCCGCCCTTGGTCACGTCGAGGTGCCCTGTCTGGAGGATGTAAAACCCCCTGCCGTATTCACCTTCCCTGATTATCACCTCTCCACCACTACAAAGGATCTTCTTGTCCATATTGCCTCCTTAAAACCTTGTCCAACCTCGCGCAGCCACCACCACACTTCTATGATAAGTACTTGTCCTCCTCCTTTACAAGCAAAGAATGAGCTCCCTTTTTCTCTTTACACCTGCTGTCACGTGGCGTATACCTTGTGAATCCTATGGTTTTCCTCACAGCAGCCTTCAGAAGACCGACGACTTCATTGACCTCATTTTTGTGCCTGGGAGCGTTGATGCTATTGGTTTGGAGCAACGCTTTTTCAATGGACCGTTCTGTTCCCCGGGCAGGAGCCCAGGAGATCACCGTTATCTCAGTAGGGGATATCATGATGGGCTCCACCCATCCCCAGGAGGTGCTTCCGCCCGAGGATGGCAAGGGAATATTCGACAGTGTCCGGTCTGACCTCCAGGGTGACATCGTATTCGGAAACCTCGAAGGCCCCCTCGCGGACGGCATTACCCCCATAAAATGCGCGGGCAGGTCAGGGGGCAACTGTTTCGAATTCGTGACACCTACCCGCTATGCAAAATACCTCAAATCGGCAGGCTTTTCCGTTATGGGCATAGCCAATAACCATACTTTGGATTGCGGACCCACAGGAATTGCGAGCACTCTTGCGGCCCTCACCGAGGCAGGCATCAGCCCGGCCGGAGGAGAGGCAGTGGCTCGACTCAGGATAAAGGATAAGAACGTAGCTGTGGCGGCATTCTCCTTCAAAAGCCATCAGTATGCCTATTCCATTCTCGATCCCGAAGAAGCGGCAAGAATAGTGAGCAGTCTTAAAGAGCAGAACGACATTGTCATCGTTTCTTTCCACGGCGGGAAAGAAGGCAAAACAGCCCTAAGGGTCAGAAACGAGGATGAGATCTTCCTCGGCGAAGCAAGAGGCAACGTGATGCGCTTTTCACGGGCAGTCATCGATGCCGGTGCCGATCTTGTACTCGGTCATGGCCCCCACGTGCTGAGGGCTCTCGATATATACAAAGGCAAACTGATCGTATACAGCCTCGGTAATTTTCTCACCTACGGCTTCTTCAACCTCAAGGGACCGAACGGGGTGAGCATGCTCCTCAAGGTAGCCCTTGACTCGAAAACGGGTGATTTCGCGGGCGGCAGAGTGATCCCCGTTAGGCTCTTGAATGGGGGCATACCGGAGCCCGATCCCTCCGGTGAGGGGATCAGCATGCTGCAGGATCTTATCCGGAAAGATACGGCCCGGTCCGGAATCATGGTGGACAACAACGGGCTCATCAGGTTCGGAGAAAAACGTTTCTCCGAGCAGTCCGCCACCGCCTCCAACCCTCGGTAAATATTAATTATCGTTGACTATTCGCGGTTTTTCTATTATCCTATTAGGAATTATGTTTGAACGGCTACAGGAACGATTAGAAGCTACATTCAAGAAAATCAAGGGTTTCGGCAAGCTCTCCGAAGCGAACATTAAGGATTCCTTGCGGGAAGTCCGGGTCGCTCTCCTTGAGGCGGACGTGAACGTCAAGGTGGCCAAAGACTTCCTCGAAAAGGTACGAGAAAAAGCCCTTGGCGAAGATGTCCTGACGAGTATAACCCCCGGCCAGCAGTTCATCAAGATCGTCCATGACGAACTCTGTGAACTCCTCGGCAAGACGAACAAACCTCTCGAAGTTTCCGGCTCGCCGCCAGTTCCCGTTATGCTCATCGGGTTGCAGGGTTCAGGCAAGACAACAACCGCCGGCAAACTGGCTCTCCTTCTCCGCAAGAAAGGCAGAAAGCCCCTTCTCGTGGCCTCGGACGTATATAGGCCGGCTGCTATCGACCAACTCGTAAAGGTTGGTCATCAGATCAATATAGAAGTTTACGCGACAAAAGAGATAAAGGATCCCGTCGAGATATGCCGGTTGGCCAAGATTCATGCAATGAAGAACGGCTTCGACACCCTCATCGTCGATACGGCAGGCAGACTCCACATCGACGAACAGATGATAGACGAGGTCGCAAACCAGAAGAAGCTCCTCAACCCCAAGGAGACGCTCCTTGTCCTCGATTCAATGACAGGTCAGGATGCGGTCAGTATAGCCACCGCTTTCCACGAATAAGTGGGCGTTGACGGGGTAATCCTGACCAAACTGGACGGCGACACAAGGGGCGGGGCGGCGATCTCCATACGAGCCGTTACGGGAAGGCCCATCAAGTTCATCGGCACTGGCGAGAAACTCGATGCCATCGAGCCTTTCTATCCCGAGAGACTGGCGTCCCGGATTCTCGGCATGGGCGATGTAATCTCTCTCGTGGAGAAAGCTCAGGAAGTCTTCGATGAAAAACAGGCGAAGGATTTAGAGCGGAAGATCAGGAAAGATGAATTTACTCTCGAAGACTTCAGAGACCAGATACGGCAGATGAAAAAACTGGGCTCCCTCGAATCCCTAATGGGTATGTTTCCCGGCTTCAGTAAACTGAAAGGGGTCATAAATTTTTCGGAAGCAGAGAAGGACTTGAAAAAAACTGAAGCAATAATCAATTCAATGACTGGAAAAGAACGAATCAATCCCCATATTATAGATGGAAGCAGAAGGATAAGGATCGCTAAAGGCAGTGGCACCAAGGTTCCCGACGTAAACGATCTGCTTAAGAAGTACATGGAGACGAGAAAAATGATGAAGAAACTTGCAAAGGGAGGCATGAAAGGTCTCCAGAAGCGGTTTCAATTCAAATAACGAGGAGGTAGACAAGTTGGCCGTAAGATTTAGACTTTCAAGGTATGGAGCAAAGAAGAAACCCTATTACAGAATCGTGGTGGCAGACAGCAGATCCCCCAGGGACGGGAGGTTCATAGAGAACGTCGGTAGTTATGATCCCCTCAAGAACCCTGCAGAAATTATTCTCGATAAAGTAAAAATCAAAGCCTGGTACGAGAAAGGGGCAAAACCCACGAGTACAGTTCACAGCCTTTTTGAAAGAGAAGGGATATTGAAGGAAGTATCATAATAACTTCGGAGGTGGAGCCGTGTTGAAGGAACTGATTGAGTACATCGCGAAGGCCCTGGTAGACAACCCCGATCAGGTAAAAGTCTCAGAAATCGAAGGAGAGAAAACTTCGGTGATTGAACTCAATGTTGCCAAGGATGATCTCGGAAAGGTCATCGGGAAACAGGGTCGGACGGCGAGAGCCATGCGGACCATATTGAGCGCAGCTTCCACTAAAGTGAAGAAAAGAGCAGTCTTAGAAATCATAGAGTAAATGGGCAATATCCCCGTCGGCAGAGTCGTCTCCACCCACGGGACCAAAGGGGAAGTAAAGTTCCGGTACTACAACGAGGCAAGTGAAGAGTTCTATGGGTATGCCTCCTTTATCGCAAACAGGGGCGGGCAGGATATAGAACTGAGGCCATGGCAGGTGCGGTTTCACAAGGGTCTCTTTCTTATGGCCTTTGAAGGCTTTGAGAGCATTGAATCTGTCGGATTCCTCCTCAATCAGGAACTTTTCGTAAGAGAAACAGACCTCCCTCCGGTCCAAGAAGACGAATATTACGAATATCAACTGATAGGCTTGGACGTGGTAAACGAAAAGGACGAGTTCCTCGGAAAGGTAAAGGAGATTCTTCACACCGGAGCCCAGGGCGTGATCGTCGCAACGGGAGCGGAAGAACTCCTGATTCCCATGGTGAGCGATTACATTATACGAATAGACATCCCTGAATCGAAGATCGTGGTGAGTGAGGAGTCTCTCCTTGTATGATCTTCACCATCCTTACCTTATTCCCCGCCATCTTTACATCTCCCCTCCAGGAAAGCATCCTTAAGAAGGCCACAGAGCGAGGTCTTGTAGACTTCAACATCGTCAATATACGAGACTTTGCAGAGGACGTGCACCACACCTGTGACGACTCCCCTTACGGGGGAGGCCCGGGCATGGTCATGAAGATCGAACCTCTCTACGGGGCAATAAGACACGCGCAGAAACAATTCGGGACACCGCGGTTCATCCTGCTCACACCACAGGGAAGAAAGTTCGACCAGGCGACGGCACGGCGCTTCGCGCGACTCCCCCATGTAGGGCTTATCTGCGGACGCTATGAGGGAGTCGATGAACGGGTCCTTTCCCTGGTCGACGACGAGATCTCTATCGGCGATTATGTCCTTTCAGGCGGAGAATTGCCTGCCATGGTCCTTATCGAAGCCATCACCCGCTGTATTCCGGGAGTACTGGGAAATGACCAGTCTGCAGAGAACGATACCTTCCAGGAACAACTCCTCGAGTACCCCCAGTATACACGACCGCCAAAGTTCATGGACATGGAAGTGCCTGCGGTCCTCCTCTCCGGAAATCATGAGGAGATCCGAAAATGGCGGAGGAAAGAGGCCATTCGCAAGACCATCTTCAAGCGGCCCGACCTTATGGACGGCTTTGACCCTAATGACGAAGACGGCAGGTTCATGCGTGAAATAATGGAGGAGATCCCTGAGTAATCTTACCATTTCCATTATCCACTACCCCGTGTACGACAAGAACGGGGCCATCATTGCAACGAGCATGACTAACCTCGAAATTCATGACATTGCACGAACTTGCATGACTTTTGGGATAGACTTATGCTATATTGTTACACCTTTGGCACGACAGCGGGCTATTATGCGACAATTGATCGACCATTGGGAATCAGGCTATGGCGCGACGTACAACCCCATACGTGGGCAGGCCTTGAGCCGGGTGAGGATAGGGGAAGACGTGGAGGGCATGATAGGGGAACTGAGCAGTAACGGGAAACCCCTTGTCATTGGCACCTCTTCCAGGGAAAGGCCGGGAAAGATGATAGGCTACGGTGAAGTCCTGGAGCTGGCAGAAAAAGGGACAGAGCCGGTCCATATTCTCTTTGGAACAGGATGGGGCCTGGCGGACAGTGTCGTCGATCTCTGTGAGAAAATGCTGGTGCCGATCAAGGGCAAGGGGAATTATAACCACTTGTCGTTGCGGGTGGCACTTGGAATAACGCTTGACCGAATTTTTGGTGAAAGAGGAGGACGGGATGAACGAACTTGTTGATTTACTTGAAAAAGAACATATGCGGTTGGATCTGCCAGAGACGAGCATTGGCGACAATGTCCGGGTACATACAAAGATTCTGGAAGGCGACAAAGAGAGAATTCAGGTCTTCGAGGGTGTGGTAATAAGAAAAAGAGGCGGCAATACGAGAGCCACCTTCACGGTGAGAAAGGTTTCCTACGGTGTAGGGATTGAGAAGACTTTCCCTGTGCACTCACCCCTTATCGAGAAGATCGATATAGTAACAAAGAGTAAGGTGCGGAGATCAAAACTCTACTTTCTCAGGAATCTCAGAGGTAAGGCTGCAAAGCTCAAAGAGAAACGGGATTAATGGGTTGTCCCCTCACAGGCCTCGTTGCGGGTATCGACGAATCAGGGAGAGGACCGCTGGCGGGCCCTGTGGTCTCCTGCTGCGTCCTCTGGAGGGGATTGCCGGAGAAACGGGAAAAGGTAGCAGACTCCAAACTTCTCTCAGAAAAACAGCGAACCCGCCTGTGCGGGTGGATCAGGGCGAATGCCTTCAGAGTCGGGATAGGCATCGCTTCGAACGAAGAGATTGACAGGCTCAACATCCACAACGCAAGCCTCCTTTCAATGGACAGAGCGCTTCAGGACACGGGCATCAGGCCTGACGTAGTACTTATCGACGGCCTCCACGGCATCAAGAGCTTCCCCGAAGGAAGAGCCGTAGTAAAGGGCGACAGGAAATGCTTTTTTGTGGCCTGCGCCTCCATCGTTGCAAAGGTTGTCCGCGACAGCGTCATGGAGATGTATGACCGTCTCTACCCCGCCTATGGGTTCATGGGACACAAAGGCTACCCCACGCAGCACCACCGGTCGGCAATCGCAGAATACGGCATCTCCCCCATTCACCGGAAGACCTTTAAGGGAGTCAAGGAACATGACCCTCTCTAAGAGAGCAGAAGGAATCAGAGGCGAGGAGAAGGCCATGGGCGCCCTGAAGAAAGAAGGGTACAAGATCATCGAACGGAATTACAGAAGCCCTCTCGGAGAGATCGACATCATCGCGGAAGAAGGGGGCTACCTCGTATTCGTGGAAGTGAAAAAACGGAACAGCGCCGCCTTCGGCGACCCTTTCGATGCGATAGGCAGGACGAAGAGGCAGCATATCATAAAATCTGCCATGTTCTATCTCAAGGCCAACAAGTGCTTCGAGCGGAAGATCCGGTTCGACGTTGTCGGTATAGAAAGAGAAGACGTCCGGATTGTCAAACATGCCTTTATGGCGGAATAAGAAACCATATGAAGAAGATACGTGGTTCCCGATACATGATAGACGTCAAACGTGAAAAAATTATACTGCCGACGACGAGCATCATGTATCATACACCGTGTACCATACATCACCAATCTTGATCGAGGTCTTGAATGATGGACGACCGCCTGCTGCACCTTCTGAATCGTATAAGAACCGGCGACGTGAGCGTTGAAGATGCCTACGAAGCCTTGAGAGATATGCCTTTCGAGGACCTGACCCACACGAAGATAGACCATCACAGGATGGTTCGCAAAGGTCTCCAGGAAGTGATCTTCGGCGAGGGCAAGAGTGTGGACCAGATAAAAGAGATTATCCGATCCATGCGTGCCAGGGAACTCGATGTCCTCGTCACCCGAATCTCGGCGGAATCGGGAAAAGAGATCCTCAAGGAATTCCCCTCGGGAATCCATGATGAAGCCGCTAGGTGCTTCTACATCAAGGAAGATCAGAGCATCAGGGGCAAGGGGCCGATCCTGATCGCTTCAGCCGGCACAAGCGACATCAGGGTGGCGGAAGAAGCCTACATAACCTCCATGTTCTTCGGCAACCAGACGGAACGGCTCTATGATGTGGGTGTAGCCGGCATCCACAGGCTGATCCAGAGCCTAGACGTCATCAAAGAAGCTCGTGTGATTATCGTTGCAGCGGGGATGGAAGGCGCCCTACCCTCCATCATCGCCGGCATGGTGGGCGTCCCTGTAATCGGGGTGCCTACAAGCATAGGGTACGGCGCAAGTTTTGGCGGCCTCACGGCGCTCCTCGCCATGCTCAACTCCTGCTCCACCGTCTCCGTCTTCAATATCGACAATGGTTTCGGTGCAGCCTATTTCGCCACCCTCATCAACCGCCTATGAAGATACTCTACATCGACCCAGTATTCGGCATAAGCGGCGACATGATGATCAGCGCCCTCCTCGACGCAGGCATGCCCCTTGAGGTGCTCCGGAAGACCCTGCAGAGCATCCCTCTGAGCCTGCCCTCAATCACTCCCGTGAGGAAACAGCAGGGGATCATCGAAGGGGTCCATCTCGACATCGCCCACTCCCATCTCCATCTGTCTATCGCCGACATGGAGAGGTTCATGGATGCCGCCGATGCACCTCCTGAGGTAAAGGAGGATGCCAAAGCCATGCTCGGGATCATCCTCGACGCCGAAGCCAAGGTGCACGGGACATCGCGGGACGAGGTACACCTTCATGAACTCGCCCATGTGGACACCCTCATCGATCTTCTCGGTGTAGCAACGGGCATCAGATACTTCGGTATAGACAAGGTTTTTTCGGGGCCTGTCCCCCACGGACGGGGCTTCATCAAGATAGCTCACGGCGTCGTACCCAACCCTCCCCCGGTAACACTCGAGATACTGTCAGACTTCCCCGTGGTCTTCCTCGACGAGTCCTTGGAGATGACAACCCCAACGGGAGCAACCATCGTCCGTCATTACGTGACGGACAGGAAAGCCCCACCCATGGTCATTCAGAAGAGAGGATGCGGTGTAGGCTCTTACAAGAGCGAACGGCCCGATGTGCTCAGGATCTTCATCGGGACAGTCGAGGAACCGGTCCACAACGAGGAGATCTGGATGATCGAGGTGGATCTGGATGATATGAACATGGAATATCTCGGAGCCGTGGCTGACCGCATTCGGGAAGCGGGCGCCCGCGATGTGCTCTATTTCCCCGTACAGATGAAGAAAGGGAGGATAGGTGTACGCCTCTCTGTAAGTGCAGCAGAGCAAGACTTGTCCCGTCTCATCAACATCATCTTCTCTGAAACAACCACCTTCGGACTCAGATTAAGGAAGGAACTGAGGAACACCCTGCAGCGCGAAGAGAAAGTCGCCCAAACCCTGTACGGCCCGGTCCGCGTAAAGAAAGGTTATGACAGGTCAGGTCGTTTCGTGAAAGAGCACGTCGAATTCGATGATGTACGCCGGATTGCCGATGAGCGGAACCTTCCCTACAGGCTTGTTCTGGATAGACTGCAACGGGAACTCAAGGAAGAGGAGAAATAGCCTCCTTTTCGCAGCAGACCCCATTGAGAATTAGGTTGCTTACCTGTCCATGGTACTGGAGGATATCGTATCTCTCCCCCTTAAGGAGCCATCTCGTTACCACATGCTCCAGTATCCCCAGGAGAAGCTGCTGCGCCAGATGAAGATCCACGTCCTTACGGATGATTCCCTCTTCCTGACCTTCTTTAAGGATCTGCAGCACCTGTTTACTGAAGGCACGGAAGCTCTTGTAGCTCTTTGACTTCACGAAATCCCTGCTGACGCGCATCTCCAGCATGAGGCTTCTCACATAGTCAGGGTTGGTTTTGAAATAATAGAGGTAATACCAGACGAGCTTCTTCAGCTTGTCTACGGTGCCTGTAACTCCTTCCAGGTTCAAATCGATCTGTTTGCAGAAGTCCTTTGTCCTTTCAAGTCCAATGGCGAAAAAGAGGTCCTGCTTGTTCTTGAAGTACTGGTAGATCGTCCCCTCAGCGATGCCCGCTTTCCCTGCTATCTCGGAAATGCTTGCATTCTGGTAGCTGTACCTGCCGAATACTTCTATGGCCGCCTGCATAATCTGCTGCTTTCTCAGCTTTCTTCTCGCCACCATATACCCACCTTTCCCCCGAACTTATCCTTCTGTAAAGCCTGAAATTGCACCCAACAGCATTCAGCCCAATAAGAATGGAAAGCGGGAAGCCTCAAAAGCCTCGGGATCAAACCTTACCGCTCAAGGCTACCCGCCGTCATTCAGAAGACGAACAGGTCAAGCCCGCCCATCATGTTCACGATGGCGCCTGTCATATAATCGCTCGATACAGAGAATGCCACGGCATCAGCGATCTCCTGGGGATAGGCAGGTCTCTTTATGGCGGTTTTCGCCTCAACCTTTTCCCGCACAGGTTGCGGGAGGAGGTCATAGCCGTCTGTTGCTGATATGCCGATGAGCACGCAGTTCGCGGTGATATTGAACCTGGCGCCTTCAAGGGCCGTTGACTTGGCAAGCGCGATGAGGCCGGCCTTTGCTCCGCCGTAGCTCGTCTGCCCGGCGCCGCCCAAGACTCCCGCAACGGAGGTCATGTTGACGATGCGGCCGAACTTGTTTGCGCACATATCGGGCCATGCGGCCTTGATGCAGTAGAAGGCTGAATTGAGGCAGATCTTCACCTCGTTGTCCCACTCTTCCGTGGTCGTCTTGGCTATGGTGATGTTGTGCCCCATGAGGGCTGCGTTATTCACAAGAATGGATACCGCCCCCAGTTCCTCTTTGATTGTGGCAAAGGCTTTCTGGACATCGTTGAAGTCCCTTCCATCCATCCTGATGGCAACAGCCTTTCTTCCTAAGGCTTTTACCTCCTCTGCCACCGCCTGCGCCCCTTCGAGATGGTTGAACCCGCTCACGGCAATATCAGCTCCCATCCTGGCGAGGGTAATAGCCGAGGTCTTTCCTATGCCCTTCGGCATGGAAGCCCCGGTGACAAATGCAACTTTTCCTTCTAAAGACATTTAGAACCTCCTTGTCGTTCTTCCTATGGGAATGATGGGAACTGCAAGACTCGCGAAGCCGTTCCCATTCTTCTCATATCTCTCATTCTTCCCATACGTCTCATCCTCTTCCCTTATTTTTCCACCTTCTCCTTGATGTCCTCTCGCAGGGCCTTCTTGTCCACTTTCCCTATCTTGGTCACCGGAAGTTCCTTCAGGAACTCCACTCTCTCAGGAAGCTGCTGTACTGATGCCCCTCCCTTCTTCAGGAAGGCTACGATATCCTCGAAGGTGACACTGGAGCCGGGCTTGCAGACCACGTAGGCGCATATCCGCTCCCCCAGTATGGGGTCCGGCATTCCCACCACCGCCGTGTCCTGAACGGCCGGATGTTCCGACATCCGGTTCTCGATATCGATGGCGCTGATCTTCTCCCCTCCCCTGTTGATGATATCCTTGATTCTGCCGGTGATGGTGATGTTGCCGAAAAGGTCTTTGCGTGCCTTGTCCCCGGTCTTGAAGAAGCCATCAGAGGTGAAGATCTGGGCGTTTTCCTCGGCCGACTTGAAATATCCCGTGAAGATGCCGGGCCCTTTTGAAACAAGTTCGCCCTCGGCCATGGGGGGTACCTCATTCCCCCCTTCATCAATGATCTTGATCGTATCATAGGGACATGCTGGCCGGCCCACGCTGTTCAGAATTACCTCCATGCTGTCGCCCGGTCTGGTGGATATATTGGTGCCTTCAGAGGAACCGAAGGCGTTGATGACAAGGCATTTGAGTTTGTCATAGGCGCTGCGGAGCATTTCAGGGGTACTCGGCGCACCGCCTAAGGATATCTTCTTGAGGGAGGAGAGATCATACTTCCCCAGGTCTTCCATGCCCAGTACCCGGGCGATGAGGGCGGGCACCGAAGGCAGGGCCGTGACCTTCTCCTTTTCGATCCAGGCGCACATATCCTCGGGTGTGGTGGAATCGAGGAGAACGAGCTTTGCATAATTGAGAAGGGCAGCACCGATGCCCCAGTGCATGGCCATGCTGTGCCCCACGGGGGTGGGAACCATAAGAGTATCGTTGCTCGTGATCTCCCAGACCCTGGCGTGGTATTCCACGTTGGTGATGTAACTGTTGTGGCTTCTGACGCTCGCCTTGGGAAGCCCTGTGCTCCCCCCTGTGGGCATAATGAAGGCCACCTCGTCGGGATCGGGTCTCCTCTCCTCCAGGGCTTTCAGGTTCTCCGGCGTGAGCTGCACCCTCTCGATCAGTTCGTCCATCGTGGAATACTGCCCGCCCCTACCTGCCCTGACGAAGATAACATTCTTGAGCTGAGGATTCTCTTTTACCACGTCATCAATGATCGGCTGGTAATCGATCTTTCCGTACTGTTTCGGTACGATCCAGGCTACCGGCTTGGTAAGTGCGGCAAAATGATTGATCTCCGTCTGAGTATGCCTGGGTATAAGCAACACGGTCAGTGCGCCTATCTTCTGCATGGCAAAATAGGCGATGATGTACTCGTGCCAGTTGGGGAACTGGAGCAGCACCCAATCCTTCTCTTTGATGCCCAACCCCATGAGGCTTATTGCGAGACGATCGACCTTTTCCCGCAATTCTTTGTAGGTCCACCTGCCCACCCCGTCAACGAGACCGACCTTGTCGGGGTAGATATCCGTGGCCTTGTCGAAGAGGTCCCCCCAGGTAAGCCCCAGCCACCATCGCCTGCTGTTATACTTGTCCCTGTCTGCCTTTGCGTATTCCGTGAAGCCTTCTATTGCCATCCTTTGCCTCCTCTTCTACAGATACACCCTCCCGGGTGTGCCTTCGATATTCCGCAGAAAGCACCTATCCCGGCCACAAGCTCTGGGCCAGGAAGGCTGCCCACACTGCGACAAAAGTTAATGCACTATGCAAAAACCAAGTCCTTGGAAAACTGATTCATTCGATCCTGGAGAGGCTGTTTGAACACCATTCATATTCATTACAGTTTCATTCTGTAAAATGGCTACCAATAAAGGTTTGTGCGGTTATGTTTTTTGCATCGTTGAACGTCATTCAGATGTTACTGAATGGCGTTCATGTTGTCAAGCTTATTCTGCCCGGTCCTTTTCGCATGGCATATTTGCCGTTATATCAACTCTTTACGCGATAGCCTTGCAAAATATGACGGATGAAAGGGCATCAGTGGCCTACATCCAGGAAGGATAAACTTCCGGAGGGAAAAAGGGGTTCGGAAAGCCACGGATTCTTATCGACAGACGCCTGGGAGCACGATATAATCTTTCTCCAATGAATACCAAGCGGGGGAGGGAAATGAAAAAAGGCGTTCTCGCAGCGTGCGCTGTCCTGTCTGTGGCGATATTTCTCGCCGGCTCAGTTGAAGCAAAGTGGTGGGTATTCGGCAAGCCGGAAGGCCCGGTGGAGACGCGGTACCTCTTCATCAACGGCATCTCCTATGACCAGGAGGGAACAAAGATAACCCTTTACAAGGACATGCTCCGGGACGGTCTCATATTCATCCGGGGCAAGGCCCAGGCAGCAGGGAACAGGAAGGTAGGCGCCGTAATGGTCAGTATCGACAACAAGGAGAAGTGGGAGAGGGCCAAACTCGCCGCCGACGGCAGCATCGAATTCTCCTTCAGACCTGAGCCGGAACGGACCTACAAAATCTATCTCAAGATCATCGACACTGTGGGAAAGTCGAACGACGTCGACAAGACCCTCAAGGAAGTGACCGTCTCGAACAGGAACATCATGGGCATAGTGAAAGAGGCCCTGGACAAACTCGCCTCCGATTACCGGAAGGAGGACGCCGGTGCCTTCATGTCCATGGTGCGCGGTGATTTCGAACCTGACAGGTCAACGCTGGATCGCGCAGTACGGCGTGACTTCACGCTGTTCGATAGCATCTCCCTCAACTTCACCATAGTTGGAATCGCCTCGGACGCAAAAGGGCAGATCGCCGTCTCCCTTTCCTTCACAAGGTCCGTCACGTCATCACGGTCGGGGAAAGCATTCTCCGACAAGGGAACCACCGAGCTCTCCCTGATTCCTGACGGGTCCAAGCTGCTCCTTGTCTCCATGAAAAGCCCCCTCATCTTCGGTCTCAGCGACAGCGCGAACGTCTCGTCGGGAACGGTGAACAGCGGTAGCGCTGACCCTCTCATCGTCGTCGACGGGAGGGGCGATGTCCGGATAGGCTCTGCCGACTCCGCTTCACCGGGCTCATCATCTGCCGGGGGCGGCTCCGGTACCGGCGGGTTTGCATCAGGAAGCCCAGGCAGCGGCGCAACTGGTATTCCCGCTCCTGTCAAGCTCACCGCCTCAGGCATGAAACATCACATGGTCGATCTTTCATTCGACCATCCCTTCGGCGCCACGGGCCTGATCTCCTACGAGGTCATCGCCGAAGAGGCTACCTCGCCCAACGGCCCGTGGTTCGAAGTCATACGGAAGCCCGGAGATACCTTCGTGCGGGTCATGTCACAGCTCATCGCCCAGAAGGCCATTCTCCTCTACTACCGGGTTCGTATCGTGAAGGGGGGCGATTCCAGTCCTCCCAGCAATGTGGTAACTTGGGACAACCAGTAACCAAGGGAGGCGAGAAATGAACTGTCCGGACAATTCCACCCGCACCAGAGGTAATGGCGTGACCGCGCGGATAATATGCCTCTGCCTGTTCATCCTCATTGCCGTGTCAGGGAACACCCGTGCCCAGGCTGCATCGGGAACCGCCTCAACGGACTTTCTCGATTCCTTCGTCACCAGCGCATACCCCGGCGCCTACGGCGACGTCCTCGACTACTACGCGGGGAAGGCCGGTGCCGGAGCCGGCGATGCGGTGAAACAGATCTATGCCGACCTTGACAAGTACAACAAGGCCATAGGCATC
>CAYOYU010000037.1:23214-26013 GCA_964408265.1 uncultured Syntrophorhabdaceae bacterium
AGGCATCATCTCCGGCGCCATCGACGTAGCCGGAAAAGCATACAGCGGCGATTATACAGAGGCGGCGATTTCGGGGGCCGTAAACGGCCTGGGACTTCTTGCAGGCTCCGAGGGCGGGAAGGCCGCCCTGGCAGCGATCGGACTCACCACGGCGCCGGTCAACGTGGCGCTGGCCGCCTTCCAGGTCTGGCACGCATCGGAGCAGGCCCTTGCCGCGAGCACCGTGGCCCTCAAGCTGGAGGCCCTCTACGCCAGTGTCGAGCAGGACAGCTCAATCAAGAACAAGGGGAGAAAACTGGGGGAAGGAGACCCCATCGCCGTGACGCCGGCATCGGTGAACCACCTCTGGAGGAAGATCCTCGTCAATCCCGGCTGGCGCGACCTCTTCAAAGTCTACGTGACCGAGGAACTCCAGCGCGAATGGCCCGAGCCCTCCACCTGGGACAGATGGACCGTCTCTTCCGACAACCTCGAGGATGCGGCCCTCATCGCGAACCAGCAGGAGATCAAACAGTATCTCACGGGGCTTCTGGCATACCTGAACCGTCTCGCTAAGGTACGTGAGCAGGAGACACTGGCCCGCCAGGCCTTTGCCGAGCTGAAGAGAAAGTTTGGTTCCAGTCCCCAGAATGTAGCCGATGCCCTGCGCAGATACGAGCAGGCCCTGCGGGACCTCCCGAAGGCACAGGAATATGCCGCGGGCTGCAGCCAGAAAGTCCAAAAAGCAGTCGCAGACAAGAGCACCGGCGGCCTATGGGAAGTCATGGCAACGGCACGGGCCTACGTGGAGCAGACCCTCTACTACATTCCCGAGAAGGGCAGGAACGCTTCCGCCAGAAACACCGTCTTCAACCAGCTCCGGCAGTGTTACAACCAGGCGAAGACTGCGGTGCCCCGGACCACCACGGCAGCCGTCGAAGTCTATGTCCAGGCGGCCGCGAAGTACCACCCTCCGCACTTCACCGCGACGCGCCATCCTTACACGAGGACCTTCGAGAGCGTGAAAGAGGCGGTAACGCGGGAGTTCCTGGCCACCGGAGGCTGGCAGACAACAAGCAGGGAACTGGAAAAGGAATTCCAGGACTTGATGAAGCAGTATGAGGCGGATACCGCCCGGGTCCGGCAGGAATGGTCCGCGGCGGCCCAGCAGAGGCCCCTTCCCGACTGGTGGCAGGAGGACCTCCTCCGGTGGTACGGTGACCAGCAGCGCCAGTACATCTACGCGGACGGGGTGACCTACAGTGATGTCATCAACGGAGCGTCACAGCACATTGCCGACCTCACGACGCTCGCCCAGAGGAACTACAGGGCTGCCCTCTATGGCGCCGAAGGCGTGCCCTCCTCCCGGGATTGGCCGGCGAAGATGAACGACATCACTATGACGGGTGTTTTCAACCTCAAGACGCGGATTTCTGAGACCGGTCTCAACCCGACGTTCCTGCCCTCACCCGACTACGTCGGGCTCCCGAAGCTCTCCTTTCCCGCCAACCGGCCGGGCGACCAGTACCCCACGCAGTACTTCCACACCTACCAAGCCTACGTGGATGATTTGGCGGCAAAAGTGCGGAATAGCGCTTCCGTGCCCGTCAGGCTTCCCTCGGGCGACAGCCGCCTCGCGCTCCGCGATGCCATATCCTCCTGCAACGCCATCATCGCCATGATCGAGGCCCTGGAAAACCTGAAGACACCCGTGGAAGAGATGGAGAAGAGCGTCAACGACTGGAAAGCCTTTGTCCGCTCCGCAATCTTCCTGCCCGACCAGGCAAAACAGCTCTCCACCATTACCGACGAGGTGGACCGTTTCCTCAAGGACCTCAAGAACCTCAGGGCACAGGCAATACCATGGAAAGGCTCCTACGAGAAGGCCCGCGACCTCTACGACGCAAATCTGAGTAGCATCAGCGACGATACGGCCTACCTGCAGAGGCTCCGCGCCGTCTTCAGCGAGGCCGCGAAGGTCCTCAAGATTTCCGACGGAGGATGGCAGAGCTACTTCCGCATCATACCGCTCGATTACGGGCTCCAGCAGGCCGCGGGCAAGACCTACTTCGTCTTCAGACCCGACGTGGTCCCGGCAAATACCACGCCCTCACCGGACGCGCTCCTCACCAAACCATCCCTCATGACAAAGCTCGACATCGACGCCTTCCAGAAAAAGCTCTTCGCCGACCTTGAGAAGACTGGGGTGATGCGTCTCGAAAGACTTTACAATCTCACCGTGACTGAATATACGAAAAGCCGCTTCTCCTTCTTCGACGCCAACGCCTACATGCCGGGGAACTACATATTCCTGCCGCCCGGTGTGACCGGGTTGTCGGACCCCTACTGCGTGCCCAAGGAACTTGTCGACAGTGCCACGGCACAGCTCGCCGCGCTCCCGACGGACAATTTCAGCGATTACCGCTTCAGCCTCCACAAGGTCTTCATGGCAATCAGGTATCCCAACGCCGCCGCCCTCCTCGGTATACCTTACGGCACGGAGGGCACCGACAACCGGGGGCTGCCGCTACCGGACCAGATAAATACTAAACCGCTGCTGGAATCTGCGGAGCGGTCCTGGGACCCCGCCACGAAGGAGAGCCTCAGACGTTTTGCGGCCGTAGCTACAGAGAAGATAGGTTTCTACATCGATTACAAGAAGAAGGAAACCCGTTACTTCGATGTCATGGGGCAACTGGAAGCGGTAAGCGGCAGATTCGGGAGTGTTGAATGGGACGCGAGGAACAAGAACGACGGGCAGGACCTCGCCCTCTGGGAGAAGGTCGTTGCCATGGAGACAGACATTGTCGCTTTCAAGGC
>CAYOYU010000038.1:0-10360 GCA_964408265.1 uncultured Syntrophorhabdaceae bacterium
CTTCCCCAGAATACCGACAACCGACCTCTCGCCACACGTTTGTCCAGTTCCTGCGAGGCCCGCAGTCTGAACTCTTCCCTGTGCACCTTTTCTTCCCACCGGAACGTCCTGCTTGGAGGATTGAATTCGATATCTGGAATGAGCGGCACAAATGTCAGTTCGCCACTCCGGGGGATCGGTTCCATACTGTCTTGAGTGAGGTTTTGAAAATCCTGAAGGTTCTCTCCAAGAATTTGTTTGGCTTCCCTTTGTACCTCCTGGATCGGATCTGGTTCGTTTTCGGGAGAATCTGGTGTTCTCTCAGAGAGATGAGCAAAAGCCAGCAATGTATACCAGAGCAAAGGCTTGACGGACTTTGGACGATAAACCGTAAACTGCACGTTTTCATCAAGGCGGGGGAGTATCCTCTCTCCAACAATACCAGTGACCTCGTGCACATCCCTTTGAAAGGCGTCGGTCCTACGGTCCTGACCCCAAATTCCAGGGCGTGTGGTCTCACCAGAAGCGCTCTCGGCCACTACTTCTTCGGGCGGAGATGGCATGGTGCTGGGGCTTTCCGCAATCATCGGGGAGTCTTGGCTACGGCTTCCCTTGCTCGGCGGCACAGCCTGTTCTCTTTCCCCCACACACCTCATCGTGTTCTCAGTGTCATTCAGATTCTCTTCGGAAATCTCTGTCTCAAACAACTCGTGCATGAACTGCCTGAGCTGAGTAGTAGGATCGAGGAAAAGGTCTTGGGCGAGAACGCGACCAAGATCAAGTTCTATTTCGGCGGCGGTCTGGTATCTGTTTGAGGGATCCCGTGCCAATGCCTTCAGCAGCTTCGCCTCAATGCTCGGCGAGATTTCAAGGTTTATAGAGGAAGGCAGAGGCTCGATTCGTGCTTCCCTCACCTTTTCTAGTATGCTCAGTTCCGAGTCGCCCTTGAAGATTCTGTCACCTGTAAACATCTCATAGATCACCAGACCGAGGGAAAAGAGATCCGACCTGAAGTCTATGGATTTGCCCCAAGCCTGTTCGGGCGACATGTAGGAGATCTTGCCCTTAAGAACCCCGCTGGATGTGATCGTGTGTGACTCTACCTTAGCAATACCGAAGTCGACCACCTTTACCTCGCCATCATAGGATACCAGGATGTTCTGGGGACTGATATCGCGGTGGATGATATTCAGATTCTTCCCTTCATCATCCTTTTGGGTGTGGGCATAATCCAAGGCCCGCGCTACTTCCCTGCCTATGAAAAGCACAAGGGGAACCGGGATGGAGACACCCTTTGCGCGGCACCTACGGAGGATCGTCCGCAGGTCTTTGCCCGGGACATACTCCATCACCATCAGATAATCTTCACTTGTCTTTACAAGATCGTATACCTGGACGATGTTCCTGTGGGTCAGGCGGGCCGACAGCTTTGCCTCAGCCACAAACATGTCAATGAATTCGTCATCACGGTAGAGATGGGGCAGTATCTTTTTGATGGCTAGCACATGCTCAAAGCCTTCGGTGCCAGCCTTCTTTGCTTTGTAGACCAAAGCCATTCCGCCGGTGCCCACGTTCTTGAGCAAGACGTAATCCCCTAATCTCTCCAATATCTGTATGCTCCCCTTGTTTGTGCGCTTAGGTGCTCTTCAATTATACGTTACCGAACCAAAGGTTGAACTCTATTAGTTCTCCCAAACGTTCGAGGCAGTAGCCAATCCGGCCGCGCATGGGTCTGCGCAGTCTCTTCCCCATTATGTTGTTGAATGCTGAGGAACGAACACGTTGATGACACGATGATCAATATCAGTGGAGACGAATCGGCGATCTTTGCCCCCTTACCGGCTGAATTGAATTCTGTTAATTCAATTATACATGCCTTCAGGGGTTTTGAAAGTCTTTTTGTTTCGGGCAGCTTTGAGTCGCCGTCATTAGAACATATACCTCCTCATGCTCACATTGAGGAGGAACCCGACTGATATCAGTACAGAGAGCAGCGACGAGCCGCCATAGCTAATGAATGGCAAAGGTATACCCACGACGGGAACGATATGCATCGTCATGAGCACGTTGATAGTAAACTGGAAATACACGATTGAAGCCATGCCGAAAGCTATCATTGAGCCTAGTGTGTCCTTTGCCTGGTGGCAGATTTTCAGGCAGCATATTATGAAAAGCATGAACAATGTGAAAAGAAACATGGAGCCCACAAATCCCCATTCTTCCGCGAAGACGGTGAATATGAAGTCAGTGTGATGTTCTGGGACAAACATGAGCTTGTGTTGGGTCCCCTTCAGGTAGCCCTTGCCGAAGAACCGGCCTGAGCCGACTGCGATTAGGGATTGGCGGATATGATACATGGTATCGACAGAATCTACGTTTTTTGCAAAAGGGTCTCCGAACCAAACGTACAACCTCTCCAGTTGGTAAGGCTTCAGGATATACTTGAGAGAAAGGGCAAGGGTTGCTCCAACACTAAAGAACATCACATAGACCTTCTTCTCCATGCCTGCAAACCAGAGCATCGAAAGGGCGACAAATAAGATAATCATGCCCGTTCCGAGGTCTGGTTGCGCAACTATAAAACCAACTGGAACAAGAGTATGAAGAAGTGGTTTTATGAGATCCCTCGGACCGAGAAGCCTGCCGGCGGCTTTGAAGGGATAGAGAAGCTTCGCGAGATATAATACGAGGATGGGCTTCATGAGCTCTGACGGCTGAAAGGTAACGCCCCACATCGATATCCACCTTCTTGAACCCTTCACGGCAACCCCATATAAGAAGACAGCGAGAATGAGGCAAAACCCTCCCAGGTAGAACCATCGGGAATATTCACCTATCGATTTGTAATCGAACCGCAGTATGAGAAGAATGAACGCGACACCTATGCCAAACGCGGTAACCTGTTTCAGGACGAAACTGTAGGTTCGACCTTCAAAAGAGCTGGCCGCGCTGAAAAGATTCGTCATTCCTATGAGAAACAGGGCAAGGGTGATTGCCGTGAGCTGAGAATCCAGATGATAGAACCTTCTCCTGTCCACCCTCATTTTCTCTGCCCCTTACACGAATCGTCTGACGATCTGTTCTCTCTGTGGATGCTTCTTTAGCTGGGTGGACAAGAAATAACAGATCTTCAACCGTTCCAGAAAGTCGTGCCGGTACATAGACAGTGGAACTATCCGGATAGTGATCCCCCTCTTCTTGGCGAAGCGGGAAACCCTGGGGGGAATCTCCCAGCCCTCTTTTGCGACGACGAACACCCGGTCGCGGGCGTATTTCGTTGCCCAGGCAATACCTCTCTCCGACAACGGGAAACGGATCAGGTCCGGGTCGACATCTGGCTCAACACGACACTGGAGGTCCTTCCCTCTTGTGGTGATAGCCTGGTATCTCTCCAGACCCATTACGGGCTTGGTATAGATAAGGCTCAGCGATGTCAGGCTCTCCTGTTGGATGTGGGGATCAAGCACAAAGGTTCTTTTCTTGCTCGTTACGTAAACCGAAAAAACTTTGTCAGGCTCGGGATGAATCGAGAAATCGAAATCATCGTTTCCCAACTCGATATTCCTTAGACTCAAGTTGCCGTCGTGCACTTCGTAGGATAGCGATACGTCAATTTCTTCCGCACTGGCGAAAAGAAAGACGACCGGAGTAAATTCGTCACCGTTGCCTCCACTGACCCTTTCGCAGGATCGGTGCTTCACGTATACATGCTTTTCCCCTTTGGCACGGGCGGAAAGTGTGGCCTTCCAATCCACACCACCTTCCATTCTGCCCCAGGACCGCCTGGGGACAAAGAGAGCCCGTTGCCGTTGGCCCCAGACCCGCGCATGGGCGCATGCCTGACTATGGAGACGGTAGTCTGCCTTGATTTCCCAGCGGACTACTTCTCGCCTGAGGTCGCCGGAAAAGTGTTTGTCTTCCTCCCTGGACGTCTTATGGTGAATGAGATCCACTATCCGGCGCCTGGCCTCATCTTCCGGCCCTCCACATTCCGTCTCTCCTTGCAACGCCAGCGGCAAGATCGGCTCCCCGGTGAAGAACGAGGGCAACTGGCACAGATCGGGGACGTCCAACCCTGGCCCGCCGGCGACTATGCCTCCGGTGTTGCTGAGGATGAAATTCATCTGAGCGCTATTGAGCGAGTCGGGATATCGGAGCAGTTCTTCGGCCAGCGCTTTCAAGAAGTCCCTTCCCGCGCATGTTTCGGCAGCATGAAAAAGGTGTGCTGCGGGCTCCGGTATGTATCTCCGGCAGGAGACCGTCATCTTTCTCAGGTACGCCTGAAAAGTTATCAGGTTCCTGGTCGACGCTCTCCTCCGATGCTCACGGCAGGATGGTTCGTTGCCGTTTAGGTTGAGAATTATCTTTTCCAGCAGATTTTCCAGTTCCCTCATCTTGTCGAAGGGTTGTCCGGCTCCTTGCGCTAGTTTTTGCCAGAAGGCCATATTGACCGCAGGGAAGTCGTCGAGGACCCCATGAATCCAGGCAAAATACGGGTCCTCGGGTATCAAGACCGCCGGGGCATCTTTCCATTTGAAAAGGAAACGCACATGGTCGCCGACTCCTTCCCGAAGGGTCTCTTGAATGGCCCACAGAAGCTGATATTCGATAACCAAAAGTGTGGGTTTCCCGGAATAGGCGCATTCGGTAAGGGCAGATATGACCTTCTGCGCCCTGTATGCTGTGAAGAACCGCTGCTCCGCCGTGGCGTGCTCCCAGGCCTCCTCCATGCGAGCCCAGAGCGGTCTGAAGTAATCCTCAACGCCCACCTGGAAAACCCGGTAGTCATCACCAGCGGGAATAGGGGGATGGAAAATGGCTTCCTTCGGGTAATTGAGCATGTCCGAGTCGTCCAGGCAATGAAGAGGGATCGGTTTCGTGAGGGCCGTGTAGGCTGCAATACAGGCAGCGTCGTTGGGGCAGAATAGTATGCCCCTTGTTTCACCATCATTTCGTTGGAAGGCTGCAATGGATATGGAAGGGAAGAGCCCAAGGGGCACCTTGAGCCACCCATAATCGTTCATGAATGCCGGAAGATCGACCAGCACGTGTTTGAGCTGCCGGTCTTTAAGCGCTCTCGTGGTGAGATTAGCAAAGACAAGCCTGCCCCGAATATACGGGAGCACCCGGATATCACCTAGGGCCGGGATTTGGATCGGCTCGACGGCGGATGTCTGGTCCACCAAGGGAGAGAGTAAGTCCATTTAGCTCACCTCGCGGCTCTCTCTTCTGGTTGACACGCATTCCGACGCCCTTCTCAGGTAACCCTGGATCTGCTTTGGTGTCGGCTCCAGCACCCCCTCATGCCTGGATAAGCGATACGCATACTCCAGCGCGATGACGGCGCCCCGTGGGGAAAGATCGTCGCCGTACTCCCTGAGAAATTCCCGGAACCAGTCGTCGGCTGGCCGGGGAAGGTGCGACTTCAGGATGTTCTCAAGCACCCGTGCAGACGGTATGTCCACCTTGATCGCGGGCCTGGTTCGTTCCTCGATGAATCCCGGCAGGCCCAGTCCCTCTTCTTCGTCCTGGTTCAGCGCCGCTATGAAAAGAAAACCGGGATGGGCCTTGATGTGGATACCGGCGAGGACTGAAGTCAAGGTCCTCCGGTCATCGAGTAGGGAAGCCAGGGGGTTGAGCGCTGCCACCGGTGCTTTACCGACCTCGTCGAAATACCCTATCTGACCTCGGATGGCGGCAGCCAACAGGGGTGAAGCCACGTACTCGATGGCCTGGTTTGATGTCATGGTGGCTGTGCAGGAAATATCTTCCGGGCCGAGCTCCTGATGACCGTTGAGGATGTAAAGGTCTTTATTCATATGCCGGGCCAGGCAGTAGACCAGGCTGTTTTTCCCGGATCCGGGTGGTCCGTAGAGGCGGACGTTCAGTGGTGGCAGCCCGTCGACACTCAACCAGGCGGCCATTACCTTATCCAGCAGATCCTCACGCTCCACGATCGTAATCGGGGGGATCTGCGCCGGTTTTGGAAGCCAGACCGCTTTTCCCTCCAACTCCACCCTGTCGTAGTTGCTGAAATTGATCTTCTCTGCATATCCTTCCATCACACACCTCCGTCTTCTTACCTGGCAGGTCTTGCCCACTGCCTGCCCGAAAAACCATTGTGGACTAACTGATGACCGTCAACAGGGTCAGGAAGAGCCTAAGCGCTTCCAGTGCCTCCGGAGCCTGGACTCCCATGGCGATGAACTCTATCCTGTCGCCCTTCTCAAATGTCAGCGAAAGAGGGCAGATGACGGACCGCACATTGAGATATCCTTTATGATTGAGAATGAAATTGCAGTATTCGGTACTACCGGTACGCAGGTAGATTTCGCAGTCGAAATTTTGGCTCAGCTCGGAAAGCCTTGACGCGGGCCGAATGGTCACACCCTCCTCTTTCTCGACCACGACCTCCATCGTTATGAAGCCATTTGCTTCAAGGATCCCTTTTCTCTGTCTCCAGAGGTCCGCAAAGCCTGTTATCCACTCAAATGCGGCCCGGTCCTTTCCGATATCGTGGCCTTCCTCTTCAGACCGGTACCACTTGTATTTGATGATCTCGTCTATCTGTTCCCTGTTCTCTTGCTCTAGCTTCGACTGCAACCAGCCGTTTCGGTAGCGTTCTCTAAAATCGAGTATGGCATCCTCTATTGAAACGGGCCTGCCGGCTCTTTCCGACAAATACCATTTGTGGTCCATAATAGCTTTCAGTTCCGAAGGATCGATCAATTCGATGGCTTCTCTCGAGATTCCGTGCTTCATTTCTCTCTCCGGCCAATAAGACATTGGTGGAACATAGACGATGTATTGAGCAAAGACGGTGCCACAAGTCCCTTTGGGCCGAAGTCGTAGGAATAATGACAGGTTACACATGTCATCGGATTGGGGAGTTGAGTTGAGATGTAGCCCCTTCTTTAGATCATTGAGTTGAGTTCCCACATTTGATAGAGTGTAGACAATACAATTCAACCCTCAGGGAGGCCTGTCGTGAAATTCCAGGTCCTGAAGTATTGCCTTCAAAATGATGTGGAACAATTTGTCTCAGTCGACATCGATTCCGAGAAGTTGGGAGCGCTGAAAGATAGCGGCAGCCCGGAAGCCTACGTCTTCAAACAGGGTGATCTGCTAGTTCTGAAGAACTCTGGTGATATCTTTGTGGATCGTGGGTCCAAACACCCCGCGAAAGGACTCTCACGTCTGTTGCTGGGATACGAGAAGATCCCCTTTATCGTCGGGAACTACCGGACAACGGGACAACTCAGGAGAAGCCTCCGCACGCTTCTGGACAACGCTTCCGAGAAGGGCGAGAAGGGCAGGTACATTGTGGGGATAGGTGAATCCATCTTCCAGGAACTCAGGGAGGAGATCGGAAAGATAGACAGGCGGAGAAAAGGGAAACTCACCGATGGAGAGATGGTTCACAAGACCGGGCGTTCTTTCGAATACGTCCTGGGGTTGCTTTCCCACTGCGAAGAAAAGCCAGGCCTGGCAGAACGGTATGTAGGAAATTCAATTGAGGTCAGAATCGTTCGGCAGCTTATCATGCGGGCTGCCGAGACCGACGACAATGTGTTGAGACTCGGCGACACCGGAACCGGGAAAGAGCTTGTGGCCCGGGCAATTCACGATTACGGGAAACGTAGCGGAAAACCACTGATCGTCATCAACTGTAGCGCCATCCCCGGAGACCTTCTGGAATCAGAGCTTTTCGGTCATAGAAAAGGAGCGTTTACCAATGCATTGTACGACAAGGAGGGTATGTGGAAACTGGCGCATGAAGGAACATTGTTCTTGGACGAGATAGGCGATTTGAGCCTGCCTCACCAGGCCAAAATCCTTAGGGCGGTAGAGGAAAAGAAGATCTTGCCCGTCGGAGGGAAGGAGCAGATTCCTGTCAATGCCCGTATAATAGCGGCCACGAATAAGAACCTTGACGCAATGGTCCAAAATGGTCAGTTTCGTGAAGACCTCTACTACCGGTTGAAAGAGTTCCCTATCTCCACCCCTAAGCTCAGTAGTCATCTTGAGGACATGGATCTATTGGCGCAGATATTCTGGCGGAGGATCACCGGTGATGCGAACAGTCGGTTGTCACGGGAAATCATAACCGAACTGAGGTACTACGGCTGGCCGGGAAATGTCCGGGAACTCAAGCAGGTACTCGGAGGCATGAAACGCATATTCGGTGTCAGCCACCCACAAGTCAAACACTTGAAGGGTATATTTCTGATGAACGGTCACATGTACTTGGAGAACAAAGGGGACGATTCCCCTCAAAACGTTGCCTTTCTCTCGCTGGATTCTTTAGGTCATCTTCGGCAAACGGAGGAGGTCTTGACAGCCAGTGAGAGCATATGCCGGTCGTTGATGAGGGGTCAGAACGCCATTGGCTATTCAATGGACTCCCTCCGTCAATTGATCCAACATCGTATTAACGAGTTGGAGTCGCTCTGTAGCAAGCCAGTGCAGTTTCACAGCGAAGATCTTTTTTTTGAGGTCCACAAGGCGAAGGGGAAGCTGTCGTATTTCGTGGGGTTGTTCGAGGAGGACCAAAAAAGATCCATTCCGTACCTTAAGAAGGAAGCC
This sequence comes from uncultured Syntrophorhabdaceae bacterium, assembly GCA_964408265.1. GTDB lineage: Bacteria > Desulfobacterota > Syntrophorhabdia > Syntrophorhabdales > Syntrophorhabdaceae > CAYOYU01. The sequence goes on from CAYOYU010000038.1 coordinate 8,566, forward strand.
ATGCCAGCGCTCGAAAAAGCTCTCCAGAGAGTGATGCAGAAAATAGAGTCCACCATGATGAGCGACCTGCCTCCTACAGGCTATTCAACTTGAAACAACAGTTTATCGTGAAGGTCGACAAAATCGTAAGGCTTTGCAGTCAATTGAGTTCAGACAGCGTCTTCTCGAGCTTCTCAATGGCTACCTGCCTGGAGTCCTGCCCGGTTATATGTTGTTCTTCAAGACGATGGGCCAATTCGTAGTCGAATCTATCTACCCGGGTTCGGATGCTCGGGGCATGTCTTGTGAAGATAGTATGTCGATAACCTTTTCCGATCTTGGCCGAAACTGCCTCAGCTACGAACCAATCACCAACGATAGTAACGTGGTCTTCTCCCAGCGTGTCATTTGCAACGACGATGTTAACTCTTTCATCACCAGCTGACTCGAGGAAGTTTATAAGTGTTCTGATACGGGCTGCCTTCGCTTTCGGGCCGTAATGATCGTAATTAAGGGTGGGGTCCACTATAATGCTGCATCCTTCAGCCTCCATATGTTCCTGCAAAACCTGCCTCTCTTTCAGTTGAAGTTCGCAGTGCGGTTCCCTGTACTGTGGTCCGTACCGGTCCTTCCAGTCTTGATGGGATATGTGTTTGTTTGGAATATGGAAGGAGCTTAGCCCCCCTTTCTGACGGACGTGACCAGTAAAACCTAGTGTGAGTACACGCTCAGCATAATCGATCATCATCCTGGTCCGTTCTTCCTGGTATTCAGCGCAAAAGTATAGCGCCTGGGAGTTTCTCTGGGAATTCGCAACGACCGTCCTGAATACTCTGTTTGCGAGTTTGGCTTTCAACTCGTCAGGGTTGTCCGTGAATCGAATAGCCTGAATCTCGTGCAACAGCTCCCCGGGGTTTATATCCTTCGTCAACGGTAAGACTGGCACATTAAGAGCGGTCGCGAATCCGATTTCTTGATGGACCCAATTACGCTTCGCCGAATTGGACGTGATAAATGGCATGAATACATGGGAATGAGCGATATAGTTCTTGATCTCGCCACTAAATCCGACACCAGGTAAAATGTCCTCGTCCCACATCGGCCAAAGATTATTCTCGTTTAATACTTCTACAATCATCTTCGCGTATTCTTTATCTTCGTGGGAATAACTGACAAATACTCTGTACCTATCCATTGCGCGCTCCTCTGGTTTGCTACGTTGCTGAACTTTTGTTTGTCCAGAACTTCATCAACCCGAGATCGTGTCGGAAGGCTATCGTGTAGCCTTTCATATCAGATGGGCCGATCCACGCAAATTCGCTTGATTCTTCGTTTAAGGCTATGTCGCCGGTCACTTTGCATTCAAAGTAGAGATTGATACAATGCATCTTTCCTGCCTCAAGAGGAAGGCTGTCCTGGTAGAAGAGGAACTTTGCCGCTGTACATACCAATGAGGTCTCTTCTCGCAGTTCTTTGACAACGGTTTCCTCGACCGTGCTGCCGTAGTCCACCTTCCCACCCGGCAGGCACCATTGTCCGGCACCATATTCGCTGTTAAGTCTCTTGAGAATCAACACCTTGCCTTCGGCGTTTAATATGATCAACCTCACAACAGGGACAGGGAACTCCATATCTGACTCCTTGTCACCACGATTCTTATTAATAGCGATATACTTCAACTCCGGCCTTGGCCAGAATCGGTGGAAACTTATTTACGGCTTCACGATCGTACTCTTTGATGCTTTCAGGGAGTTGCGACCACGGGACGAGACAGTCGTGCCGTGTACACGAAACGCCACAGGCCCCCGGCCGCAAG
>CAYOYU010000038.1:10418-25921 GCA_964408265.1 uncultured Syntrophorhabdaceae bacterium
TTAAATCCCGGAAGACCGACGGCGATGGGACCTCGCGTACCCCAAACCCGCATGCCTTGAGTATTTGTACCGCATATCGTGCTTGCTCCATGTTGGCCCGCTTATATGTATCTTTCAGGTCGGACCAGTGCTTCATGTTGTCCGGAAGCCTCTTTGAACTCATGGCCACGTAGTTCTCATGAAAGGCCATGGCCATCTCCTGAAGGGCTCGGTCACTAAACGTGCTCGAAGGCTCGGTCACGAAGGCTCGAACGGACATAGCATCGAAGGGAAGAGGAATAAGGTTTGGTAGGCCGGACCAGAGGGCGTCCTTCAGCAGCCCATCTGCGGCACCCCCTGTTCCGACAACAACCGCGACAGATGCCCCAAAGGCCAGTGCTAGTTGGTATTCGAAGGTGCTTAAAGGGCCGCCACCGAACCCTATAAGCAGGATGTCCCGGGGGTCCATCTCGTTGGCCAGAATATCCTTCCAACCCTGCAGTATCTGCTCCGCGCTGAATCGATCATTTCCGCATAATACCAGTTCGTCGTACCGCTCATCTTTTGGTCCGTCGTGAGGAAGATGCTCCGGAATGTAGCCCTTTAGATGAAATCGTTTCTTTCCTTCGGCGGCCATCCGGGATGATAGATCTCCTACCAGTCCCGGTATCCCGACGGTAGTGCCACCACAGATGACCGTACTACCATCGAAACCATTTAGGGCTTCTTCAACCAGTGGTCGGACCATCTTCAGAACCGTGAGATCCATGGTAACTGCGCCTCCTGTTACGATGAGCATCTTCTTGGATGACAGAAGGTTCCAATACAGCTTAGCTACCTGAGAGCCCAATCTCAGCACGTCCTCAACCCATTTGAATTTTGCGGAGGGCTCCACTCCGTAATGCAGACGCTTCAGCCATTCAATCTCCTCAGCGAGCACGTCCTTGTGGTAGCAGTATTCTCCGGCGAGACAGTGGCCGATGCCCCGCGCGTAGTACCCCAGCGCCTCCATGGGCCGGTCAAGAAGCAGGTTCAGACGGCCGGCAGTGAAATAAGCGTAGGGAAGCTCGATGCCAGATTCACAGTGTTCCCTGCACGTCGAAGTGGCATCCCGGATGACCACCCTCAGTGTGGCGGGCAGATCAGATCCGTGGGCGAACTTCATTTCGGATGCGAGCATGTCTGCCAGGTAGTAAGGGTTGGATGGTTCTGATTCATGTGCGTAACGACGGTACTCTCTCGCGGTCGGCTCAGTTCCGGGTATCCGCTCTTCCACCCATCCCAGCCAGGAGAATCCGCGGGCACGTAGACTGTCTTGCCTGCGCGGGTGGGGAACAGAACTGAGTTTAGATGGATCGCACAATGAGATCGATTCGTTGAGGTAACTTTTGCCACGTACGAATTCGGCTGATTCCGAGACATTACGGTTCACCTTGCACAGAGCATAACCGAGGTACTGAATCAGCTCACAGCGGTTCCCATCTCGAATATCGCTATAGGGTTCGAGAACTGCAACCACACGAGGGTAATCTCCACAGGCTTCCAGCAACCGTGCAAGCCTAAGCGCGAGTGACGCTTTCTTCTGTGTGTCGGGTTCGTTTTTCAAAAGGAGGTCCAGTACGGCAATCTCTTCGTCCACATCCTTTCGCAGTGCGAAAGATGTATAATTGGCTATCATGCCATCCAGTTCACCGGCCATTGTGCTAAAGTTGCGGTCCCCCTCCTCCATTAAAGCCGCCAGGAGGGCTCCAGTGCGGCGAATGTCCGAGGAAAGAGTGAGGGGGTTCTTGTACACACGGTCATGGAGTATATCTGCCCAAGCATGCTGAAGCCAGGTTCTGACTTGGAGCTCCGCGCGTCGGCCAGTGATAACTTCAATTTCTTTGGGCGTTATGCCAAGGATCTCGCTGCGGTCATGGCGGAGACGAATAATATAATGCACGTCGCGGTAACCAAACTTGTCTTCACTTAGTTGCAACCCTTTGTCGTCCTTTTCGACAATTTTAAAATTAGCTTCTACAAACCGGCGGACAGCTTTGACTTGCTCGACGGTCTGCACGATGATACGGGCTCCGCATAAATCGGTCATCTGGTTCACGGCATCCTTGTAACGGTCGTATCTTCGCACACATTTTTCCGCAAAGCTGGATACAGTCTTGGCCCTGGACTGAACCAGAGCCTCAGGGATAGAAACAGCACAGGCAGACTCCAGTACCCTCTTCAAGAGGCCAGCATAGATCTCGTAGGTTGATCGTTCCCTACTATATGCTTCTATCTGCGCTCTATGCTCGGCCGGAGTGATTCGGAGTATCTTCTCATCCATATTCTCGTCTCCTTCAAACAATTAACACGAAAGAACTCGGGACCTATGCCATATCGGTAAGCCCTCTTATGCCTTGGGCACTTCCAAGGGGCGTTCGCGGTGCAAGACAAGCCAGTTACCGTTCTCGGTGAGTGCTTCTCTGCCTAATTCCATTATGAGTTCTCGTGATTTCTCCAGGATGATTTCATCCGGTGTTGGTTCCTCAGAATCCTTACCGGTCATTAAAGCATCGAGATTTTTCATTGCGTTGTGAAAAAGGTTTTCCATCCACGAGTAGCGTTTACTCAACTCCAGGAAGGCCTTCTTCTGGGAATAGCCTTCGAAGAGAGCGGCTGCTACCAGTGTTAGGGCAACAGCAAGAATCATCCCATGAGCGACGGGGTGAGATGTCCCATACCATGCCTGAAGGACGCCAAGTTTGAGGGCAATCAACGGGCTTAGCGCGATGAAAACCATAACCAGGTTATCGTATAAATTGCTACGGTCGCGGTAGAAGGATGCCTTGTTCGTGAAATAACTATATTGGCCGGTCCGGTCTTTCGGGAGTAAGCCATCTTTTCCTATCCAGTACTTCAATACTAGCTTGACGTTATCAACAGCCTTTGCCGGACCCACAAAGCTTTTTGCCTCGCGGGTAATGGTGCTCAGGTTCTTAATGGCAACCCGAATCCAGTCCAATTCGGTTCTCTGCGTGTGGAGGTAGTGGTCAGCCGTTGAATCTTGGATTCCTGCTAAACGCCAAAAGAACTGAACCCTCAGCCCCTCTGCGAGGGCTCGATAATCCTGATATTTGTTCTCCCACCCCTTTTTTTTCGCATAGTAATTTAGAACACCGGCTGAAATGAGCAAGACGGGATAGCCTACGAGAAGGATCTGTACATTGGGCCAAAGGTGGGCATAGAGTTCAAAAGACATGACAGCAATAAAGGCGATCCAGAAAAGCCAATTCAAGGTATGAACCTTCAGTCTTTGGTAATGCAAAGACATCATATCCGCAGCGGTATACCAATCGAGCAGTGATTTGATATGATCCGGAAGGCTATGCTGATCTTCAGTAGCAATCACCGAGGACTTGGATTCCTCACTCCTTTTGGTGACGTCCAAGGGTAAGCCGAGACACTCTTTGTTGAAGGTATCTATGCGAGCAAGGGTTTTACGATATTCCACCGCAGCATCGTATTTTTTGTGCTTGGCTTCGTCCGGCCATCTTCCCAAGAACTCGGAGAGCTTGATGAACCACTTCTTATGCTGGCCATCCGCTGCCGGGTTTCTCTCGGGAAGGATTGTGTATGGCAGAAGCTCCTTGGACCGGCTAGCATCTCTTTCTATTGAGGTAAGAACGCGGTAAACGAGCCCAGATTCTACAGGATCGAGCTGGCTCAGAGAGATGACGTGGTGTTTTGGAATGCCATCAAGTTGCCACTTCATGACCAATGAAGTGTGTCCTCTATTTCCATTCCAAAGCGCAATCAAAATCTGACTGTGGCGCACTACGTAAGCGGCTGCGTGTTCGTACTGATGTTCTCTGGCGACCCCTGGACTCCTAATGCTATCCTCTGATGTTCCGTCTGCTGTAGGCAACGCAAAGTATTTGACGTTTTCGTGGGATAGAATCTTTGAGAACTCTTCTCTCGACCCGGTTGTTTTGAAATCTTTCTCGTATTCCTCTCGGTTCATTGGTAAGGGGGCTATCAGACGAAACCCTTGCTCCATAGCTACCTTTGCCACGAGCCTTTCTGCGCCCTCACCCAAAGGGGAAAGAAGGATCATGTCCGTATGGGGAAACTCGGCCCTTATATCTTTGAAGATTTGGCTGAGTGTTTCCCTTATTCTGTGTTGGCATTCGTTGGGGGGTTGCCGGTGACCGGTAACGCCGATGATAAGAGGTACTGGTCCATAAGCCATAAGCCCTCCGCAATTTGATTGGGTCAGATACCGCAGAAATAAGCCAGCACTCACAGGGATAATAGAAGTTTTATCCAATATTGTCAAATACTTTGTACAACTGGCCCAACTTTCCTCAAGCGGTTATCCTAATGTGATCGTTGCTCACAGTTTTCGATTGGAAAGGCTGGACGTACGATTCAGGACATTCGCTTACCTTGACCCTTCCCCTAATCGGTATATGGTTCGAATAGAGGTCGGTTACAATAAACCAACCGACTGAAGGGGAATATCCATGAAGGCTGACCTGGTTATTTTCTCTATTCTGAGGTTTACTTCGTCCAACCTCAGACTGTCACCTTCCGAAACGCAGATGGTCTTGGTGATTGTTCACAGGGAGAGTACAACAATCAAAGCGCTTACAGACCCAATCGCCGATAGACATCATCGTTATAGCTTCTGGGTCCTCTATCATTCCGGTTTCTTCTGCCGTATTCGGTGGGAAATTGATCAAGGGCGTATCGGAGTATTTTCGCCCTGAATGGAATATGAACTACGTACTCGTCTCGGATGATTGCGGGACAGTGGTCATAGTCACATTGTCTGGCGCCATTTAGATTCACTGCAATAAGAGGGATATCTTTCTCGAGAGCTGGTTCCAACTCCCAGTGAACAAACTTGAAAAGGTTCTAGGTCGCGTCGCCGATCAGCACCACTGCTTGCTTGGTATTAGCCATCCTTCCTCGGAGTCGAGCATAGACGGTTTCATCGGATGCGCTCTGAGTCAAGGGTTTTAGATCGTGGGCATCATAAAAATCGAAGTCAATGTGTTCACTCTTGTTCCATCCCTTCATATATGCGTAGGCCCACATGTCATTGTCGCCGTCAAAAATCACGTATGTTTTGTTGCGATAGCTCATAGCGTGTCTCCTTTAGGCGCGCTCGGGGCTGGCGCGTCCCCGTTGTCAACGTCGTATAGTCTTTCCAGTTCTTTTACCGATATCGGTATGTTGCCATGATAAATCTGGAGAAAGCAGACTTGACCAGCATGGGTGAGAATTATTCGGCCATCACGTCCTAACGAATATGGATTGCATTCCGAAAAGCCGTGCCAGTAAAAGTGATATACCTTTCCAGCGGCAAAGGAATTAATTGATGCAGTTCTTTTCTCAACAGACAGCACGCAATTGGAGGATACGCATTTCTTTCCAAAATAAATGGCACGAAATTCAGATAAGAGAAGAAGAGCTTTTGAGATACGAAATGTTGCTAAATGCATTCCTTCGTTATTCCAAAGATAGAGACTAGGATCAGGAAAGAATTTGTTTGTCGGCGACCAAGTCACAATATTACCGTTGATAAGCTGCATGGCACCTGCAACGTCTTCGCTGTGTTCGTCGAATGTGGCTAATAGTGTTCCTTGTTGGTCCCAGAGACGAAGAGTCTTGAGTTCTAAGGGGCGGCTGCCCCAAGAAAGAATTTTGCCATCAAAAAGCTCGATGGCGTTGGCCACTGCGCCACCATGTCCTTCAAACACTGTTAATGGTTTTCCTTCTTGGTCCCAGAGGCGTAAGGCGTAGTCATTGAGATCGGTTTCCACAGAATCTGGCAACGCATCGTTCTCGGGGCAGGTCCAAGAAAGGATTTTACCGTTAGTAAGCTCTATAGCGCTCCCTACGTCGGATCTATGTCCTTCAAACACGGCAAGCAGCTTTCCTTCTTGGTCCCAGAGACGAAGGCTATGGTTGTTCAAATCGTTTTTGTCGAATTCACCCTCATGATCGTTTTGTGGCCGCGCCCAAGAAAGAATTTTACCGCCTGAGATTTCTATGGCATTCTTTATCCCTTCGAGTACAAATACCAATCTTCCTTCCTGGTCCCATATGTCGACAGTATATCCCATGTCTTCATCCCGATCAGTTGCCATAGAGAGTATTCTTTTATTAGAAAGCTCCAAAACTTTTGTTATAGAGCTCTTGTGTCTCTGAAACACTTCCGTAGCTATTCCTTCTTTATTCCATAGCCTTAAGGTATGATCCTCTGCCCAGGATAAAATATGCCCGTCTTTCAGCTCAATAGCACCACATACAGGGCCGGTGTGCCCGCTCATATAAACAATATACTTTCTTTGTTGGTCCCATAAGCTGAGGGTGGTATCATTCGACCATGAAAGGACTCTTTCGTCACAGAGTACAACGAAGCCGTATACGCTATGTCTGCTGTGGCGTTCACCAGCGGCCGATTCTTTCTCTGGATCCATTACACAAAGGTCGCTTCCGCTCCACGATAGAATTCTTCCGTCTGAAAGTACGATTGTAGGTTCACTACCGAAATACTCTAAACGTCTAGGGAAGACATTAAGAAAACTCCCATCGATATCCCACATGTAGACGTGATCGTAAGATCGTGAAAGAATTATTCCACCAGGAAGCACCGAGACACCCGTAACGGTTTCGCTGTGCTGTTTCATCGTGGTCAACAGTTTTCCTTGATGGTCCCATAGTCGAAGCGTTTCCGACTTCCAACACATCCAGGAAAGAATTCTGCCATCCGAAAAAGTGATGGCGGCGCCTTCTTGAGGCTCTAAAGTGCGGAACGATCCCTTATTCGGTTCCCACAACCGAATGGCGTAGTCGTAGTCTGGTCCCCAAGCAAGAATTCTGCCATCGGATAAGCCAAGTTCGCCATCATCACCAGGGCGTGACATTATTTTGCCACTGGACAGTTCCACCATGGCAATCACTGTATGGTGCCATTCCCGACCAGCAATTATTCTTCCCCAGTTTTCCCATATAATGATACCAGCACTTGACCAAGAAAGAATTCTGCCATCAGGAAACACATAAGCGTTTTCAATCTCCCTTGAATGCCCCTCCAGTTCAACCAAACACCTTCCTTTGTGATCCCAAATGCGAAGAGTATGGTCTGCTGCCCAAGAAAGAATTCTACCATCAGTCATCTCAAGCGCCCCACACACGGAGTTAGTATGTCCTTCTAAGGTAACAAAACGTGAAGAAATACCTCCTTCATCTGTTTTGGACTGCTGCCTGATCCAGACCCAATCTACGATGCCCTGTTTGAGGAACTCTCCCGCACCGGTGGCAATGGGGCTACCATCAGCGTGCTCCGCGGCAAGTTGAAGGAGAATCTTATAGGCAGGCCATTCGAGATTGCCTCTGCGGAGGATGTGAATACGTTCAGTGAAAAAGGTACGCCACAAGTCAAGGTGCTCTTTTAGATGTTTGGGCGCTCTGTCCCATAAGAATGCGTAATCATCAAGAATCCCCTCCACCATATCTGCCTTTGTTTTCGCCATGAGGAAAGGGAAATGTGACAGAGTCTTGTCAGCAATATGTGTCCACTTTTCGGAAAGGGCCTCCTGGTAAGGCTGCTCGACAACTTTTCGGACATCGGGCCTCTCTTCTTTTTCATCCAGGTAGAGAAGGGTATTTTCATAATACTCGGCCAATGTGTTGTGATAGGAAAGAGGGCCGGTGAGATATCTAGCTCTCGTATAGTTGATGAAGTTCCTGTGATAGAAGCATATGATGGGCAATCCATCTGCATCCCTTGACGTAAGATTGGGTTCCATATCGAGAAAGAGGCGCGACCAGACCACTATGGGCAGTTTGCCCATTTGTTCAACTTCGTGTCGGTGCGCCGGGTGGCAGTGGGTGAGAAAGTGATTCCAGTATCCTTTATCGAAAACGAGGAGGTCAAGGATTTCCTGCTCCATAAGCCCTTGATACTTTCCGGATAAGAGATAACCACAGACCTTCTGAATGAGAAAACTGCCATGGTCTTTTTCAAGGCCCTTAAAGTATCCATCTAGTATCCCGTCAATGTCTGCCTTGAGTGTTATGTCGGCAGAATATAAGTGCCACCGTTTAGCTTCTTCAAAGGCCAATTTGAGATAAAGAGGCGTACCGTTGGCAGCAAATTTCTCAATCACCTCTTGTTCTTGATGAAGCTGCAATGTTCTGCTAACAGAGGCGAGCCACTTGCCAAGGAGTTCTGTTGCGTCCACCACTGGCATGGCACCCAACTCGTATGTAACGGTATGGGAGAGTTCTTCTCTCAATTCCGGCAATGCGGACACGACAATCTTTACATCTTTGGGAATTGTCTTGGGTATCCAGTCGAAAGGCAGGTTTGTATAGTCTCTTCCCAACTGATCTATGGCATCGAGAAATATCAAGAGAGGCTTCTCCTCGGCTGCCAGGCTGAGGCATCGGGAGAATATCTCCTGCAACCCTTTCAAGGTGGAAAATCGCGTCTCATCCTCACCTTCTCTCAAGAGAGCATTTATCTCCGTGCGGTAGGCCGAGGCAATTTCACGAATCAAGCCTGAGAGGAGTTGGAAAGTATCAGAAGTTTCTGATGTAGTGCCGAGAAAGCGGAAGACTCTGACGCCTTCATAGACACAAGTCTCCTCAATTACTTTGGCCAAAAGCGAAGTCTTGCCTGTTCCCGAGGCCCCGATGATTGAGAAGACTTTATCGCCAGTGCTTTTCAGGTAATCTGCTACGGAATGGAGCGCCTCTTGCCTACCCGTAAAATGTTCCAGCCGTTGAGTCTTGAACTCTTCCTGCTTCCTGATCTCTATAGCGGCAGGGTCGATATCGATATCCCCCAGGTCTCCCAACTGTATTTCGATGACAGATACCAAATCTGCATGGACTCTCTCACCAAATGCTTTTGCATCATCGAGGATAAAACCGGTGTCCCAGCTTGCTCCGTAGGCGTAGACATGCTCCTGGGGGAGCTTTGCCCGCAAATCCTTCTTAAGTTTTTCCAACTGGGCCGTACAATAAGGATCCCTGTTGCTACTGGACAGGTCAATGTAATCCCTTGCCGTGTCGTCTTCGGGTAAGCCCCGCAAGGTGCGCAGATAGGCAAAGACGTGCTCTTCTGGGTCTATCACACCGGAGGGGGGGGTTATGGCACCGCTCATAATCTCCTGGTGGGTTGCCGATGCAAAGTATTTGATCTTCTGGTCTTCCATGAATGGGAGCTTTGCCACAGCCTTCCTGAGACTATCTCTTAGTCTGGCTTCCGTAGGCGCCCAGGCTTCATAGGGGAGATAATCGCCCTCTCTAGGCTGGAGCACATACTCGGGAGGAAGAGCATTCAAGTCTTCACGATACCACCTGTGAATGAGCTCCTTTTCGTTCTTTTCCACTTGTCTTAGTATGAGCCCCATCTCACTACTAGGCATTCTCGCGGGAATTGGCTGCCAACCGTACTTGTCGCCTAGGAGAATGATGAAATTGGGCTTGGGAGATAACCGTTGGCACCTCGCTATTTCTCCGAGGCAGATATCCATTGTCTTCTGGTCTAACTGCACATCTTCGTTTACCCCCCAGCGTAGGTCCACATCCTGGAAACTAGCCCCTTTGCTCTCGCACAGCGCCCTAAGCTTAGGAAAGACCTCTTCCTGCAGAATCCTCCTCTCCACTCCCATGTCGGTGAAGGTTGAACTCACAAACACTCTGAAGGTCTTAGTCGTCTGTGGCACAGGCCATCTCCTTCGCTTGGTTAGTCATTCTTTATCACTCATAGACAATCAATGTCTCAGTTCTTCTAAGAGTTTCTTCCATTTCTCTGCTTTCGGGCTGCCTGCCTCTTCAAAGATGCGGGTCAATTCTTCTACTCTTTCCAGACCGACCTTCTGACCGGAAAGATGGTACATGGTCTGGAGATTCAATTCTGCATTAGCCGTCTCTACTAGATTAGGCGCTTTGCCAAAAAAAGTCGACGGTCTTTCCAAAATGGTACTCAGCTTTTTCCAAAGCCTCGCAGGGATTTCTGCGTTGAAGGCTATCTCATTATGGCAGAGCGCGCAAGCGAATTGAATATGGATGAGTTGGATGTTGCAGCGATTTATCGGGGACATCTGTCGAGTAGATGAATAAGTTCCTGTCTCCCCTGACGCTTCCCTCATATGCGCCTCATTGGTCAAGCACATCACTAAGCATTTCTTCCGCGGCTAGGCGGGAAGACTGACCAGACTCAGTACCGATGCGTTGCTATTTCTTCCCGATAACGATAGGATTGACCGTAGCCGTTATCCTTTCCGCATATACTGCCGGTGCCATGCCGTTCAATGCGCTGTGGGGCCGTTCATGGTTATATTCATCTCTCCACTCTCCGATGATCTGCCTGCGGTTCACACCGGACACCGAGACGTATTCAATCGACGAGATATTCCTGGACATCACCGGGTCATACCACCTTTACAGCGGTCCCGAGAATCTGGCTCGAGCAATCAAAGCCACAATAAAAAGCGAGTTGGGAATCACCTGCACTGTGGGCATCGGACCCAATATTCTGATTGCCAAGCTCGCCAGCGATATGGCGAAACCAGATGGCCTGCTCTGGGTACGTGAAGATACCGTGCCATCCATTCTCGAAGATCTCCCGGTAAAGAAGCTCTGGGGCATTGGTTCCCATACCGAGGAGAAGCTCCGTACCATGGGCATCGCTACCTGTGGTCAGTTGGGAAGAGCACCACTTCCACCTTTGACGGAAAAGTTCGGTGTAATCGGTGAGCGTCTCAAGGCAATGGGTTGCGGAACGCTGGAGAGGCCACTGGAAGTGGAGCCCCAGGAACCGAAATCCATCGGCCACAGCATTACCCTGTCGAAAGACATATGGAAAAGGGACGAGATACTGCCCTGCCTCCTCCGTTTGAGCGAACGCGTCGGCCGAAGGGCAAGACGTTACGGATACAAAGGCAGAAAGATCACCCTCACCGTGAGATATACGGATTTCAAGACCTTCACGAGACAGACCACCCTGCCTTTGTCCACGAACGATACCAACGAGATCTATCGCTTTGCAGTCGCCATCCTCGACGGGATACGACCCGTGAAAAGGCTGCGCCTCCTCGGTGTTTCCTTATCAGCCCTCGGCAAGGAAGATAATCAGATGACTCTCTTTCAGGACCCGTTACGGGAGAAGAGGGCCGCTATGGCAAAGGCCATGGATGCCGTCAACGACAGATTTGGTGAATACTCAATCACCTTTGCCTCAACAATCAGCGAGGAGGAGGATCACAAGGTTATCTCTCCTGCATGGCGGACATCCGGGGTTCGGAAGAGCGACGTGTGACAGAGGTTCCCGCAGGGTACCATTCTCGTCTATAGCACAATTCAAGTAGCAGGGCATGGGTAGTATATGTTAAGAAGATTCAAATTGCTCTGCTGAGATCATGACCGCAGAACTGAGAGGGTGTCTTAAGGGGCGGATTCCTTGCCATCCACATAGACGGAGGTGCTACAATTCCCAGATACAAGTTTAAGATCAACGACCTTCAATACCATACCGTGGATGCCCTTGATCTCGATGATGCTTTGGAACGAGCCGGTATTCGGGAAGGTGATTCCTACCAGCCAGGGGAAGAGGACAACTTCAATGACAAATTCCTCTCCTCCTCCATCAGTGACGAGTAACTAGTCAAGGAGGTATATTCCATGAAGGTTATTGCATTTAACGGAAGCCCCAGAAAGGAATGGAATACGGCAACACTGCTTGAGAAGGCTCTTGAAGGAGCTTCTTCACAGGGAGCACAGACCGATCTTGTCCACTTGTACCGGCTAAACTATAAGGGATGTATCAGCTGTTTTGCATGCAAGACAATTGGCCACGAAAGCTTTGGCAGATGCGCAGTGAAGGATGACCTCGCCCCCGTCTTGCGAAAGATTGAAGAGGCTGATGCGTTGATCCTAGGTTCTCCTGTCTACTTCGGGACAGTTACCGGAGAGATGCGGTCATTCATGGAACGCCTTCTGTTTCCCTATCTAACGTATACTGATCCCCCGGACTCACTCTTCCCCCGTACAATCAGGTCAGCCTTTATTTATACGATGAATTGTCCCGAGGGACAGGTTGAAGAACGAGGCTACCCCCATCATTTTGGTCTTAATGAGATGGTACTCCAGATGGTATTCGGTGCTTCGGAATCATTATGCAGCTATGATACCTATCAGTTCGAGGACTATTCGAAGGTGCTTGCGACACGGTTCAACCCTGAGAGGAAAGCCAAGAGACGGGCAGAAATATTCCCGCAGGATTGTGAGAAAGCCTTTGAATTGGGAGTAAGGCTCGCTAGGGCGGGCTGACCTCCAGTGTTTGTTACCAGTCTAATTTCCCCATTGACATCCTGAATAGGCCCTTGGTACCATGTGCCTGACACCGCAGAGAGAGATCCTTTTAGCAGTTTTCTTTAAGAGGCAGATTCGTGAGCACTACGCCAGAACCATCTGTGATTACCTATTTTGCAAAGTGTGCTTCCTGTGGCACCGCCACTTTCATCGACCTCCTTGATGATAACTTGGACTGTGAGTATTGCCGGGAGGTCAAGAAAGCGAACCTATCCTCCACAAAACGAAAAAGACCGCGAACTTGAAAGCTGACCCCTGGCGCTGATGAAGCCATGTGACAGGGGCGAAGGGAGAAAAGGGAAGGGCACCTGCCGCAGCAGTTTCCTGATGCCTGCCGCAGCGTGTTTGTTAACGGGAATCTTCGGAGCCCACACAAAGGTATGGCCATGCCGATTCAAATCGCATAACAAATAAACCCCCTCCGAAGAGGCAGGTGGCTTTCTTGCGGGATGGCGGTCAACCACAGGTGGGAAGGTAGACCGAGAGCGTGCTGCCCTGGCCGGGTTGGCTGGCCGCTTGCAGGAAGCCGTCAAGTTGTCCAACACAGGAGCGGACGAGTTGCAGTCCTACGCCGTTGCCGCTGTGGGAACACGACTGGCTCACAGGGGTATTCCATTTCATCGACGAAGGGGTATTGCCTTTCACCTCGCCATTCAAGGGCACCCCGGTGGCCGCAGCCAGGACATCAAGTATGGCCTGCGGTATTCCTCGCCCCGTATCCGTCACGGTGGTTTTGATGTATCTGCTTTCCTGGGTCGGTTTATCGATGTCGCAAAATGTGTCTTCGGTGGATATTGTGATGTTTCCCGGAGGTTCTATTGCGTGCCTCGCGTTCATTGCAAGATTCAGGACTATATGCTCTATCTGCATTTTGGTCGCTCTCACCGGTGCGCTGTCCTTGAGGTCCAGGGTGAGGGTCACGTCCTTCCCGCCCACGAGTACCGTGAGCATGGGTTGCAGACACTTGATGATTCCGCCGACATAGACCGGCCTCTGCACTGAGTTGCCGCCGCAGCCCATACGCAGCAGTTCCCGGAAGAGATTCTCTCCGTGGTTCGCCACCTTCAGGATTGCCTGTGCTCTCTCATGCAGTTCGTGTGAGTCGGGATTACCATTGATAAGCAAGAAAGCGTTCCCTATGATCACCTGAAAATAGTTGTTGAGGTCGTGGCTGAGGTGCAGGGCCATTTGCCCCACCGTTGCCATGGCCTCGACGGCGAGTTTCTTCTCTGTCATAAGACTCATCTCCTTGCTGTGCCTCCTTGCTGTGGGTGCTGGTTTGGCTGTCATCTGCCCATAATATTACTTTCTTCTTGTGATTCCGGCATGTCGATTGTAGGATTAAGAAATAATATTACAAAATGGGAAGTGATACCGCCGGTCTCCCGACAAGGGATCGGAGTTTTCATGCTTAAGTTGTTGTACCGGCATGTCGACAAAGATATTGTGCCTTGGTACGCCGATATGTTGGTTATCCTCAAATGATTTCATAAAAATCAATTCTTAGGGGGGACTACATCAGTGATGCCAACTTCGTCTTGCCAGGAAACGATCCCTAACAAACCACCTGCAGCGAAAACACCGCCAATTCTTTCTTGTCTCAATCCGGATATCCTTCTGCTACAGACATTTATCGAGGCAATTCCGATACCCGTGTTCTGCAAGGACATAAATCTCAAGTTCCTGGCCGTTAATAGCGTGTTCGAAAGGATCAGCGGGTTTTCGGCGGAAGAACTGCTGCGCAAATCACTCAGAGACGTCACTGGCCTATCGAATGAGCACATTGCTGCCAGCATTGCCAATGACCGTATGGTCCGCCGGACCCTGAAGAAGGTATCATACCTCGTCAACGCAAATTGTCCCCGCGGAATACTCAGCATGGCAATCCATAAAATACCATTCGTACGGCCAGATGGCAGATTCGGTGGGATAATTGGCACCATCACCGACGTTGCCGAGATGAACGACCTAATCCGCACGCAACCAGAGCACATAGCCCGTTAGTGGCTGCGCTTGTGGAATAGCGACGGTCTTTACGGGGCACTACCGACGAGATGGGATTTCTCTATCCCGAACGCCTTTGACTCCATAGCTTTGTCGTGGGGAGCGGTGTTGTACTCCTTTTGGTGTGCTTCAAGTCGCATACAGATGTCACTATGCGGACATCATAGTTTTCGGTGCTTTTCCCTTGACACCATATGTAACAGCTGTTACAGTTAGTGTAATTGATGGTACGACAGAGAGGTGATTGGTGGCACAGAACGTGGACACGGCAGTTCAGGCCGACCCAAGGACCCGCGAGGGCAGGATCGCGCTTGCAAAAATGGTTACGCGCCTCTTTTATCTGTGGCGGGTTTCAACACAGGACCAGATGGCCTTGTTGGGGCTTTCCGAGGGTTCCCGGACCACCCTTGCAAGGTACAGGAAGGGCGAGCCGCTGGCGGACAACCGCGACCTTCTGGACCGTGTCGGCAATCTCCTTGCGATCCACCGTTCCCTTCGCATCCTTTTCCCCAAGAACCGCGACCTTGTCTACCAGTGGCCCACAATGCCGAATAAGGCCTTCAACGGCAAGAATGCCGTGGACGTAGTCCGTCGGGACGGCTTTCTGGGGCTGCTTACGGTCAGGCGGTATTTAGATTTCCAGCGCGGAGCCTGATGTTTGCCCGACTTATCGATACGGTCGTCGATTTCAGAGGCCATGCGTATCGCAATATTGCGACAATCATTACTTCAGAAGACCTGCTTGATGACCTGAGCGAGAATCCCGGCGAGAGAGAGTACGGGGAGTCCCTTGTGACTCACCAGGACCTAGGGGACCAGTACTACGAACCGGTTATTGAGAGGCCGTTCAGGTACGGTGTCGCGGTGTCTCCCGGCTCGGCATTTTCGGGAATGAAAACCCGGTTCAGCGACGGCACCCGCTATGGTCTATGGTATGGGAGCCTCGATGTTTTGACGACGATCTATGAAACGGCGTTTCACTGGCAACGATTCCTGATCGATTCCGGTGTCGGCGATTCCTCGCCAATTATTGCTGAGCGCCGTATATTCAAAGTGTTAGTCACAGCTATCCTCGTTGACCTGAGAAACAAAGAGAGTGAATTCCCGGATCTTGTGGCCACAGACAGTTACGAATTTACGCAGCGACT
>CAYOYU010000039.1:0-16621 GCA_964408265.1 uncultured Syntrophorhabdaceae bacterium
CTCTAAAGTGCGGCTGCGATTTGACCTGCTATCATCCATCGGTAGAAGGAAGACAACCGGAGGCTATGCATATTGAGGTGAAGGGCCGTGTCCATGGGGCAGGAACCGTCACGATCACACGAAACGAAATACTCTACGCTATGAATCAGGCTGATAAATTCGTTCTTGCCATCGTCATGGTCGATGAGAATGACAATGTTATTGGTCCATACTATCTCAGAAATCCGTTTGATTCTGAGCCGGGATGGGGTGTATCGTCGGTCAATTACGATCTCAAGACCTTGCTTGGTAAGGGAGAACTTGTTCAATGACGTATCCGATTAAGTCACCTCGAAAACTGATTGAGGTAGCGCTGCCAACCGACATAATCAGTGCGGCTGCTGCTGTCGAAAAACAACCTTTTACACGTCGTCATCCACGATCGTTGCATATCTGGTGGGCACGTAGGCCGTTCACAGCAGCTAGGGCAGTCTTGTTCGCACAATTGGTTAATGACCCTTCTTGGAAATGGGAAATTGAACACCCCGGAGAGCTTCCGCCAAGTCATCTGAAAGCTTCGTGGTCAGCCAGCCGAAAGCGGTTATTCAGGATTATTGAGGACCTTGTGCAATGGAAAAATACTACAAATGAGGAAGTCCTTGAACGTGCGAGATCAGAAGTTCGCCGGTCGTGGCGAGAAGTGTGTGATCTGAACAAAGACCATCCGCAAGCCTCGCAGCTGTTCAATCCCGAGAAGCTTCCTGCACTTCACGATCCGTTCTGTGGTGGTGGAGCTATACCACTTGAAGCACAACGGCTCGGATTGGAAGCCTACGCATCTGACCTTAATCCGGTTGCCGTCCTCATTACTAAAGCTATGATCGAGGTACCACCGAAATTCTCGGGGCGCGCTCCTGTAAGCCCTCCATTAAGCGAACCCAGAACAAGGCTGGTTATGAGAAGAGACTGGCCAGGAGCTACGGGACTTTTCGAGGACGTTCGCCGATATGGAGCATGGGTCCGAACCGAGGCCCAGAAGCGTATCGGAAGTCTTTATCCCCCCCTTGAAGTAACCGAGAGCATTGCACAGGGGCGTTCCGATCTAATCGGGTTGGTTGGCATGAGGTTTGAAGTCATCGCATGGTTATGGGCAAGGACAGTTGAGAGTCCCAGCCCGGCTTTCTCGTATATGAATGTGCCGCTCATCTCAACCTTCGTACTTTCTGACAAGCCAGGTAATGAGGCATACGTGCAGCCAGAAGTCAGACAGGGTGATTACACTTTCACTGTCCGATTAGGTACTCCGCCTGACGACGCTAGAAACGGGACCAAGAATAAGGGGCGGGGAGCAAATTTCCGTTGTATTCTGTCGGGCGCACCCATCGGAGCGGAGTATATCAGAATGCAGGGGCAAATGGGGAGAATGGGAACTCGCCTCTTGGCTGTAGTCGTTAATGGACCTAGGGGTCCGCTCTATCTTTCACCGACGACAGAAGCAGAAACCCTTGCAGGTTATGCAAAACCTGACTGGACACCCAATCTGGAATTCTTACAAGGAGCATTAGGCTTTCGTGTCGGTAACTATGGTATGACGGAGTGGTCTCACCTATTTACTCAGCGCCAGTTGGTAGCATTAAGTACGTTTGGCGATCTCATACGTGAGGCTCGTGGAACAGTATATCTTGACGCCCTCGCTGCTGGCCTGCCAGATGACCAGAAACCACTTGTTGACGGCGGTGTCGGTGCTACTGCTTATTGTGATGCAGTAGTAGTGTACTTGGGTTTGGCACTGTCGCGGTGGGCAGATTTAAATAATACGATCTGCACTTGGAATGCTACAAACAATAACGTACGTGCTCTGTTCTCACGTCAAGCTATTCCCATGAGTTGGGATTTTGTTGAGTTGTCAGCATTTGCCCCAATAGCAGGATATGACTCAGTTCTTAACTCATACTCAGAATTAGCTATTTCTCTCCCTGCTTCCATCCCTGGGCTTGCCGTGATAGCTGATGCACAGAAGCAGAAGATCTCCTTAAATAAAGTTGTTTCAACAGACCCGCCTTACTATGACAACATAGGGTATGCAGATCTCTCTGATTTCTTCTACGTCTGGCTACGCAGAATTCTCCACCCAGTGTTGCCCGATCTTTTTTCTACAATTGCGGTCCCTAAGCAAGAAGAATTGGTTGCCACACCCTCCAGGCACGGTGGCAAGGAAGATGCAGAAAGGTTTTTTCTCCTAGGCATGATGGAAGCAATGCGTAGTCTAGCGGCACAAGCCCATCCTGCCGCATCGCCAGTTACAATCTTCTACGCCTTCAAACAATCAGAGACAGACAACCAAACTGGAACTTCTTCAAAAGGCTGGGAGACTTTCTTGGAAGCTGTCCTTTCTGCTGGTTTTCAGTTGACCGGCACCTGGCCGCTCAGAACCGAACGTGAGCAACGTTCGCGTGGCATCAATTCAAATGCACTTGCTTCCAGTGTAATTCTCGTCTGTAGGATGAGACCATCTTATTCTACTGCGATTTCACGTAGACAATTCCTTCGAGAATTGAATGCAGTCCTTCCGCAAGCCCTTGATGAGATGACCAGAGGTTCGGGCGATGATCGATCTCCTGTAGCTCCCGTTGATCTTTCGCAAGCCATAATTGGGCCGGGTATGGCGATATTCTCCAAGTACTCGGCCGTCCTCGAAGCAGATGGCTCACCCATGACCGTTCGTACAGCACTTCAGCTTATCAATCGTTTTCTTGCTGAAGATGATTTTGACGGTGACACCCAATTTTGTCTCCATTGGTTCGAACAGAATGGTTGGAAGGAAGGTAGATTCGGTGATGCGGACACATTGTCCCGAGCTAAAGGTACCAGTGTCGATGGGATGCGTGACGCAGGAATTGTCGACTCAGGGGGAGGTATTGTTCGCCTCCGCAAGTGGGCTGAATATCCTAGTGATTGGGATCCAGAAACCGATAAGCGCAATTCGGTATGGGAGACACTTCACCACCTTATCCGTGCCCTCAAGCAGGAAGGGGAAAGCAGTTCTGGCCGGGTACTAGCAGAAGTCAAAGGTAAGGCTGAAGCAGCCAGACAGTTGGCTTACCGCCTCTATACTCTCTGTGAACGTCAGGGATGGGCCGAAGACGCCCGTGCTTACAATGAAGTGATTACCAGTTGGGCTGGAATTGAGTCTGCTTCTGGTGATGTAGCCGCAAAACCAAAACAGGGTGGTCTATTTGATTGATAGAAACATTTGGGAGTAGAAGACTATGAAACCATGGAGAGAAATAGCTGTTCCACATCCCGATGTACTCGAAGGAACCTTCCAACAGTCCGAATTTGCCGCTGACATAACGGCAGTACGCAAAGGCGAAGCCACTCGTGAATATCAGGAAGCCTCGGCATTTTTTCAGCGCACATTCATCACTGAAGGTATGGGTCTCCTTTTGATTCAAGTGGCTCAACGGCTTAACGGCAAGGGCGGTGAACCGGTTGTCCAGCTCCAGACTGCATTTGGTGGAGGCAAGACTCACACTATGCTGGCAGTCTACCATCTTGCCACAAGAACCTGTTCTCTGGATGACCTCGCCGGCATTCCTGATCTTATCGACCAGGCAGGTCTCATGGATGTCCCCCGTGCCAAGATCGCCATACTTGATGGCAATGCCCATGCACCCGGTCAGGCTTGGAAATACGGAGACCAAACGGTCCATACCTTATGGGGTGAACTTGCGTGGCAACTTGGTAAGGAAGAAGGATTTGCCATAATCCGGGATGCCGATGCTACCGGAACCTCTCCCGGTAAAGATCTGCTCAAAACACTTCTGGAAACCTATGCACCCTGTGTCATACTCATCGATGAGCTGGTAGCCTATATCAGACAATTTACCGATACGCAGTCGTTGAGCGGAGGTACCTTCGACAGCAACATGTCGTTTATCCAAGCGCTCACCGAGGCATGTAAACTAGTGCCTACTGCCGTTCTTTTGGCATCCCTACCTGAATCAGACGTCGAGGCAGGGAGCCAGCGGGGGATAAGTGCTCTCCGAGCGTTGGAGAAGACGTTCGGCCGAGTACAAGCGTTATGGAAACCCGTTGCCACAGAAGAGGCTTTTGAGATAGTCAGGAGACGTCTGTTTGAACCGGTCCGAGATGAGAACGGCCGTGAAACAGTGTGCCGGGCTTTCGCCGATGCCTACATAGCAGAGGGATCCAAATTGCCCGGAGAAACCGTTGAACACCGTTACTTTGACAGGCTCTGCCAGGCTTATCCCATTCATCCCGAAATCTTCGACAGGCTTTACGAGGACTGGACGACGATTGATGGATTTCAGAGGACCAGAGGTGTCCTGAAGCTAATGGCCAAGGTCATTTACCGACTATGGAAGGATGACAACAAAGACCTGATGATTATGCCTGGCAGCCTGCCATTGTATGACGGGAGTTCCCGTAACGAATTGACCTACTATCTCCCAGGAGGCTGGGATGCAGTCATCGAAAAGGACATTGATGGGGATCGAGCAGAAACAACGGAACTTGAGAACAAGGAACCCCGATTCGGTGCGCTCAATGCTGCTCGCAGAGTAGCTCGGACGATCTTCCTTGGAAGTGCTCCCTCCTCAGTAGCTACAAAGCCGGGAATACGGGGTCTTGACCGGGCTCGTGTGGTGCTGGGATGTTTCCAGCCTGGCCAGACATCTTCCACCTATGCCGATGCATTGGGTCGCCTTGCCGATCGACTCCACTACCTGAACAGCTCTGGAGACAAGGCCCAGGATGCAACCAGGTTCTGGTTCGACACCCGTGCGAATCTTCGCCGTGAAATGGAGGATCGGAAGAAGCGATTTGAGGACAAGAATGAGGTCCGCACCAGGATGGGAGAAGTCCTCAAGAAATTGGCCGGTAGCATCAAATTCTTCGATGGTATCCACATCTTGACACCCCATTCGGACATCCCCGATGACAGTGCCTTGCGTCTCATTTTCATGACCCCGGAAAAATGGTATTCCAAGGAAGAGACACGTGTGGCCTTCGAAACAGTGGTTGAGTACGTCCGTAATAACGGAACGAAACCACGATACCGCGGCAACAGGCTGATCTTCGTTGCTCCTGACCACGGTTCCCTCTCCCGCCTTAAGGATTGTATCCGGATTGCTCTGGCATGGGGCTCAATCGTCGATGATGTAAAGGATGGACGCCTCAACATTGATCAGATTCAGAAGAAGCAGGCCGAAAAGGAACTCCAGACTGCCGAGGAAGTATTACCCCGGGCAGCTCGTGAATGTTATAAGTGGCTTCTCTGTCCTGTCCAGTATTCGCCTACCGACCGTGATCCATCTGTTGAAGCATTCCCGTTGAATACCGCTGGTTCTTCCTTTGGCAGTGAAATTGAGCGGGTCTGCGTGGACAATGAACTGGTGATTTCAGCGTGGTCACCCATTCACCTACGGAACAAGTTAAAGGAGTTATACTGGAAACCTGACAAGAATGCGGCGGGTGCGCTTCTCTTTTGGGAGGATACGCTCCGTTATCTCTACCTGCCGCGACTGAAGGATAGAAACGTTTTCCAACAGGCGATCATTAAGGGCGCAGGAAGCCGGGACTTCTTCGGGACAGCCTATGGACAGCATGACGGAACGTTCGACGGCTTCAAATTCGGCGATGCAAATGTGCAACTGGATGATACGCTTCTGTTGATAGAGCCTGAGGCTGCGAAGGAATATGAAGAAACTCACAAGCCTATACCCCCGCAGCCACCACCCGATCCAGGGCCTGGTCCTACTCCTCCCGGTCCGGGTCCAACACCTATACCAGATCCAACCCCACCGCCTACACCTCAGTTCCATACATTCATAGGTACGGCAGAGGTAAATGCTGCTGCTGCCAAAATGAGGCTTGTCCAGATCGCCGAGGAGGTCATCAGTGTTCTTGCAAACGATCCTCAGGCCAATGTGAAGGTGACTATTGAGGTGAATGCAGAGTTTCCACAGGGTGTTTCTGATCAGATAAAACGGGCTGTTTCCGAGAATGCTGCAAGCCTTGGGTTCAAGAACAAGACGTGGGAATGAATTGAATAACGATACAATGTATCTAGTGGAATAGGCCACACTTCAGTTATCAACATTGTGAACCCTTGTGTTTCTAACCAAGGAAACGAATGCGGGTAGAGGAATGTCATCCAATAATGTTGCAGAGGCACTGAGAAAAGTAGTCAATAGTCACGGATACGGGTTTCACCATGCTGTAATAAAGGCAGCAGAAAGTCTATTTCCTGACAAATCCCCTTGGAAGTTTGATGCTTCTGAAGTGCCAGTTTCGGTCCGTGGTCAGGACACGAGAATCGATTTTGTTCTGAAGCACAAGGAAAAACCAGTCTATCTCATTTGCGAATGTAAACGAGCCAATCCTGCGCTGAACAATTGGTGTTTTTTGAGAACTCCTTATGTCAAAAGAGATCATCGGAATGGGGCGCTAATTCTTGAAGGTGTCAAGTACGCCCCTGACGTTGCTGCCGAGAAGCGACTAATTAGTGATCAGACCAGTCTTGGCAGTTCAGAGTTCGTCTATGGTCTGGCCATGGAAATAAGGAGCAATGAAAAGGGAGACGTCAATGGAGGGGGGCGAGGGGAGATAGAAATGGCGGCTACCCAAGTATGTAGGGGTTTAAATGGTTTCGTAGAATTTCTCTCGAATCACCCAGAGATAATTACTCAAAACCAATGGGCTGGGAATAAAGCGTTCATTGTCCCCGTCATTTTTACTACGGCACATGTTCTCGTCAGCGAAGTAGACTTACGGGAGGTCTATATTACTGACGGAAAACTGTCCGTTGATAGTTTAGAAGTCATTGAAAAGTCGTGGATATGGTACCGTTACCATCAATCGCCAGGAATAAAACATACAATGGACGTCACGCCAGGTCTTTTTACCAATGGGCGGCTAGATGACTACATAGATGTCGGCCTGGTGGTAGAGAGAAACTTTGCCAGGACTATAGCAATGGTAAATGCAACGGGCATTGAGAGCTTTTTGGCCGCTCACTGGTTACGGTAAAAGAATGTAGAAACCCTTTCATAGCCTTCATAACATCTGGTGTAAGTTTGACTCACGACTTGATCCCGTTGTGAACTCTTCGTAATCTGATTTTCTGTGGGCCAATTACGTGGTATGAATAGAGATTATGCCTTCTAAACTAAGGTTTCCATGGAGACGGTTCTGGTGTGCGCCTGACGCCTTGTTGAGTTTGGAACCGGATGGTTTCTTAACGGATTGTGACGATAGATACGCGAAATTGTTTGCGCCTGAAACGAAAGGATTTGAAGAAATAAAGAAAGCTCACTGTCTGATCTTGCTTGGCGAACCAGGAATCGGGAAATCAACGGCCGTTCATGACGAGATTTTGAGAACAGAGGAAACAAAGGGGCCCGGCGAGTTCGTACTAGTCGTCGATCTAAAGGAATATGGCAGTGAAGAATTCTTGTGGAAAGCCCTTTTTGAAAATGAGGTGTGGGGAGATTATCGAAAAGGAAGCTACAAACTCCACCTTTTCCTCGATAGTTTGGATGAAGTAAGAATTAGGATAGCCAACATACAGAAGTTGTTGATGAGAGGATTTCGGGATTGCCCGCTAGATGGCCTCTTCTTGAGAATAGCTTGCCGAACCGCCGAATGGCCGTCCAGTTTCTATGATCAACTGTGTGGCCTATGGTCGACTGAAGAAGTCAAATTGTTTGAGTTGGCTCCCCTCACCCGAAAGAACGTAATGCAGGCAGCAGAGATCGTCGGCATAGACGTGGCCAACTTTATGAGAGCCATCCACGAAAAAAGGTTAGGTGCACTCGCTTCAAAACCGGTAACCCTTAATTTTTTGATGAATCTTTATCTAACCCACGGAGACCTTCCGACGGGGCAGGTAGAGTTGTACCGGCAGGGCTGCCTTTATCTGTGCGAGGAACCGGACAAAGAAAGGCGTGAGAAAGGTGATATAAGCAAACTGTACTGTGGGGTATTAAGCGCAAGGGAGAGACTGGCTATCGCCTCGAGAATTGCGGCGGTACTCACTTTCAGCAATAGTTATGCTGTATCCAGAAATGGGCTATCGGAAACACCCGAAGGATGCGTCCCTGTCGCACAGTTGGAAGGTGGAAAAGAGACTACCGACAGAGGAACGATTGATGCCAACGATAACGCCATCCAGGATACGCTCAAGACAGGGCTGTTTACATCGCGAGGCCCGGAGCTTTTCGGTTACGCTCATCAGACTTATCAGGAGCATCTGGCTGCGGGATATCTTAGGCAAGCCGACATGCGGCAGATAAAGGAACTGTTGACGCACCCTCACGATGTTGACGTTATTGTTCCCCAACTGCAGGAGACAGCTGCCTGGGTCGCGAGTGAAAGACCCGACGTGATGCTGTGGATCATGTCGATCAGACCACAGAATTTGCTGAGAAGCGATTTGTGTATGGTGGACTCCACAGTCAAAGAGGAACTGACAGAAGTGTTGTTGAGGAGAATTGCAAGGGACGAACTTTTCGACGACCTATCGCTTCGTGAGAATTATCATAAACTTGTCTATCCGGGAATTGCTGACAAGCTGAGACCGATAATTGAGAACAGGGCGCTTTCGTTTGTGGCTAGACGCGCAGCCATCGATATTGCTGAAGCATGTAACTTAATGGAACTACAGACAGTTCTAGCCAATATTGCTTTGGACACATCAGAGGCGGACGGATTGAGATCTCAGGCTGCGCAGGCCGTTTGTGAGATTGCAGACTACGATACCAGGCAGAGACTAGAGCCCCGGGGGGAGGGCAAACTGGGAGATGATCCGGACGACGAGCTAAGTGGCTGTGGGCTTAGGTGCGTGTGGCCGGGCCATTGGAGTTTGTCCAAACTCGTCGAAAACCTGACACCCGCGAAAAATAAGAGTCTGGTGGGGGGATACAGTTACTTTCTCGACTATGAAGTGCCGGACCAACTGAAAAAAGGTGCAACAACTGATCAAACAGCCAAGGCGCTCGCTATAGCAAATGGGTGGATCGGCACGGATTCCAAGTACGATTCCCACAATTTCGGACGAATCTACGACGAACTCCTTAGGCTCTCATTTAAGGGGATCCCTGACCCTGTAATAATGGCGGAGCTATCAGACGCTCTTTTGCGTAGTGCGATGCATGGTTCCTTGTCGGATGGCAATGATGAGAATTCAAATCCATGGAAGCAAATGGAGTCTGAAGTAAAGAAGCGGCATCACCTGGTCAAATATATGATCCGGACCGGAAGGCTTGGCGAAAGAGATGCGACGCTACTATTGATACATGAAACACCCTTGGTGCTGAATTCTGATTTTGCCTGGATGTTGACCGAGATTGAGCAAGCGGAGAGTCCTGAACAAACTGTCTGGGCGAGACTTATACTGGGTATTCTCAATCCAGACTTACCTGTGCAATGTGTCAGCGACTTTCTGGAAGTACGCCTCAGAGTTCCCGCCCTAGAGAGGGGATACATGGTTTATTGGGAACTGGATTCCGATCTCAGTAAGAAATTCAAGGACGGTTACGCTCAAAGACTTCGTCGGGAACAGAGAGCCAAACGCCAAGGCAGAGTTTCACCTGTTGCCGAAAGAATTGAACCGTTGCTGAAAAGAATTGAACTGGGAGATGTCGAACAATGGTTTGCCTTGACGCACAATCTGTCGATTGATCAAGATACTGGGCAATCGAAGCACTGGGACGGGATAGAATTAAGTGAAACTCCTGGTTGGAAAGCATTAGATAAGGTAGTTCGGGACAGAGTTGAACAGGCAGGTGTCAGATTCATACTTAATTATTCTCCTCCCTCGGATGAATGGTTTGGAAAGGGCTCATGGCATCAAGACATTTTGTCAGTATGCATGGCACTTCTAATCGTGAGTAAACACGGTGACTTTCTAGACCAAATCGAGAGCACAACATTTAACAAGTGGATTCCTTATATGGTGGATAATCCGGTTTTCTTCAATGATGCCACCGCTCATTGTCAGCTTTTTTCTCTGGCATATCGAAAAGCACCCGAAACCACCAAGAAGTACTTGATACGACTGATGAAAAGCGAGGATGGCCGAGGCCAGGGAATTCACTGCATCGAATATCTTAAGGGGTGTTGGCACCCTGACCTAACCGGACTCTTGTTAAGGATTCTTACGAACTGCGAGTTGCAGGCAAATAGTTTCAAGAGCGTGGCTCGGCGCCTCATAGAGATAGGTAGCGAAGAAATAGAAACAATCATCATTGAACGATTTAGACTGCACGTTTGTGAAAGCAAAGGGTCGGGTGGAATAGTTGTCGAACTTGCACTACTGCTTTTGAAGCATTGGGCGGAGAAGTATTGGAATGACTTATGGGAGTTCCTCGAAAAAGATAAGGACCTGTGTTCGAAGGTTTTGGGTTGTGTCGAGCCAGGCTATGGACATGGGGCCAGTTTTGCAGAGGAGCTAAGTGACGCTCATCTTGGTGATCTTTACTCCTTAATGTGTAAGTTGTGGCCCCCAGAGGAGGATCCTGCATTGGGCGGAGGCGCACTCACAGAGAGACACAGACTAGCGGATATAAGGAGTAGTATATTCATGCTGCTTGTCAATCGGGGTACACGTGAGGCCTGTGCTGCAATCGAATCACTGATCGAGAAATTTCCGGATCAAAGATTATGGATGAAATGGAGGCTAAGGGAAGCGCAAGCAAACTACTATAGAAAGACATGGGGCCCCCCTTCGGCGGCACAAATCATAGAACTGCTTTCGAATAGCACTAGACGGTATGTTGAGAATGAGGAAGAACTTATTGAAGTAGTTTTAGAGTCGCTTACCAGGTTCCAGAGACAATGCAAGAATCGAACTCTCCCATCGGCAGGCAATTTTTGGAACTACCAAGGGTCTGGTAATGACCGTAAGAATTTCAGGCCAAAAGATGAAGAGGACTTGTCTGACGGTATCGCTTCCTGGCTGAGAGACGATCTTGGACCATCAAAAGGGGTCGTAATCAACAGAGAAGTACAGCCGAGACGTGGACAAGAAACAGATATCTACATCAACGCAGTTACGAGAATACCAAGCGGGGAAAACGCCATTCTAACCGTAGTTGTTGAGGTTAAGGGTTGCTGGCATAAAGAACTCGATAAGGCGATGGAGACACAACTGGTCAATCGCTATATGAAGGAAAATGGGCTTGCGTGCGGTTTGTACATAGTGGGCTGGTACGTATGCGACAAGTGGGATGATGGCGACTACCGAAAGAAAGCAGCCATGCAAAGGTCCGTGCAGAACTTACACAAACAACTCCTCGCCCAGGCAAAAGATATCACCGCAAGAAGTGACACTGTTAGTAAAATAGAACCATTTATTCTTGATCTGACTCTGTAGTCATGTAGTTTCTAAATAGCTTAAACGGCGGCTACACCACGAAGATTCAATGGCCTACGCTTCCCGGGGCAGAGGATAAGGATATTTGGGACAGATTCTGTGTTTAGATTTTGAATGGTGGATACTCAGCAGGGTTGTCGTGGATCATATTTCAGCGTTATGTCTCTGAATGGGGAAACGGGGACGGCCTTATCGCATTCTTCGCAATAGTAACCTGTGTGGTAGATTCCGCTTTTGAATCCGTGTTTACGATCCTGAAGGTATTTTTCCCTGGAGCCATCGTAATTCGACTCACCATACTGTTCAACCGCGTAATAATCGCCGATGAACCTATGACATCGAGGGCAGGTGGACGCTACGTACTTATCATGGATTATATTGCTGTGTTGCTCCTTCAATATCACGCCTTTTGTCCGTGCAAATTCGAATTCCTCTTTTGTAAGGGAGATTGGGTTTCCCTGTAACCGGTAAGGATCATGGGCAATAACCGCATTCATAACAGTACGGCATTTCCAACAGATGGTCCTGTATATCGCTATTCTCATCTGTGCCATGTACTGGCCGCATATAGCACACTTTGGATTTCTGCAAAGATTTACCGCAGTCGGCACGAGAAGATCCTGATCTATGATACATAAGTCCTGATCGCTCATTAGGTGGATTTCTACAAGCCCGATTCCATTGTCATTGTAATACTTCTTAGCCGCTTCCTCAGGCTGATGAGTAACCACCACCTCAATTACCAGGATCAGATTGCCTTTTATGTCAAAAAGAGCTATGTCAGGCTGACATACACCAATGTCGTATTCCATGCGAACGTCAGACGCGGTCTTCAACAGATTCCCGGTGTGGATCTGATCACAATAACTGCAGTTCCATTTTACAGGGAGGTCCCCATCTCCTCTCAAGAGTCTTACAATTTTTTGAAAAAAAAGTTGTTTGAAAGCAGAATGCAAGGCGGTTTCTGCGGTACAGCTGTCTGAAAGGATTTTATGGGCAAAGTGCGGTCTCCTGCGCCCGGCTAAACTCTTCCGAAGGATAAACTCTCCATCACAAGCATGGCAGAAGTACTTTTCTCCCTTAGGTGCCTCCTTGGCCTGAATCAGTCCTCCAGATTCAGTCTTTGCTACGGTATAGAGGATTTCAGGTTTTCTCATCCGCCTCTCGATTTCTTTGTATTATTCTATATCATAAAGTCTTGTATTCTGTGGTGAACGATGTGCTTTCCACGTTTCCAGATAATAGCATGGTTAAAGAATGGCTAGGATATGAATACAACCAATCTTTTCAGGCGGTCCTTTGTCGCTCCGAGACATTTGCCATGTCAGACGAGCATCCATTCCGTTGTCCAGACCCATCGGTAGGTGTCGCCCATGAAGGTGAGGATGAGCATGAAATGGCATTCATGTGGAGTGCTAGAGGGAGCAAAGAGCCCTGAGAAATTGGGCAACGAGGTAGGATAACGATCCTCAGCGGTAGTATGACCTCCACAGTTCATAACACGTGTATTCTCGGAGAGATTTAGAATCGACGTCAGAAGGTTTATTCCAACCGATAGTGGATAGAATACATCTTTCGACTATCCACTTCAGATTTTCAGTTGCCACATCAAGGAATTCGCCTACAATTTCCTCTCCATGGATCAACTTGTTCCTGATTCGCGAAAGGGATCTGGTACCGGAAAAGAGTGGCCACAGATCGGAAGTATCCAGTTCCTTGGTTACACAGAAATCTTCAAAAAAGATTCGCGGTGAAGCATCATTGAACAGCCCCAGCTTCCCTTTCAAAATTCTCCTAAGATCACCATCTATATCACCATAATTATCGATACATTTTTCCATGTATTCGTAAAGTGCCTTCCAGCGCGATTTGTCATTAAAGTGTTTTTCAATCCCCTTTCCCCTTGCGTAGAGAGTCATCAAAGACTCGAAGGCCGCATAGGCGGAGAGGAACTGTGATTCGACTGTCTTGGGTGGGACGGCGTTAACGAGATAGATGAGCGGCAGTAGAATGTTAGGTGACTTACTGTCGGTCATGTACTCCATACAGCGCCGCAAGAAATCCTGAAGCTGAACCCTTTCTATTAAGGGGCGATCATTCCTAGCATCCTCTTTCCGGGGAATCGAAACGTTTCCCTGACAGTATCTGACCAAATCGTTATCTATCCTGGCGGTCCATTCCGTCCACACGGTTCTCCGCCTTGTGGCAAATGAAAGATACCAGAAAAGATTCCGTATCCTTTCTGAAATTTGCATTACTTCATCGACAGATTCTATTTGGTGACTTTTCCGCTCAAGCTCAAACGTCTGTCTACCGGTAGTGAACCAACCCTGAATTGCCGATATTTCTGCCCTTTCATATTCGTAATTTTTCCAGAATTTGCCTGTCCAGTTATTGCCAAAATCCACTGTTATCGTGGGAGTTCTTTTGTTTCTTACGATTCCCGTGAAACATCTTTCTATCTGATCCAATGGACCAACATGTGGATTATCCGTAATAAAAAAGGTTATATTGGCGTCCCTATGTTCTAAGCGATTCCCAAGATGACTCATTTGACATACGCTGAGAGGTTCAAGCTTGATGATTGATTCACTCCAAGAAGGTCCCAAGGATCTTGTTTCGGAGCCAATAACATAAGCCGTTGGCATGAGGATTTTCCCGACCTCCTTTCCACTGATATCTTCAAGTGAGGCCCTTATTTCTACCTCAAAGAGATGTTCAATGAGTGGTGCATCTTCTCTTGCGAGATATAGGGATAGTAATGGTCGAGAGAATCTTAGGTTATTTCGAATCAATCGCGACCTAACCTTACCGAGAACAAGGCTCCCTTCGCGGTATATGTCTGAAAGGAAAGTGTTTTCCGTGCTTCCGAATTCTAGATCTTTTGACGAATACACAGTTAATAATACTTGCCATACCCATGTTGCTGTCAATAAAAACTGCTCATTATTCCTGCTACCCGATTCTTGTCATTATTATCCGTTTACAAACCCGTACGGATAGTGAGGCAGAGGTATCGGAATTTAGGAAGGCCATGAAAGCGTAATTCGGTATAATTCTTTCAGACAACCAAATCTTTGGTTACGATGCAACCCGCTTTAACTTACATTAATTTATTGTCTTTCGGGTATCATCAAAAGCGGTCGACAGAAATAGGTTCACCTCAGGCCCTGGCGGCGTGCTTATCCAGTGTGTACGAGTCCCGCTCCGCGAGCTACTTCGACCAGATCGGTGCACGTCATGGAACCCTCTCTGAGTTTGTCAATTGAGGGCCGGGTTTTGAGGAGTTGCTTTGCGATGCTGATTTTCACTTCATCCTGGGGTGCCCACTGCTGAATCCTGTCCAAGGGCACTCCGGTTAGAGTGGTGGCGACATAATTTGCAAAGGCCTCTTCCACCGTTGTAAAGTCGACGCCGTGCTTAATGCTCAGGGTGGCCTTAATGCAACCATCCAGATACGCCGCCAACTCAAGACCCGTAAGTATTACCAGTATCATCCCATCTGCCACATTCCCGGGAGCGAGGACCGGGACCGGACGTATTGGTCGGGAACCTTGCATTAGACGCGTCCCGGAAAAAACCCCTCTTTCGTGGGCGAACACAAGACCTTCTTTGAAGAGAGCGAAATACATATCGTCGGCATCGCAGGCACTGTCCGGGAGAACATGGGTCGGTCCGTTCCAACCGGCGTAGAGTTGACGCCAGCCCTTGTCATCCAAGTACTTGTCATCTGCCCGCAGCACATATTGCCCTCTGAACCACCCGGAAATGATCGTATCGTGAAGGAAGACAACAACATCATGATGTTTTTCCCTAAGCGTGTGGCACACATCACAGCCGACCAAAAGATGCACAGCTTCGTGAACAGCTACGGCCTCGATCACGTCCTGGGGTACATTCGTGAGAAACTCGTCGGCAATAAAAACAGTCCCATACGAGTTCAGCGTTTGAGCTGAAGCAAAACCAAGAGGGCGAGAGAGGTAAATACGGGGTACGGCATCTCCCGGGAGGAGATCGCATGTCAGCGCACACAGTCGGTCGAGTTTGGACGTGTGTCGCTCAGTCGCGAATCGGGCGTTTGCGTCAAAAAGATGTGCATCAGTCATTATCGCTCATTCTCCCTCAGGGAATTAATGGTGCATGTCTTTTGCCGCCGATACAACGCTGCTGCCACCTTGCGGGAATCCATTTTCTCTCGCACATCGTCTTCATTGCCACATTTGCCCCTATATACTACCTCGACGGCAGTTTAAGGGCAAGCAATTCATGGTGTCGCTGAACATGACGGATTGACATCGATCTATGCGACAAGGATTGCTCCGGCAGCAGCGACGGTCAGTTTCTCGAAGGCATTTGGTGGTGGTGACGCTTTGGCAAAGAAAGAGTATTCGGAAGGAAAGCCGGAATCAAAGGATGATGAGAAAACCCCGGATGGTAAGACAAGGCATTTAGTGCTTGTAAGGAAATAAAGGGTAAAAGACAAAGTTATGGTAATTCACTGGTGCAGGTTGCCCCAGACACTTGGATTTCCCAGACATCCAAATCCGGAAGGTAACGTAAAAGAAAAACAGTGCCCTCATTGGTTCTAGCCTTGAAGTAATCCACCTCGGGACGTTCGGCGTCAAGCCCTCCTTCATGCCATCGGTCCAGAACTTCCTCCACTTCCCAGCGTTTTTCCTGGTAGGTGAATGCCACAGGACGTTCGTTGACCTTGTAACCACTATAGGATTCGACGGATATGGGGTCGTACTTCATAGGATCATTATACCGTAGATGAATACGCCTTGGGACAGAAGATCCTTTTGAATACTTTTACCATTGACACCCTGAATATTGCCTTGATACCATCTACTTATCTGAATACAGAATCCTTACACCGTCACTAATTGGGCGCCGAAGATTCATCAGGAGCGCTGACATGTCAACCCTGAAACAACAACTCTTTGACCTGAAAGAGACGGAGCCAGATGTTTTTCAGGCCATTCACCACTTTCTCTATGAAGTTATGCCGAAACTGGCAGCTGAGTACCGTGGTCTGGATGTCGACACGAAGTTGCCGAAACAGTTCGCCATCCGTTACCACAACGGCGATGCATTCATTAATGTGGAACCCAGAGGAAAGATTGGCGCCATGCAACCTGAAGAGATTGTCAGAAAGTATAAGGTACCGATCATGGATGCCGCTGTTTCTCTCAGGGAAGCGCACGATAGGATCGGGTGGCTAAAAACGATTGAAGATGGGTA
>CAYOYU010000039.1:16631-25637 GCA_964408265.1 uncultured Syntrophorhabdaceae bacterium
AGAATTTGTCCAGGTTCTCATAAAGGCGAAGGGCAGGTAAGGAGCGCAGGTTGAGCAAACGGTACACATATTACCGCATGCCTAATGGCAAACCGGACACGAGTACTGACATGAAATTTGCGCCCACCCATGTGTTGGCTGAAATGGGTAAGATTGCCACGGTTGACAAAAATGGATCTGTGTCCTGGCCAGGTTTTCACTTTCGCCGGCTTGAAATGTCCCTAAAAACCGCCGTGGTTATTTTAGACCCTCTTCGCACCGAACTCAACCAGACAGATAGTTGGCGTATCGTTTGGGAAGCCCTTGTTGCTACGGTCAAAGATGCACCGGGAAGACCCATTGATGCAAAACGATTTGTAGCAATAGCAGACAAATTTGCCGCCGAGTTCTTTAGGCTACCCCTTACCGAATACATATTAGTGAGTTCTCTGTCTGTTTCTGATTTACCCGTAAAGAGAATTGACCTGAGAGGATGTAGGATTTCCTCTTTGAAGACACGAGGGAAGAAATTTCCGCTTCCCACTACGTTAGATTTGTCTGAAACCGCATCCCCTTTTTCAAAACACATCAGTTCCTCTGATTACCGGCTAGTAAAGGTCGCTACTGTGGGCAGAAGCAAGTATGAAGCGACCGAGAATGCTCTGAGATCCCTTAATCTCCTTCGGGGGCTTTGGTCGCTCTTTGCGACATATGGTTCTTGGAGAATTCATGGTGGTAGTACGCCGGAAAGGAAACCGATCGGAGTT
This sequence comes from uncultured Syntrophorhabdaceae bacterium, assembly GCA_964408265.1. Classification (GTDB taxonomy): domain Bacteria; phylum Desulfobacterota; class Syntrophorhabdia; order Syntrophorhabdales; family Syntrophorhabdaceae; genus CAYOYU01. The sequence continues at coordinate 17,378 of CAYOYU010000039.1, forward strand.
ATCCATAAAGGGCCGATCCACACCCTACACTCAACTGATGGGGTATTAGTTGATAAGGATATTTACTGGTATGAGCCAGACTTCACGGAGGATCAGCCTATCTTTCAACCAGCTAAAGGTTGGAGCGAAATTGAGAAGAATCGCAGGTGGTCTCTGAAACGCCTATCGAACCTCGACTACAGGCAGGATTTGGAAGCTTTGCTTATTCGATACGTTGATGCACTCGATCAGCCAAATCCGAGCATTGCATTTTTGAAGATGTGGAGTTTATTGGAAAAGATAACTAATACGGTTGGAGCCAACTATGATGAGACTATTAGCAGGACTCTGTGGACCTTTGCGTCCGAAAGTCGCTATCTCGCCAAGAATATGCTTCAGTCGCTTCGTTTACATCGCAATCAGTATGTTCACACCGGAAACATAGGCGAGGAGAGTGATCAAGTAACGTACATGGTGAAGTTTTTTGTCGATCCCCACCTCATTAGACTGCTCTCGAATCCGTTTAAGTTGAAAAGCATAGAAGAATATGGGGAATTTTTGTCTCTCCCTACAAATCCTGACACTATTGAGCAACAACAACGAAAGCTTAGGCAGGCGCTACGATGGTTAAAGTAGCGCCTGGGACCTGTCGCTCATACTACTGTCGCCATAGACATGCGATTGGTCCAGTCTTACCAGACCATATACCTTTACTATTCCCAGCGCTGTCTGTGAGTTGAGAAGTGACAGAATTGAGTGTATCGTCTACTAAGGGCCACAAGGTGACGAGAAGGGGGGGGTCTACATGTCAATCGGTTACATATATATTCTATCAAATCCATCAATGCCTGGAATTCTGAAGATAGGCTTTACTAACCGTGAGACAGTTGAACAACGTGTAAGGGAACTGTCTTCTGCCACCGCTGTTCCGGAGCCTTTTGAAGTCGAGTATTACTGTCTCACACATGATGTAGAGGAGATCGAAAAGAAGATTCATCAAGAGTTCTCTGCTGAGCGATCACCTGGCAAAGAATTCTTCAAGGTCTCAATATGGGAAGCAGTAACAAAGACCGATCTTTTCATTAGAACGGTTAAGAATCGGTTTGAAAAGCCGCATCCACCACCCCCGCCGGAGCCCCCCAAGAGAATAGAATTGGATCCCAGCCAGTACATTGAGATGTCAGACGGGAGTTGGCGTAAGAGAGGATACAAAGCCTATTAATGTAGATACAAAAAGGGTCAGAGCAGTTGAAATCCGTTCAGAATAAGTCTGGCATGACCTGTTCAGGAAATACTAACACCGGATCCTTATACTCCAGAAGATGGCAACCGTGAAAAGATCCAAACGGAGCACTAACCTCTAACAAGAAATTCGTGCCGGCATCCGTCGATGAAAGAGACGAAGTTTTTCCCAACGTGGTGTAGCCCTCGTTTTAACAGGACACCTCGATGATCGAATTAAGCGATACTCATAGCCCTAGGTTTGTGACTATAATCAACAGGTCAGCGAGGTGGAGCAAATGGAACGAGTGGAAGTCATTACCTCCGTACAGCGACGACGACGGTTTACTCCGGAACAGAAAAGGGCCATCGTGGAGGAAGCAGAGCAAGACCGGGTATGAATGTCCGGTTAGAACGGAGACCACACTTAAAGCAGTGTGTACTTCCATCCCCGTTTGACGGCTTTTAGGACTAGTTCCAGGCATTTGATGGTCAGATTATCGTCCTCCTCCAGATCAAGAACGGTTTTAAGCTGCTCTTTCAAGTAGTCTGCCAAATCCTTTCGTGCGATCTCTCCCTTAAGAATCTTTACTAGGTCCGTCCTGATGGTTCTGAGCATTTGTACTACAACTGATTTACGGTCCCCGATCTTTGGAATATCTTCGCATAATTCAAATTCCTTGATCAGATTGTCGATTATTCCTTCTGCTTTTTTAGAATCTTTCGAGACGGTATGCTGAACAGCCCTTAATGTCACACTTGTAATCGTTCTTAGTTCACCGATATCCTTATAACCTTCCGTAAGCTGATGTCTCAAAAGCCCAAAATTCTCATCTAAAGCCGATTCAAGCATGTCGAATCTCGTTTCTATTATCTTACGTATATCGGCGTTCACATAGATCATTTGCCAATATAGCAACATGGATACCGTAGGACATAGCTTGTCACTGAAAAACTCATCGCTCAAATAGCCTTGGTACTTTTTGTGCAAATAGTAATTTGCGGGGGCATTGTTTCTGAATATATCAGCGACTTCTTTTTGCTCAAACACTGTTAGCACGAGAATTGGGGTAAGTGGTTGTTTACCTCGGAGTACCTGCAATAGCTCGATACCCGACTTATCGCCTTCATCAACAAATAAGCCTATGTCGAGTATTATTAATACAAGATCTGGATTCTGCAAGAATATTTCAAGACGGTCCAAAGCGGTTTTCCTTTCCACTTGATCTATTTCTGAATCTAGAAAGGTTCTAAAATGATTCCTAAAGGCATAAAATGCCTCTTTAGCTGGAAGCACGTTATGTCCTTTGAGCGTTAATACATCATGAATACGCTCGAAATCGCTTTGGTTGTCCTCAATCAATAGTATTCCTCTATCAGGTCCACTCATTTTGGTCAAGCCTCCTCAATGGCACCGACATTTTGAAATAGGAATTCTTTCTTGAGCTATACTGGGGTATCCTCCCGAACAGGGCTCTCCATAGCCTTACTATCAGGGCTAATCCTCCATCTGATTTAAGAAACCCTCTCTCATTGAGTAACTGCAATTCGGCCTCGGATACTCCTTTGCCATTATCTTGTATTGTTACTAGAAATTCATCCTCATTGACCTCAATGATTTCTACTGTAAGCTTAGGAGTTACGTTAGTTCGCCTCCTCATCTTGGCGTTAATAATGCATTCCATTATCAGGTCATCTAGAAGCTTCTTAAAGAAGAAAAGACTTCTATCTGGCGCAGATATTTCCGTTTCAACGAATTCCTCGCCATCAATGGCTTTATCGCCAAAGAGCATTTGAGCTTTCTTTTTGAAATCAAGCTCGAAGTAGGGTTTCAAATTAAACTGTTCGAGTCCGAACCGATCTCCCCTAAAAATGTCATGCTTGTGTTCGGGAGCACTGATAAGCTGAGCATAAGCCTTTACGTAGTCAGTACGTTTTATGACCATGTCGGAAAAAATATCGAATTTCATTTTCATTTCATCAGTTAGTGAAGCTGAACCTTTTACGCTTATTTGGTAGGCTTGCCTCAGATCATCGAAAATGCTTTTCAATACACCTACATATCTATCGTGTCCGTGGCTCATTGATGACAAAGCTCGCCATTTTTCTTGTTCCGCCAGCCATTCTGGAAAAGCGTCATTTTCGTAATTGTCTTTCAAGAATGCCAGTAGGACCGGTTTAAGGAGCATAAGGAGCCGCAGTTTGCCTTCATTGAAGATACCGGCGTCCGGATGAATTAGAGTTACCATAGCATAAGGTAAAACCTTAACCCTTGCTTCTTTCTGGTTTTCTATCAAATCCGCAATCACAACTGTACAAACTGAACATTCTTCCTTGATATCGAACATCCTAAGTTCTGGTACTTTGGTATCCCTAATTCCCTTTGCGACTTTATAAACGGTATGATCCTTATTTAAGCTAAGCCAGTGTTGATAGGTAAGCGATGAGTATTCAAGCTCATTTCCACTGTCATCTGAACGTTTCGAGCTTCCCACAACTACCAGCCCAGCTTGGACTTCGCTATTAGGCACAAAGGTGGACACATTGGGCGGGTGCCTTCCCTTTACTGAAAGGAAACAGTCTGTCGCACCCACAATGTTCTTAAGCATTCTAGCTACAAAGTTCATTCTGCGGTTAATTGGGATATCGCCGTAGAATTTCATCTCAGCTCTGGACAGAATTGACTTGAGCGCAAATGTGAGGAAGAAGGTTTTGTATGTGCCATATTCAGTTATGGGAATACTGGCCCCTGTTTCGAAATCATTGGTTTCAATACCGTTGATAAGCAATCTCAGATATTTGAAGCGATATTCAGAAGAAACATCATTCGGCTCTACCATGTTTATTACTTGGCTGCAGAGATCACTCACTGTATCATTAAGAGGAACGTCCGGTGCGTCATTTTCAGATAGAGCCCTTATCATCGCTACTGCCATTTCCTCTGAAATAACGATTCCTTCTGATAACCTCCTCAATCCAGCAGCAAAAATTGTGATGTTCTCGAGTAATAAAATACTCTTAAGCTGCGAATGTTTCTTAAACTTTGCCAGTTCGCGTTCCAATCGATAGGATTTAGCCTCATCGTTGTATATTATCTCTTTGACACATGCGGCGTAGGACAATAATAATTTGTCTTGCCAAGAATTATCTCTCAGCTCTCTGATTTCTTTTGCCATGTCGATTATGCTTTTCTTGGCTCTTCTTTCTTGTTCATCTAGTTTATGCCATTCTAAAAGAGGCAATTCATCCCTATTTGGTGTAAGCTTCAATTCTTCAACACTTGTTGCCATTTTTTGCTCGATCTCTGATACTCTCTTTTCAATTAAAGCAGGAATTGAGTCAAAGAGTCGGCTAGCTGCTTCCATGACTTGGAAACGTAACACAATATTAAGGTTTAGCCTTCCAACAGTTTTGAGCAAGAAGGTAAGATAATGAAGCTTGTTTAAAGTCAGTCGATGTTTACCAGTAAAAACAACATCACGAAACTCCATTAGTACTAACCGGGTGGCCATTGGCCTGAGATTTTTATAAAGGGAGAAGTAGGGATAAGCGAAAACCTTAAGAAAATTCATTCGCTCTGAAAGAGACAGGAGGCGAAAAGCTTGGCTAGTATCAGTAATACGATTGTCATCTGTTTCTTCATGTGAGCTTATCCGTTTCAAGTAGCGAGTAAGATATTCTGAAAGAACCGCCTGTATCTCCTTGCCCTTATCAACTTCTTCCATTACTCCCGAGAATAATCTCACAAGACCGTCAGAGTATTGAATCCGGTGCATATATCGATATGATTTTTGCTCAGAGTCCTCACTCACAAGATGCTGTTCTCCTTGGCTGTAATCGAGCCGCGATATATTCGACCGTCTGTTTCTAAAAAGCATTTCTAAAGAAACAGTAGCGACTGGAGATTCGATGATGTCGGAATACATCTGTTCATCAGCACATAGAAAGCACAAATTTTGCTGGCTTGGAGGTAAGTTTAAGGATAAGAAAGCACTGATATCAAACTCACGTGACCGCTCTAGCCATGAAGAGGACCTATCTATCAAAGCTATTACGTGTACAGTAGGTGCATGCAAACCATAAAGCCCTGTCATGAAGCTACGCAAGCTACGGAACGTGTCCCCAGAACAGACTGCGTCATCCACAAAAACAATTGAAACATTGTCATCCATGGCGTTGGCATAAAATAATCCTAGATTCATCTTGTAATCTGTATTCGCATCATAATGGATCAAAGTACCAGCTCCACCGAAAATAATGTCATTGACCTCACTCGCGAACTCAGCGTTCGTGCTATGTTCTGGGGCGATCAGAACCACAGATTTGCTTACGTGGTTATCGCTTAGAAATGCATTTCTTACCTTTTCGGCAAGCCATTTTCTAACCGAAAGCCGGTTGTCCTTGTAGAGTCTTACTGTATCTATGTAGTAAAGAAAGTGATTCTTATCTCTAATTATGTGATGCTTGGGGATGATGTGGCTTGGCTTCATTGTATCCGTAATATCTTCTGTTCGTCCCTCCTGCTTGCTAACAGGAAGCGAAAAGATAGCCGAAGGAATTACGGAAACCTTGTTTGTTTCATACAAAGGCTTTTCTTCAATGAGATGATGTGTCTCATCATCTTCGACTGGCTCAGGGAAACAGAGCGTGCATGTGTATGGTTCATACCAGTCCGACTCAACCAGTATCAGATACTTTTCTTTATCTCCTCCGATAGTAGTCACTTCCCGGTCATCCAGATCTATATCTTTCCAATACTGCTTCCTAACGTCTGAATTGTTCTTTGGCGCCACTAGGATGCAAGTCATCGGACTTCCGACAAAGAAATCATCATTTTGGTGTTTTATTAATTCACGTTTGATTTTAAGAGATGTTGTCAAAGTCGTACCAATAGGCACGATCAATATTATTCTCCTTCCTTTGATTAGTTCAGGACGCTGTACGATAAGCTTCTTGTCCGGCGGTTCTTCGATCACTGTTGATTCGAAATTCAAATTGTTGAAATGTTCTGTTAACAGGTTCCTCAGGTTGGTTATTAACAGCTCTGAATAAGTACCATAGCCAAGTATTGTGATGGAATCTGGCCCCTGCTTTTCTCCGTCCCATTTGGCTAGATTATCGCGCAAATACAGAAATAAAAGCGCTGCGAACCTAAAAGCATAGTAGCTATTTAAGAATATTTTTTCCGCAAAGTAGAAGTGATCGATATGTATTTTGGATCCAAGTCTCACGTGTCCATGTTCAAACTTGTATCCGGACGTTTTACTTCCCAGTGTTTCAGGAATCTGATTGGATAGCATTTCCCTTATTCGGTTCTCGAAAAGGGTAGCTCCGGTTTCTGTCTTCAAAAGGAGTTCAAATGGCACCAGGCCCCCAACACGCTTTTCCCTATCGTAAAAGAACAAAGGGTTTCCGTTCACGAGGGAATAGAATTTACTTAGGTTAAGAGTTCCTTGACTCCCCGTTATATCAGTTAACTTTTCAAGAATTCTCCTCGATATCCCGTACCGGTACAAAAGATATGTATTTAATTCCAACAATTCTTCTTTGGTTTGGCCACCTATCAGAAACGCTTCGCCCATTGGACTAAGTACAAGCACAAAATGAGTATTGCTCCAAGGTCGATCGATCAAAGAAGATAAGGTGTCAATCATTGCCAACATGAGATGCTCTGAAACATTATAGAGAACAATAGCTTTATGCGGATATTTCTCCTGTATCCCCGCCAACATTCTGAAGAGGCTATTGAGTTTGGTTTCAAGTAGGTCGACGCAATCAAAACACAAATATAAATTGCCAAGAAGACCTGTAGATGACTCGGCAATTTTGGCTACTATCCTTTCAACCTCGGCTAATTCCTCATCCCTTTTCTTTACTAGGTCTCTAGGAAATTCAAGTTTACATGGCAGAAGGTGACCCGAGATGGTTGTGTCTTTTCCAAGAGACGTTTCGCCTACCTGAATAATCTCATGCGTGGATAAGAATTCAGCCAATGAAGACGAAGAAAGAAAGTCCGGCACCTCATGGGAAGCCACAATCGTGAATGGGTGTACGTTGTCAGTTTCTATAGGAAGAAGGACATCATATTTAGTTCCGAACAATTGAGCCTCTCGGCATTCTTCATCTGACTCTAAGAAGCTTTGCTTATAAATGTTACCCAACTCCGACGCCTCATCTTTCGTTCTTGCCTCAAAGTATCCTTTGTTGACTCTGACCAGCTGCGAAAACATTAATAACCCCATCGCAGCACAGGTTCGCAGCGCTTGATGTTTGAAATACTTCCCTTCAGGCTGAAAGAACCGTTTCAGTTTTGCGTTGTCCCGTGTTTCGAGGAGATCCTGAACGTCCTGATTGTACTCCACTATCCCCGATATAGAACCTTTCAGTCTCCACTGGTCAAGTGATTTGGTCACTATTCCCTCAGAACCTAGGTCCATAACTGTTATTTCCATAACATCAGGACTGGCAGACAAAGATTGGAGGTAAGTTTGTTTTTCCGGATGAATCGAGAGGGCTTGCCGATATTCCCATACCCTTATCACGACAACGCCAGTACCGGTATCGGTATGTTGAAGAATGTTATCGATCAGTTCATAAATTCGCAAGTAATATTCATGAGTAAGAAGGCTTGCCCTGCTTAGAAGCCCTTGTCCTTTGGTACAGCCTTTTTCTGGTTTGATACCAAGGTTTGAAACTATCAAACAGAACAGAAGCGCAAAGAAAGGTGGGCGATTATACAGTTCAGTGCAAAAAAACTCTTCCAACTCGGTCCAATAGTCCAGTACTTGAGCAGCAGCAAAATGCTGAATTCTCTCCAATTTTGCCAAGTTTAATAATCTGTATTTTTGTGAACAATTTGCGGTGAGTTTCTGTACATATCCCTTCAAGTAATGCAATTCCTCAAATAGTTTGAGTAAATATGTGAGTAAAATATATTCTTCTTTTTCCAGATTCTTATTCCGGTAGAATCTGCTAGATTGCGTCAAAATGAATTTCTTTAGTTCTCTATCAGTACATCGGCCCGAAAATTCCTTCCAAAAATCATCAATGCTCATTTTGT
>CAYOYU010000040.1:0-25028 GCA_964408265.1 uncultured Syntrophorhabdaceae bacterium
GGCGTGTCCCCCTTCTCCTTTACGATCCGGTAGTAGTGGGGTGCGCAGGTAACCTTTATCTCCAGCTCCTCTTTCTTTTCCACTGAGTAGAGCCAGTGGAGGACGTCCTCATACATTTTGGTGTTCAGTTCCTCGCCTTTCAGTCCTTCTCCCCGGCCTACCGGAACGAGGAGAAAGACGTGCCAGGCTACGGCGCCGAGGTCTTTCACCAGACGGTATATCTCGGCGAGATCCCCCACGTTAAGCCGGGTCACCGTGGTGTTGATCTGAAAAGGCAGGTCAGTATCGATGAGCATCCGGGCAGCCCGTGCCACTGCCTGGAAGGAGCCTTGGACGCCACGAAACCGGTCATGGCTCTCGGCATCTTTTCCGTCAAGGCTCATGCTTACCCTTTTAATCCCGGTGTCCTTGAGGCGTCGTGCAGTCTCGGGATCGAGGAGCGTGCCGTTGATGGCGATCACCATCCGGAGCCCCCTGGCTTGACCGTATTCGATGATGTCGAAGATATCCGGCCGCATCAGCGGTTCCCCGCCGGTAAGGATAACCGTGGCCGAAGAGAAAGAGACAAGGTCGTCGATTATCCGGCGGCATTCATCCGTGGTCAGTTCGTTGTCGTGCGGGCCCATGGTTGCCCCCGCCCGGCAATGAAGACAATTAAGATTACAGTTTCGCGTGAGTTCCCACGCCACCATTCTCAGGGGATACTGTTCTGTTTGGCCCATCTTCCCAAATCCTTGGCAGAATAGGTGATGATTATGTCCGCCCCTGCCCGTTTGATGGCGGTCATCATTTCCAGTACGGTGCGCTTGTAGTCGAGATGACCCTTGGCGGCGGTTATTTTTACCATGCTATACTCCCCGCTCACGCAGTATGCGGCTAGGGGGAGGTCGAAGCGCTGCCTGGCCATGGCAAGGATGTCGAGGTAGAAGATTGCCGGCTTGACCATGATAATATCCGCCCCTTCCTCGATATCGAGTTCCATTTCTCTGAGGGCTTCCCTCACGTTGGGGGGGTCCATCTGGTAGGTCCGCCGGTCGCCGAACTGGGGGGTCGACTCTGCTGCGTCGCGGAAAGGACCGTACAGGGCCGAAGCATACTTGGCCGCGTAGCTCATTATAGCAGTAGTCTGGTGGCCATGTTCGTCCAGCATCTCCCGGATGGCCTTCACTCTGCCGTCCATCATATCCGACGGTGCAACCATGTCCGCCCCCGCCTCCACGTGGGAGAGGGCAGATTTTGCCAGGAGCCGGAGGGTTTCGTCATTGTCCACGTAGCCGTCCTTTATCACACCGCAGTGGCCGTGGCTCGTGTATTCGCACATGCAGATATCGGTGATGACGAGGATATCGTCGCCGAAAAGCTTCTTTATCCGTCGAAGAGCCTTTTGAACGATCCCGTTCTCATCGTAGGCCCCGCTTCCTATCTCATCCTTTACGGCGGGAATGCCGAAAAGGAGAATTGCCGGGATGGAGAGGCTGACCACATCCTCTATTTCCCTGAGAAGGCCCTCCACCGAAAATTGATAGACGTCGGGCATTGAGGGGATGGAGACTTTCTCCTCCGTCATCTCCTTTACAAAGAGAGGATAGATGAGGTGTTTCGTGGATAGCTCATTCTCCTGAACCATGTCCCGGAGTTTTTCGCTGGTCCTCAGTCTTCTTGGTCTCTGCACGGGAAACATGCCTTGTACCCCCTAAATTCTAGCGTTTAGCGTAGAGCGCATAGCGGATAGGAGACCAGACCCAAACCTGTAAGCCCCAAGTCTTTACCCCTTTCAGAGTATAGGGGAGCTCACAGCCTTTGATCCTTTCCTCTAAACGCTCCACGCTATCCGCTAATTTCTGTTATTTCTTCTTCAGTAAGGTAGCACTGCGGGTCCTCTGCCCAGAGGTCCCCTGTTTTCGCCTCTGCCCGGACCCTGAAATTGCCCCCGCAGATGTTAAGCCACCTGCACCTGGCGCACCTGCCCTTGACGTGGCGCTTCTTCTCCTTCAGCTTTGCCATGAGGTCATCGCTCAGATCCATCCAGATCTCGCTGAACGGCCGTTCACGAACATTGCCGAAACTGTGGTGCCTCCAGAACTGATCCGCGTGGACATTGCCCTCTTCGTCCACGCAGCCTATGCCCACACCCGAGGCATTGCCTTCGTTCATCATGAGAAGGTCATAGACGTCGGCAGCGCGGTCCTTGTCTTCGCCGAGGAGGCGCAGGTAGATGTAAGGCCCGTCGGCGTGGTTGTCCACGGTCAGGACCTCGAGGGGTCGTCCGCTGTCGAAGAAGGCTTTCGTGCGATCCATAATATAGTCGACCACTTTCCTCGACTCATCGTAGGACAGGTCCTCTTCGATGAGCTTGGAGCCGCGTCCCGCGTAGACAAGGTGGTAGAAGCAGACTCGCGGAATGTTCTCTTTCTCGATGAGGTCGAAAATCTTTGGTATCTCCTCGAAATTGCGCTTGTTGATGGTGAACCGCAGACCCACCTTTATCCCCGCGTCTCTGGCATTTCTGATCCCCTCGATGGCCCTGTCGAAAGCTCCGCCTACGCCCCTGAAGGAATCATTTACCGGACCTATGCCGTCCAGGCTCACCCCGATATAGGAGAGGTTCAGTTTTGCGAAGACCTGAGCCTTTTCCTTGGTGATGAGGGTTCCGTTGGTCGATATGACGGCCCTCATTCCCTTCTTGACCGCATAGTCGATGAGTTCAGGCAGGTCCTCTCGGAGAAGAGGCTCTCCGCCGGAGAAGAGGATCACCGGGGAGCCGAAAGCTGCCAGATCATCGATAAGGCGCTTCCCCTCTTCCGTGGAAAGCTCGCTTCCCTTGTAGTCCGCGCCTTTGGCGTGGGCGTAGCAGTGGACGCACTTGAGGTTGCACCGTTTGGTCATATTCCAGACCACAACGGGCTTTTTGTCTTTCGAGAACTGGAGGAGGTGTGAGGGAAGTTTGCCGGAGTCGCGTCCGTACCGCAAGGGGTCCGATGCCTCCACGGCGCCGCAGTAAAGCTTTGAAATTCCTATCATGCCGTTATTCTCTCCATTGTAATGGTAAAAGTCAATGTCGCTTCGGGTCGCATTGCCATTGAAAATAATATAACACATTCCACATCCTCTGTCGCGGCGGGAGAAGGGCGGTTACCGCGGGCCCGTACCCCTTCGCGGGGTGCCTGCGGTCTCATGTCGAAGGGGTCAAAAGAGCCTTAGGTTCTTGCAAAGAGCCGTATATATGTGTTATGAATAGCTATTCGGGGCGTGGCGCAGCATGGTTTAGCGCGCTTGCCTTGGGAGCAAGAGGTCGCTGGTTCAAATCCAGTCGCCCCGATACTTGAATTCTCCGGATGCCCCTCCTGCCGTTCGGCCAAACGCCGGCCCTCCCGGCCTCATCCCGCCAAAGGTAAGTTGTACTATAATCAGTCTTAGGATATAATCGTCTATATCAATGCCAGATGCTGAAGGGGGGGCTGCGTGCTGGAAAATCTTGAATCGCTTCACAGGACTCTTCTCAATTACCTGAACAATGAACTGGCCAAGGACATGTACTCGGCGACCCCCAGGGACAAGTACCACTGCGTTGTCCTTTCCGTAAGAAAAACCCTTGCCGAGAGATGGATCAAGACGCAGCAGCGGTACTACAATGTAGATGCTAAGAGGGTCTACTACATGTCGCTGGAGTTCCTCCTGGGCAGGCTGCTCAGGAATTACCTCCTCAACCTGAACCTTTCGGAACAGTACGGTCAGGCGGTCGATGTCCTCGGGCTGACCTATGAAGAGGTCCTGGAACACGAATGGGAGGCGGGTCTGGGCAACGGTGGTCTGGGAAGGCTCGCGGCATGCTTCCTCGATTCCCTTGCCACACTCCAGTATCCGGCCTATGGATACGGCATACGCTATGAATACGGTATTTTTGCCCAGAGGATAAGGGACGGGTACCAGCTGGAGGCTCTCGACCCCTGGGTCAGGTATGGCAATCCCTGGGAATTTCCCAGACCGGAACTGCTCTATCCGGTGAAGTTCTACGGCCGCGTCGACACTGTTCAGAAAGGAAACGGGAAATACCGGATGGAATGGGCCCATACCGACGATGTTATGGCCATGGCCTATGATTACCCGGTGCCGGGTTTTGCCAATGACACCGTCAACACTTTGCGCCTCTGGGCTGCCAAGGCGACACGGGATTTTGATCTCGAGTATTTCAACAGCGGCGATTACGTGAAGGCAGTGGAGAATAAGAACAGCAGCGAGAATATTTCCAAGGTGCTCTATCCCAACGACGAGTCCATGGCAGGCAAGGAACTGCGCCTCAAACAACAGTTCTTTTTCGTGAGCGCCACGCTCCAGGACATCCTGCGAAGGTATAAGAAGGTTCACCAGACCTACAGAAGACTATCGGACAAAGTGGCCATCCAGTTGAACGACACCCACCCGGCAATCGCCATCGCCGAGCTGATGAGAATTCTCGTCGATATTGAAGGCATTGGCTGGGACGACGCCTGGGAGATCACAAAAAAGACCTTCGCCTACACGAACCACACGGTCCTGCCCGAGGCTCTGGAGAAGTGGTCTGAGGGGCTCTTCGCTTTTCTCCTTCCCAGGCACCTTCAGATCATACAGGAACTCGACAGGCGGTTCATGGTACAGGTGGGAGAGCGTTTCCCGGGGGAGGGGCGGGAGGCGGAGATGGCCGTCATCACCGGCGACGGAGAGAAGGTCATCAACATGGCCCGTCTGGCAATTCTCGGGAGCCACACTGTCAACGGAGTTTCCGAACTCCATAGCGATATTCTGAAGAATCGGGTCTTCCCCTCCTTTCATGCCATGATGCCGGGGAAGTTCAGAAACGTCACCAACGGCGTCACGCCCCGGAGGTGGCTGCTCCAGTCCAATCCCAAGCTCGCCGGTCTCATAACGGAGAGCATAGGGGACGGATGGCTGAAAAACCTTGAAGAACTGAGGAACCTGGAGCCCCTAGTGGACGACGAGGAATTCAGCCGGATTTTCAGGGCAATCAAGGAGGAAAACAAAGAGACCCTCGCGGCCTATGTTACGGCAACGAGCCAGGTGGAACTGCGTTCATCCTTTCTTCTCGACTGCCAGGTCAAGCGCTTCCACGAGTACAAGAGGCAGCTCCTCAATGTCCTCCATGTTATCACCCTCTACAACAGGATAAGAAAGGGGGGTTCCGGAGAGCATTTTGTCCCGAGAGCATTTCTCTTTGCCGGAAAAGCTGCGCCGTCCTACGTGATGTGCAAGCTTATTATCAAGCTCATCAACAACCTGGCTGATGTTATTTCTACGGATCCCTACGTCAGAGAGAGGCTTCAGATAATCTTTGTCCCCAACTACAGCGTTACCCTGGCCCAACAGATAATCCCGGCCGCCGAGGTTTCGGAGCAGATTTCCACTGCCGGTTACGAGGCTTCGGGCACGAGCAACATGAAATTCACCATGAACGGCGCCCTTACCATAGGCACCCTCGACGGGGCGAACGTGGAGATCCGTAAAGAAGTGGGGGAAGAGAATTTCTTCCTCTTCGGGCTCAAGGAAGAGGAGATTCTGAGCCTTCGTCCCGTCTACCAGCCGGCAAGATACTATGAAACCAACACCGAGCTTGCCGAGGCTATCAACCAGCTCATGGACGGGTCCTTTTCCCGTGAGAACCCGCGCCTTTTCAGGCCCCTTGCCGAGAACCTGCTCAAGTCAGACCCATTCTTTGTGATGGCCGATTATGCTTCCTATGTGGCCTGCCAGAAGCGGCTTGTAGAGACTTACCTGAACTGCGAGGAATGGGACAGGATGGCCATCCTCAACGTCGCCCGCAGCGGCCGCTTCTCCAGCGACAGGGCCATTGAAGAATACGCCCAGGGCATCTGGAACCTCAAGGCGGTCCAGGTCTAATCCGCCTTCTATGCCTGCAGCACCTTCATGGGGTCGTGCCGGCGGACGTACTCACGAATATATTCGCCCATGTCCGAGGCTGCCTGTATCCTGCTGTAGTCGATGGAGACGTTGTTGAGGTATTGGAGGACCAGGGCATCCCCTACGTCAGAGAAGGGGAGGATTCCCGAGATAAAGAAGCCCAGCTCTTCGAACCGCGAACAGAAGAAGGCCGTAAGAGGATCTTCGAGGTTCAAAAAGAGCGTGATCTGATCGACCTTTTTCACGCAGAGTTCCATGAGGATGACCTTCAGCTCCTGGTCCGCGTTCTTCCCGTAGCCGAGAAAGTCTATGCGGGCGCTGTTCAGAACGGGCACCATCTTGGTGCTGACCCTGGAGGTTTCCTCGCAGAATTCGGGATCGTCCGCCGGTCCCGGCTCCGCGAAGATTCTCTGAAGACCGAGGGACTCGTAGATTTTTGCTATGAAGACCTTGTGGTGTTCCGGAGCGTAGACGGAAATACCGGGAGGATTGACGAGAGGCAGGAACCCGCAGAGAACGGACTCCCGTTGGGCCAGTTTCTCGTGGATACCCTTGAATGAGACTTCGGCGGGCCCGAATCCGAGGATCAGAGCGCACCTCCTGAACCCTGCCTTTTGCCCCGCCTTCTGCGCGTAGGGATGGTTCGTCACAGCCTCGCTGTATATGGCCATGAGCCCCATGTCCTTAGCCACTTTCGCAAGGTATGTGATCATCGCCTCCTGGCACCCCTGGCCGCGGTAATCGGGTTGCACTGCCGCCATTCCCGTGTCGGCTATCCTGCTTTTCGGTGAATCCTTCACGAGGGCGACGTGGCCCACGACCCTGTTCTCTTCCGATGCCGTGACAACGGAAATGATGAGCCCTTCCTCGTGCATGCCTGCGAACTTGTCGGGGTAATAGATTACGTCGTTGACGTAGGAATAGCCGTATGCGCGGTAGAAGAGGCGTGATACATCCAGGGATTCTGATGGTTCCATGATCCTCACGCTGTACGGACGCTTCCGTGCGGGCTGCTGCTTCCCCTCCCAGGGCTTCGGGAAGGGTTCCAGGCCCGATTCCCCGGGGGACTCGACGACGCTCTTGAAGTGGAAATACTTCACCAGATGGACTTCCTTGCCCTCTCTCCCAAGGTTGCTGACTGTCAGTTCGTCCATGCTCTTCTTCATGAGCAAAGAGCCGAGCCCAACAGAAGGCACCTCGTCGAGGTCTGTGGGCGATACGTACTCCGGGACCTGATAGGAGGTGAAAGGAATGCCCTTGTCCTTTATGATTATTCTGATTCCTGACGGAAGGGGCTCGAACATGATCTGGTATGTGGCCTTCTCGTCCGGCTCGAAGGCGTGCTTCACCACATTTGTCACCGCCTCCTCCAGGGCCAGGAGAATCTTGTTTACGCCGTCCCGGTCAAATCCGAGTGCCCCCGTTATCGCTGCCGCGTAGGCATGTATACCGGAAAGAAAGAAGAGGCTGTTTGGGACGACAAGGGTTGATTTATCGATCTGTTCGCTCATGAGAAGGCTCCTTCGTGAATTGGTGGTTTTCCCGAGTCTTTTGCCGCGCGGTAACCATCAGCCTTATTTATCCAGCACCTCCCTGGTCTTGCGGACCAGTTCGTTGGGCGACAGGGGCTTGGAGATGAAATTAAGCGCTTCATCGTGGATTCCTTTGGTAAGGACCACATCGCCCGTGTAGCCGCTGGTAAAGAGGACCTTGATGTGAGGTTTGATCTTCTCTATTTCTTCATAGGTATCTTTTCCGTTCCGTTTGGGCATGACCACATCGAGGAGCAGAAGATCGATCTCATCTTTGTGGTCCATGAACCGGCGAATGGCATCATCCCCATCCGTTGCCTCTATGACGGTATATCCTTTTTCTGTGAGCACTTCCTTTACCAGTTTCCGCACTGCCTGGTTGTCCTCGGCCACAAGGATCGTCTCCGTACCACCCTTTGCGGGCCGGGAAACCTCCACCATCTGGTCTACCTTCTCTCCCACCGCGGGAAGATAGATGGTGAACCGCGTTCCCTTTTGCAGTTCGCTGTAGACGGTGATGTGTCCTCCGTGCTGCTCGATGATGCCGTAGACTATGGAAAGTCCCAGGCCGGTGCCTGTTCCTACCTCTTTGGTGGTAAAGAAGGGCTCAAAAATCTTCTCCTTTGTCTCCCGATCCATTCCCGTGCCATTGTCGGTGACGGAGATGAGGGCATATTCGCCGGGCTTGCCGAAGCCGTGGGTCTTTGTGAACTCTTCATCAAGGAAGACCGATCTGGTTTCAATATGAAGCAGTCCGCCCTTGGGCATGGCATCCCGCGCATTGGCCGCAAGGTTCATCAACACCTGATCTATCTGGGTCTCATCGGCCTTCACGGTGATGTCGGGACTGGTGAGGGAGACGCTGAATTCTATGTCCTCCGTGAGGAGTCTCCGCAAGAGCTTCTCTACCCCCTGGACTATCTCATTCAGTTTACGGGGTTTCAGTTCAATGACCTGTTTTCTGCTGAAGGCGAGAAGGCTCTGGGTAAGGATGGAAGCCTTATGGGACGATTCCAGTATAGGGTCTATGTAGACCCTGTTGGGGTCGCTGTTATCCAGGTTCATCTGAAGAAGGCTTGCATAACCTATGATGGTGGTTAAGAGGTTATTGAAGTCATGAGCCACGCCTCCCGCCAGGGTGCCTATGGCCTCCATCTTCTGGGACTGGCGGAGCTGCGATTCGAGTCGGATCCTTTCCTCCTCCGCCCACGTGCGCTGGGTGATGTCATGGGCAAAAATGGCTACCCTCGACACCAGGCCGTCACCCGAAAAGACAGGATAGACGAATGTGTCATAGACATTGCCCTTGTTGGTATCAGTGAAATGGACCAATTCGCCTGTGACAAAGGCTTTCTCGTTGAGTTCCCGTCTCGTTCGGGCCAGATCTGGAGAAAAATGGTCGTACAGATGGGAACCCACCATTTGCCGGACCGTTGTCCCAAGTCTTCTGGCAACCACCTCGTTGGCCACGAGGACGGTGCCTGACCTGTCGATGAGCAGCAGCGTCTCCTGGGTGGCATTTACCAGCGCCCTGAGCGTCTCTTCGCTTTCCTTCAGAGCATCGTCGGCCCTTCTGCGCTCGGTAACGTCCCGCAGATAGACCAGCGAGGCGGCTTCCCTCTGGTAGACGATCTGCGTCGCTGATACCTCGATGTAGACCGGGTGACCATCCTTTTTCAGCCCCTTGAATTCATAGCGCTTTGGAACGGGCCTTCCTTCCTGTCTCCGCCTGTTCATGTCCCCTACGAGATCGGCATCATCGGGAGAGATCAGAAGGGAATTCGGCTTTCCAACGATTTCGTCGGGACTGTCGTACCCGAAAATCTCCACAAAGCGGCGGTTCACGTAGAGATGCAAATCTCCCCGCATGATTGCCACCCCGTCATTGGAGTTCTCAATCGCCGTGCGATATCGTTCTTCTGAATCCCGCAGCTCCGTTTCCATCCGCCTCTGTTCGGTGAGGTCTCTGATGGATTCTATAGCGCCGATGAGGCGGCCTTCCCCATCGAAAAGAGGGGATGCCGTTGCAGAGAGATAGGCACCCTTGCCTCCGTAAGTCATAGGTACATGGACTGTGGCAAGGAGCCTGTCCCCAACCTTTTTCACAAAGTCATAGCCAGCCATGAGTACCTCATCCTGTTCGAAGACCAGGTCAATGAGAACGGGCCGGCGCTTCCCATAGAAGGGCAATGCGTATTCGTAGTCATCCTTCCCGAGTATTTCCTCTTTTCCAACCCCTGTCATCTCCTCGATGGCCTTGTTCCAGGCGATTACCCTTTTCTCAAGGTCGATGACGAAGGTGGCATCGGGAAGGAATTCTATGATATCCAGGAGCTGCTGATGGGCTGCCTGGAGGTCCTCTTCCGTCCGCTTGCGCCCGGTGATGTCCTCCGAAATACCCAGGAGGTAGCGCGGACTCCCGAGGCTATCGAGGACGGGTATTTTCTTGGTGTGCAGCATTTTCTTGCCCGAGCCTGTCTGGATTGTCTCTTCCGGTATATCCAGGGGATGGCCGCCGCGAAGGACCTCCCTGTCTTTTGCCGTGAAGAAGTGAGCCTGATCTTCCGGAAAGAAGTCATGGTCGGTTTTCCCGATCAACTCCTTTCGCGAGTATCCAAGAAGATCTTCCCCTGCTTTATTGAATCGCACGAATCGGAGGTCCTCTGCATCCTTTACGAAGATCATGTCCGGGATGTTCTCCACTATGCTGTTGAGGAGTTCCTCGCTCTTCTGAAGATCCTCTTCTATCTGCCTCCGATCGGTGATGTCTATCAGGGACGCCACGCTTTTGTCAGTTCCAGGGATGACGTCAATGATAAGGTAGACATAACGCACTTCCCCTGAGCGCGTCACAAAACGGAATTCGTACCGTTGAAGGGCGAGGTCCCGATTCCGCCTTCGCAGTTGGTGCTGGGCAAGCATCCTTTCCAGGTCTTCCTCGACCACAAACTCTGTCCAGCGCCTTCTGCCTTCTATCTCTTCTCTGGTGTATCCTGAAAGGCGTTCGAATTCGGCATTGGCAATACTGATGGTGGTGTCATTCTCAATGATTACCGTAGCGGCCCCGGTATTTTCAAAGACCGTCCGGTACCTCTCCTCGGCCTCCGACAGCTCTTTGTCTGCCTTCTTGTGCTCGGTCACATCGAGTATGGTTCCGATTACTGCAGGCCGGCCATTATATTCGGCGCGGGACCCGTGTGCCTCTACGACTTTAATGTCGCCTGTTTTTGTAACGAGCCGTACTTCGTATCGAATCGATTCGATCTCCCCTGACAGTCTCTTCCGTATGTTCTCTGCCGAGAAAGCCCGGTAGTCCTCCGGATATACGATATCCTCCGGCGTTATCCTGTCCGTCATCTCCTCTATGGTGTATCCGAGGATCGCTGCAAAACAGGGGTTGACGTACCTGAAGACCCCATCCTGGATAAGATAGACACTCACATTTGACCGCTCCACGAGGTTCCTGAACTTATCCTCTGACTCCTGAAGAAGCTGCTCTGTCTCCTTCTGCCGGGCCGCCGCCTGTTCCAGTTCGGCAATACGCCTGCGTGCTCCCGAGAGCTCTTGAAGGAGTTGCTCCATGCCTTTATCCTCGTCTTCCATGGGACGCCTTTCGTAAGTATCGTCTATCTGACCATAGATTATACTATCCTTTTGGAATTATCGGACAGGCTTCATTTGTTCTTTATGGAGCGGAGAAAATATTTCCTATGAGGCCGGCCGATTCCTCCGGCGTTTTCCGGTTTGACGGGAGAAAATGAGGAGAGTTTTCGTGAATCGGAAGCGCAAAAGAAACCCGCCGGCCCCTTAAGGAAGAGGCAGCGGGTTGCTCACGCGAGCCGGGTAATGTTCCTGGTTGCTAGTGCCCCCAGCTCCCTCCCTGCTTCATCCTCACCCAGTAGGCAGCCCCTCTCACCACGCTCTGGAAGTCGGGGGAGTAGGGAGGTACGGGGAAGAGAGGAGAGTACTTGAGTGCCCATCCTTCATCCCATGCCCAGAAGAGATCCCACTTGCCGTCGATACCTGAGAGGAGCGTATCCGCATCGGTCACCCCGTTCGTCCCCGTGTATCCCACGAGGTTCCAGCCCTGGTTGAGGGTGACTGAAGGGGTAGGAGCTGAGCCGGTAACCGTGAGGACGCAATCGGCAGAGGCATAGAGCCAGTATCCTCTCCCCGCTTCCATGGAGGAGATCACGCCGTTCCCGGCCTGCATCCCCGGCGCCCACTTGAGCCACTTCCTTGTTGCACTGTCATAGGCCCAGACGATCCGGATATTGGATGATACTGCCTCAAGGACCGAGGTGATTGCACTATCGGTAGGCGCAAGGGGCAGAGACACGAAGTTCCATCCCTCGTAGAGGATGATTGAGTTGCCGGGGGTTCCCAGTACCACGATATTATAGATGACATCCGTCTCCGCCGTGGCATCGCAGTCCCCGTTGTCGGTAATGGTGTAGCTTAAGGTGTTGCCGCTGAGAGTCACATTGGATACTCCCGTACATTCGTTCGTGGGATAGATCTGCTTCCATGTTCCTCCCACTACCAGATAGAAGCGGGGCTCGGGCGGCATGAAGGCTGCTTCCACCACGATGCCCTGGGTGTAGGTGGTATCCACCAGGGGAGACTTGGTGCTGAGTGCCTGGATGCTGTTGGGGGAGGTGCGGGTGGTCCAAACGGTTGCGCCTGGACCGGCATTTAAATCGGGAGGAGCGGCGGGAAAGTAGCCACGGGCATTGGCGTCATAGGCAATGAACTGACCCGTCGAGTCTTTGATGACAACCTTGTTCTTGCCGGCCTTTATCATCTCCGGGAGCGTGTAGCCCTCCAGGGGGACTGTCACCACGGGTCGAGCAGGATCATCGGACGTGATGGTGGCCTCCCCCACTGCCTCGCCGTGGCCTTCGGCCGTGAACCCGACGATCAGACTACAGGCCTGCAAGGGAAGCAGCGATCCGGACACCGGGCAGCGAGAAGGAAAGTCGGGTAATAATGTATCGAACGAGAAGGCGCCAGCGCCGATCTGCCTATTCTGTAAGGCAAGATTGGCATTGCCCACGTTTCGGATTTGCACAACTTGATAGATCTTCTGTCCGGGGGGTACTTTGCCAAAATCGATTCGTCCAGGACTTACCTGAATCTTTTGTCCCGCGTAAGTGGCCCTGCCCTTGATCTCAACCCAGACCTTATGGTCCTGATCAAAGGGGAGGGAAGGGTCGTTCGATTTTACGAAGAACGACGTATCATACTGGCCGGCGGTTTGCGGGTCGAAGATGATCACTATGTGGCAGGACGCCAACGGAAGCAGCGCGGCGGGGCACTCATCCCTGACGCTGTAACAGCTTGGGCTCCATGGCCGGAGCCCCTTTGCCTCAAGCTGGAGTTCTCCAGTACCCACATTTCTCACCGTTATTGTCAGCTCCTTTTTGTCAGTTCCCAGCACCGTGTCGAAATCGAGGTGGTCCGGTGTGACCTCTATCTTGGGAGCAGGGGGGATTCCAAGATCAAAGGGTATCATTCCGACAAGCGGCACGTCACAGGGAATGTACTGACATTTGGAGGGGTCTGTCACCGTGCTTCCCGTGGTGGTCGCCCCGATTACTTTTACTTTAACATACTCAACGCTTCCGAGTGGATACTTGCCGGTATCTTCTAAGGAGTATGGCTGTCTCAGGGGGGTGGTCCCTCCCGGAAGGAGTATAGAGCGGATCCTCTCGTTGCCGCTCCCGCCGTAATAGGTGGACCGGCGGAAGGCCCGCAGGTCGGGAGAAAGCCTCGATGCGAAGCCGTCGGAGCTGCGGTTATCGGGGGGGTTGCAGGTACCGCCTGCAGATGTGCCCGGGGTGAGCGTGGGCTGGTAGCTCCCGGCTGTTGCCGGGAAATCAGGGGAACAGGTGGACCCCGCTGCAAAGACGTCTCCGGTCTGCGGATCCAGTTTCACGTCATAGACTATGTCGTCGTCCAATCCTCCCAGGAAGGTGGCCTCTTCCACCTGTGAGAGGTCGTTGCTGAACCGTGCGATGAAGCCGTCCTTCCCGCCTCCACCGTATGTCGGCTGTGCCCCGTTGGCCGTTCCGGGTATGGACTGCCCTGCGGTAGACCCCGTCTCTCCTCCCGCGTAGACCTTGCCTGAAGCGTCGATTGCCAGGGACCGGATCCAGTCCCGTGCCGGGCCGCCGAAATAGGTGCTCCGGACATGGAAGAGGGTCGGGTCGAATTTCATGATGAACCCGTCGTACGTGCCGCCGCCATAGGCAGCCTGGGATCCGCCTGCAGTTTTGGGAAGAGCCGCTGAGTCGGTCCATCCCGCCACGAAGATGTTGCCGCTCCCGTCTCTCGCGATCGACGAGACCCCACGGTTCATGCCTCCGATCGGGACGCAGGCCGATCCGAGAAGGCTGAGTCTGGCATCGAACTTGCCCACGAAGAAGCTGCTCGTGTATTGCCCGGCGGGAAAGCACTGTGCTCCCAGCATAAACTGGGCGTTCGTCCACCCGGCGATGTACACATTCCCATCTGTGTCAACCACTATGGCGTTAGCCTGATCGGTTCCTGAGTACTCGCCGGTGCCGCCCAGGTAGACGCTGGTAACGGACATGAGGTCCGGCTCCACTTTGGCGAGGAAGGCGTCCTGGGTACCGTCGTTGCCATTTATCGCACCAGGAAGGTTTGGTGAATTGGTGCGGCCTGTTATGTAGACCTTCCCGTCCGGCCCGACGACTATGCCATCGCCCCATTCGTTTCCTGATCCTCCGAAAAAGGTGCCTTTGAGCAGGGCGAGCTGCGAGTCGAATTTTTCCAGGAACGCGTCGTTGTTCCCGCCCGCTGTGGTCTGTGCGCCGGTCATCTGGGGGAAGACCGTAGCATTGGTCGTCCCGATGCCGTAGATGTTCCCCGACGCATCGCTTGCTATCCCTGCAAAGTAGGAGTTGCCATCGCCGCCGTAGGGGACCTGGGCACTGGCGAAAAGGCATGGAAAGATGATTGAGAAGAGCAGGAGTCCCGAGAGTAGAATCTTATTCGCCTGAAAGGTTCGAAAAGGTCCCATGGGTACCCCCTTGAGGTCTTTTTGAAGTGACGGAGGAGACTATATATAGTTGAGTCTAGGCAAAATCACCGGATTGTCAACCGGAAAAAACAGACTCCGGGAGACCAGTGTCACAGGCCCGATTTCAAAGTTCAGGTTTTGGGGTGATGGCTTGTAAATCGTTATCCATGGCCGGTCTACAGAGATCTGAAAAACTGCACCAACTGTTGGTGTGAAAAGCTGCCCGACCGGGCGGATGGATGGGGCGATTCTGCGCCCCTGTTGACATTCCGGGAAGAAATGTTATTTTTAAGGCTATGCGTTGGAGATCACAAAAGATCTTTCGCCTTATTCTTGTGGTGCTGGTCATTGTCGCATCAGCAACCGCTACATTGGCGGACGATGCCTGCAGCGTCTGCCTTGTGCGGGGTTCCTTGCCCGCTGGTTCGGGTGAAGGCGTACCGGTGCTCACCACAGGTATGAACGCTCCGGACAACCCGGAGGCAGGAGAGGCCGCGCCGCATGCTCCAGGCTATCCCTGCTCGCTCTGTGCGCACGCTGCCGCCATACCTTCCCAATCAATTGCCGTCCCCAGGGCAGACTCGCTGCCTTTCAGCTATCTTCTCAAGACATGCGCCCTTAAAGATGTTTCCCGGTCCCTTTTCCGTCCCCCCAAAGAGAACCCCTAAAAGTTCGTAAGAAGCAGATCCGGGCAGTACGTTAAGGATTGAGACCCTGCAGCCCGCCCGGATGTGCAAGGTAACGATTGTTTTAAAGGGGGAACCATGATACGTACCGCCATTGTACTTCTCATCCTTGCCATGTCGGGGCCATTCTGCCCATCGTCTTCCGGGGCCATGACACTCGACGAAGCCTTGGCCGCTGCACTGAAACAGAACCCCGAACTTCAGGTGCTTCGCCTCGAAGCCGAGGCCGCCCGGGGCCAGCTCGACAAGGCGCGCCTGCCCCTCATCGCCAATCCGACCGTGGAAGGCTTCGGATCAAAGAAAGAGGCCGAAGAAGGCACGGGCAGAGTGACCAACTACGGGGTGAAGCTCTCCCAGGAATTCGAGGTTGCCGGCCAGAGAGGCATCAGGATAGATGTGGCGCAAAAGAACCTGGTCAGGATCGGCCTTGAGATCAAGGACAGGGAGAGGATACTCGGCTTCGAGGTGAAAAACAGTTACTCACAGGCCCTTGCCCTGAGGGACAAACTAGCGCTCACCGAGGAGGTGGTCAGGCTCCGCGAGGACCTTCTCGATCTGACGAAGGCGAAATACAGGGCAGGAGACGTTTCGGCCCTCGAGGTGAACCTGGCAGAAGTGGAGGCAAGCAAGGCGAAAAGCGACCTTCTTCTCGCGCGACAGAGCTACCGCGATGCCCTGTTGACTCTTGAGGGGTTGATGGGGAGCGGAACAGGCAATCCCTCCCCCGTTGAAGGCGACCTCAGGCCGCAGGCGACGGCCGTTCCTGCAAAGGAAGTCCTCAGGAAAGCCATATCCGAAAGGCCTGATATAAACGCTGCGGTCACGGAAGCGGAACGGACGAAACAGGCCGAAGAGCTTGTCCGGCGGGAGGCCATACCGAACCCCAGCCTGGGAGGGTTCTTCAACCGGGACGAGTTTAAGAGCGACATCGGCATGATACTGTCTATCTCCATTCCCCTTTTCGACAGAAAGCAGGCAGAAAAGAGAGAGGCAAAGGCCCGGGTCGAGCAGGCCAGGATCAGGCGGACAGGCGTCGGGCTTTCGGTTGAAAGGGAGTTCGAACAGGCCTATACGAACCTCCTCTCTTCCCTGCAGCACTTATTGGTTTACAAAGAGGAGATCATCGCCAAGTCTGTCGAGAATCTCGACCTCCTCAATCTCGCCTTCAAGGAAGGAAAGATAGGTTTCTTTGACGTCCGTCTTGCCCAGCGGGATGCCATGGATTTGCGGTTTGCCCACCTCGACGCGCTTCTGCGGGCGCAACAGGCGATCAATGCAATGGAACGGACCATCGGAGGTAGCCTCAAATGAAGAACTCTATGAGAGTAAGGTATCTTTCCAGGACAGTTGTTTCGGTTATCATAGCGGCGCTTATTTCCGTCTTCCCGGCGGCTTGTACCAGAGAAGGCGCCTCGAAGGAGGAGAAAGGGAAGACCAAGGTCTCCGCGGCGTCACAGAAGGGCGGGGAGAAAGCTGAAGCCAGGCGCATTGTCCAGCTTTCCGCCGAGCAGGTGAAGATTGCCGGGATCGAAGTGCAGAAGGTAACCGCCATTGTTCTCGATGCTCCCCTGTCAGCAACGGCGGTCATTGAACCGAATAACGACAGGGTTTCCAGGGTCGGCTCGCGGGTGGCGGGCAGGATAACGAGGGTTACGGCCGGTCAGGGTGACCGCGTTAAGGCCGGTCAGGCTCTTGCCTATCTGGAAAGCGTCGATCTCGACCAGGCATGGTCCGAATATGCCAAGGCCAGGGGGAAGCAGACTCTGGCTGCTGCAAGCCTGCGGCGGGAAGAGGCCCTGTTCGAAAAGAAGGTGGCCCCTGAAAAGGATGTGCTCAAGGCGAGACAGGAATTCAGCGAGGCAGAAGCCGACCTCTCACTGGCTGCCAAGAGACTGCAGATACTGGGTGTGGAGGAACCGAAAGAAGGCGCCCCGGCAGGTGGCGTGAAAGCAGGCCACGCACTCATGGCCATCACCTCTCCCCTCTCGGGCGTGGTGGTTGAAAAGAGCGTCACCCAGGGGGAGATGGTAAGTCCCGAAAAGGTGCTCTTCACTGTTTCCGATCTTTCCACTCTCTGGGTAGCCATGGACATATACGAAAAAGACATCGGCCGGGTAAGAACAGGAATGACAGTGAAGCTTGTTGCCACCGCCTATCCGGAGGCCCCCTTCAAAGGGCGCATATCCTATGTGGGTGACACGATGGATGAAAGGAGCCGGACAGTAAAGGCGAGGGTGACCGTCGACAATGGAAAGGGCCTGCTCAAGCCGGGAATGTTCGCCACGGTCTCCATAGAGGGCATGAAGGAGGCGCCCGCAGAGAAGGTCCTTGCCGTCCCTGAAAGTGCCGTCTTTCTTGACGGTTCGGAACAATACGTCTTTGTCCGCGAAGGGGACGGGAAATTCACTGCGAAGCCGGTTTCCGCGGGCCTTGCAGCCGGTTCGAAGGTGGAGATCAGAGAGGGTCTGAAGGCGGGCGACGAGGTGGTCACCAAAGGCGTCTTCACGCTCAAATCGGAACTCAAGAAAGAGACGCTCCAGCGGGAGTGAAGGTACGGGAGAAAGGCATGCTGGAAAAAATTATCGCATTTGTGCTTAAGCAAAAGGGGACGATACTCTTCATCTCGCTGCTCCTTATGGCTTTTGGTGTCTATTCCTACATCAGGCTCCCCATCGACGCCTTTCCCGATGTAACGAACATCCAGGTGGAGATTGTGGGCCGCGCAGCAGGACTTTCTGCGCTGGAAGTGGAGCGTTCGGTGACCCACCCCGTTGAAATGTCCATGCGGGGCCTGCCGAAGGTCAAACAGATGCGTTCCGTTACCAAGTTCGGCCTTTCTCTGGTGACCATAGTCTTTGAAGACGATGTGGATATCTACTTCGCCCGTCAGCTTGTATTTCAGAGATTAGCGGAAGCGAATGAGCAGGTTCCTGCAGGCGTGGACATTTCCATGGGGCCCATTGCAACGGCCATGGGAGAAATATATCAGTTCACGCTGGAAGGCCAACGGCCGGCCGGCGACCCGAAGAAGGAGAGAGAGTATCTCACGGAATTGAGAACAATCCAGGAGTGGATCGTCAACCCCTTGCTGAAAGGAGTGGCGGGTGTGAATGAAATAAACTCCTTTGGCGGTTATCTGAAGGAGTATCAGGTAATTGTCTCTCCAGACAGGCTCTGGAAACACAGGATTTCCCTGGGCCAGGTACACGCTGCCATTGAGAAGAATAATCAGAATGCCGGCGGCAACGTCATCGAAAAACAGGCGGAGCAGTATATCGTTCGTGGAGTGGGACTGATAAAGAACACGGCCGACATTGAGAATATTGTCCTCAGGTCCCATGGGGGCACGCCGGCGTACGTGAAGGACGTGGCCGAGGTGAAGATAGGGGAAGCGATAAGACAGGGCGCCGCCATGATAAACGGGAAGGAGGAGGCTGTAGGCGGCATTGTCATGATGCTTCGCGGAGAGAACAGCCGCGAAGTGGTGGAACGGGTCAAGAAAAGGGTGAATGAAATAAACCAGGGGAATATTCTCCCTAAGGGGATCAAGATAGTCCCCTACTACGACCGGTCCGACATTGTGAAAGCAGGCATAACCACAGTCACCAGGGCTTTGGCTGAAGGGGCCGTCCTGGTACTGATCGTCCTTTATCTCCTTCTCAGAAGCTTCAGGGCTTCCCTGGTTGTACTGATCGCCCTTCCCCTCTCCCTGCTCTCCACCTTCATTGTCATGAGGATAGTGGGACTGAGCGCCAATCTCATGTCTCTCGGCGGGTTGGCCATTTCAATCGGTATGATCATCGACGCAACCATCATCCAGGTGGAAAACGTGCAGAGGCATCTCAGCGATGGCGGGCACGAAGGCCACCGGCCCTCTACGGTGCTCAGGGCAGTCCTGGAAGTAAGAAAACCGAGTATCCTGGGCGAACTCATCATAGCCATCACCTTCATCCCCATCCTTGCTCTTGAAGGCATCGAGGGAAAGATGTTCGGGCCTCTCGCCATGACGGTGGGTATCGCCCTGCTTTCTTCCCTGGTCCTTTCGATCTTCGTTATCCCCGTCCTCTGTTCATTGATACTGAAACCTCAACGGGAGAAAGAGAGCTTCGTCATGGGGCCTGCGAAAAGGTTCTATATGCCGGTGCTCAAATACGCAATGAAGAAGAGAAAGCAGGTCGTGGCCGTAGCCTGTCTTCTCCTTGTCCTCTCCCTCCTCCTTGTCCCCCGGCTGGGAACGGAATTCATACCGGTTATGGACGAAGGGGCTTTCGATATGGACGTGGCGCTTCTGCCCGGTGTCTCTCTGGATAAGGCGATGGAGATAAACAGGCTCGTAGGCGAGAAGCTGAAGACATTTCCGGAATTGCGGACCGTGGTTTCGCGAACAGGGCAGACCGGGGTAGCACTGGATGCGCGGGGCGCTGATAAGACCGGCTACGTGGGCGTGTTGAAGCCGAGGGGAGAATGGAAAAACAACCTGGACAGGGAGGAGCTGACGGGTAAGTTGAGAGATGCGCTGGAGGAGATCCCCGGAATAGGGTTCGGCTTCAGTCAACCCATCCAGTGCAGGATTGACGAGCTCGTGGCCGGTACCAGGGCCCAGCTTATTCTGAGGCTCTTTGGCGAGGACATGGGGATACTCAAGTCTAAAGCCGATGAAATGGCACGGGTCCTGGCCAAGATCGAAGGCGCCACGGATCTGCTTACAGAGAAGATAACGGGACAGCCCTATCTTACCATCGAAATAGACAGGCCGAAAATTGCCCGTTATGGGCTGAACATAAGCGATATTCAGAACATCATTGAAATCGCCGTTGCCGGTAAAGCGGCCTCAAAGTTCTACGAAGAGAACAGGAGCTTCAATATCACGGTGCGCCTGCCTGAAGAGAACAGAAACTCCATTGAGGCCATCGGCAGCATCCTGGTGCCCACGGAAAGCGGGTCGAATACCCCACTCAGTCATCTTGCGAAAATTTCGGTCACCGAAGGGCCGTCACAGATAAGCAGGGAAGATGGCTTGCGGAGAATTGGAATCGAAATGAACATAGAGGGGAGGGACATGGGCGGTTTCGTCTCGGAAGCAAAACGGAAGATAGCAGAGAATGTGAAACTGCCTCCGGGTTACTACATCACCTGGGGCGGACAGTTTGAAAACCAGCAGCGGGCCATGGCCAGAATGATGGTGATAGGGCCGATCGCAATAGGGCTGATCCTGCTTCTCCTCTTTGCAACCTTCAGATCCATAAGGCTCTCCCTCCTCGTGATCCTCAATCTGCCCTTTGCATTAATAGGGGGCGTCTTTTCCCTGTGGATTTCCGGGCTCTATCTGTCCGTCCCTGCTTCAATAGGGTTTATCGTGCTCTTCGGTGTTGCCGTGCTGAACGGGGTTGTCCTTGTATCCCGTATCGCCCAGTTGCGGGATGAGGAAAAACTGGACCTGAGGGAGGCGATCCTCAAGGGCAGCGCCGACAGGCTGAGGCCCGTGCTCATGACCGCATCCATTGCCATCTTCAGCCTGATACCGATGCTCTATGCCAGCGGGGCAGGTTCCGAAATACAGAAACCCCTTGCAACAGTCGTGGTAGGGGGGTTGATAACGTCCACGCTCCTGACGCTCCTGCTCATCCCCTCGGTCTACGGCTGGTTTGAGAGGAGATCAGTCGATCCAGCGGACGAATGAGGCGAGTCCTTCCCTGGGCGACTTGAATCGGTTGATGGGGCTGTCTTCATCCGGGTAGCCCAGGGCGACGCCGATGACCACGTCTTTATTGTCAGGGATGTTGAGGACATCCTTGATCTCCTCTTCGTAGGCGCTGATGAGGCCTATGGGGCAGGTGGCGAGTCCCAGGCTGTGGGCCACGAGCACGATGTATCCAAGGGCGATGCCCATGTCCACGAGGCGGGCCTTCGAAAAGGCGTTGTCGAGGCAGAGGATAATGGCAACGGGTGCACCATAGAAGTTGCAGCTCCCTTCATTGATAAAGCTGTTGAACTCGAGGCCCATCTCTTTCAGATAAGGGGTCATGAGTTCGAAGGACTCCGCTCCGCGGCGGCTGAAGGTCTGGCTCAAAGGCTTCACGTTGCCGGGACTGCAGGAGATGTTTTTTTCGCGGTAGGATTTGATGAGCTTCCGGCTCAGCCGAAGGCGTTCCTCGCCCATGACGACGTTGAATTCCCAGGGCTGAAGGTTGATGGCGGAAGGAGCCTGAACCGCAGCCTCCATGATCTTCTCCACGACCTCTCTTGGAACAGGATCCGCCTTGAAAGCCCGTATGCTTCTTCTTGCCTTGATCGTCTCCATCAGGTCCATGGCCTCTCCTCCTCAATCATTTCCGACAACTGTGGAGCAAAGGATACCGCAGGGCTTAGGGGCTGTCAAGGGAAGGCAGGGTA
This sequence comes from uncultured Syntrophorhabdaceae bacterium, assembly GCA_964408265.1. GTDB lineage: Bacteria > Desulfobacterota > Syntrophorhabdia > Syntrophorhabdales > Syntrophorhabdaceae > CAYOYU01. Next base: position 21,570 of record CAYOYU010000040.1, read on the forward strand.
GATGGGTATGCTTTGACACGGTGCCCGGGCTATGATATTCTATGCTGCACATTTTTCAACAAATTCAGGAGGTTTGTATGACAACAAAGGCAGTGAGACCTTTCAAAATCCTCATAATCTCGGTGGCAGTCCTCTTCCTCACCGTTCTGGTCATGGATTCAGTGGCTTTTGCGCGGGCCGGAGGCGGGAGAACGTCAGGGAGCAGCGGAATGCGCTCAAGCGGTTCCTATCAGAGAACAGCCCCTACATCCCCGACGACCCGTCCAACGCAGCCCAGCACCACCCCGACCGCTCCCGCGCCCGCACCGGCCCCCAGCTTCGGCAGGAGCCTCATGTACGGAATAGGCGGCGGCCTCTTAGGCGGCATGCTCGGCAGCATGCTCTTCGGCGGCGCAGGACATGCCGCCGGCGGCGGATGGGGCGGCGGCGGTTTCGGTTTCGGAGACTTCATCATCATCCTCATCATCCTGGGCGTAGCCTACTATTTCTTCAAACGGTACCGGGCGAAAAAAGAGCTGGAAGCGGCCGGTCCAAACGCATCCTATGCATCCACGAACTATGCTTACAGCGAACCGGAACCGGCACTCCGGTCCGGCTATGATGCCCCGCCTCCCGGGAATTACGTAGCCGACGGCATCAAATACATAGCTGCCATGGATCCGACTTTTACCGAGGCCGGCTTCAAGGAGACGGCAGAGGACAACTTTTTCAGGATTCAGAGCGCCTGGACCAAAAGAGACCTTGCTCCGGTCCGTGCTCTCCTTGCCCCTCAGATGCTGAGCACTTTCCAGGAACAGGTCAACCAGGCAGTGGCTGCAAAACAGTTCAACCGGCTGGAGAACATCGCGGTCCGACAGGTTGAGATTGTTGATGCAGTTCAGGACCAGGGGCAGGAGTATGTGACAGTGAAATTCCTCGCCAGCCTTCTCGACTACACCGCAGATGAAACAACGAGCCAGGTCGTGGCAGGCAGCGCCTCGGAGCCGGTGAAGTTTCTCGAATACTGGACGTTTACGCGGAGAGTGGGCGAAAAGAACTGGCTCCTCGCCGGCATCACCCAGGAAGGAGATTATTAGGAGCAGCGCGAAACGCAAAGCTTGGGGATTCCGCTTTTCGGCAACAGAATTCAGAACAGACAGCTACAACGCCCTTTGATCCGTCAGAGGGCGTTTTCTTTTCCTGCGCCGGCAACTGTCACGCTGTTGTCAGTATTGACGCACCATAATGGAGCAGAGGGCCCTTTGTTTACTTTAGGGGTCGAATCTTTTAATATGAGGAATTGACGGGACGGGGATGGAACAAGGGAGTCTTTGGATGGCCGGAGCAGTTCTTTGAAGCCGTTGAAGAAGAAGGCGCACGCAGGAAAGAGATAGGCAGGCGGGTCCTATGAGGAGAAAGATTGTACAACTGTCCTGAACTGCCCCATATCCTTACCGTAAGATCTTCGGCAGGGGCAGGGAAGACCTACCAGCTTGCCCTGCGCTACCTGCGGCTCCTTGTTCTCAACAGCATATCGGGCAAGGGGCCCGAGAACCACGTCGCCAACATCGTAGCAATCACCTTTACCAACAAAGCGGCCGCGGAGATGCGCATCCGAATCATCGACTGGATGAAGCGCATCATTCTCGACCTGCCTTTCGAAGGGGCGAGCGCGAGGCCCATGGACGAGCTGTTGGAAAGAAGGGGGTCAAGGGGTCAAGGGGTCAAGGGGTCCAGTGAAACCCTCGAACCCTCGAACCCTCGAACCCTCGAACCCTTAATTCGCTCCAAGATCGCCCGTGATTTCGAGGAGATGCTGAAGAACTTCAGCGATTTCAAGGTAAGCACCATTGACAGCTTCGTGAACCTCACCCTGAAAGCTTCGGCCTTCAAGCTGAACCTGCCCCCCGACTTCGAGGTCTCCACAGACTCTTCGACCTACCTTGATCTGGTGCTGCAGGAATGCCTGCAGAGGATCCTGGAAGAGGACCGTGTGAGGGAGAAGTTTCATCGATTCCTCAGGGCCTACATCGAGACGGAAGGCGAAAATGTGACCTGGCTGCCCAGGATCTTTCTGCGGGAGGTGGTGACGCTCCTCTGGAGGGAAGAGGCAAAGGAGAACATGCAGTTCGCCCTTCCCCGGCCAGCGGGGCAAACCGAGGACCTGGGACAGGAGCTCAGGGACTTGGCCCAAGGGCTCACGCTGCAGTTGACCATGCAGCCCGGTGTCAAAGCCAACAAAAGATTTCTCGACGCCCTGGAACAACTTTCCGGCTCAACGCGTCCCGACCCGTCGAGAAGTACCTATTTCAAAAAGAATTCCATCCAGGAATGCCTCAATAAAGGCAGCCTTTGCTTCGATGGGGCCGAGGAGCTCTGGGGACGGCTGCAGGAACGGATGGGCCGCTATGTTGAAGCCCTTTCGGAAACAAAATTTGCTCCCTACATAGAGGTCTACGATCTCTTCAAGGAGATGCTGGAGAAGGAGATCACCTACCGGAAGAAAGTGGTCCTCATCGAACAGTTGAATACACGCCTTCAGGCCATCATCGACAACGAGGCCTTCATTCCGGAAGTCTACTATGCCCTTGCCGAGAGGTACGGCCACTTCCTGGTAGACGAATTCCAGGACACGAACCAGCTGCAGTGGAAGAATATCGAGGTCCTTGCAGACGAAGCGCTCAGCCGCGGGGGCACGCTCTTTCTCGTGGGCGACAAGAAGCAGGCCATCTACCGCTGGCGCGGGGGCAAGTCGGAGCTCGTAGACGAGGTTGCCCTGAGGTATGGAGCCTACCCGGTCTACGCCCTGGAACTGGCGAAGAATTACCGAAGTTGCGGCGGCATCGTGGGCTTCAACAACACCGTCTTCTCCGGTCCCAACCTGGAGCGCCTCCTGGTGACTGTCGGAGACAACCTGAGCCCCGCAGGAGTGGAGGGGCTCCTGGGCAGCTACCGGTGTACTCCCCAGGGAGTGCTGGACTCAAAGAAGGAGTCAGGATACGTGCGCGTCGAGAGACTCTCCCTGCCGGACGAGGAAGAGGAGGCGCGCGGGGCGCTTTCCAAGGACGAGCGGTATGAGATCGTGAGGAGCCGGGTCGTGGAGCTTATCCGCCATATTCGGGCTCGCGGAGTCTTCCGGGACGACGAGATCGCCCTGCTCGTGCGCAGGAGAGAGGAGGCTGACCTGATGGTGAAGGTCCTCCTCGAAATGGGCATAGCCGTTGACTCGGAACATACCGTTGATGTGCGGAACAACAGCCGCATCAACGAGGTCGTCAGCCTTTTGCGTTTTCTCGATTGCCCGGAAGACGACCTCTCCTTTGCCGCATTCGTGACGGGCGAGATCTTTGTCACCGCCACAGGCCCCGGCAGGGACGAGATGAACCAATGGGTCCTGAAGGGAAGGCTTGAAAGTCCCGGCGAGCACCTCTACCGTCTCTTCCAGCGAAAGTACCCGAAGATCTGGGAGCACCTGTTCGA